>NZ_JBFAMM010000035.1:38725-72840 GCF_040656535.1 Streptomyces sp. NPDC049887 | reverse complement strand
CGTTGTCACCCTGCTTCATGCCCGCGCCGTTGCGCGAGACGAGCTGACGGTAGGCGGTGGAGTTGACCAGCCCCGGCGCGGCGGCCTCCTCCCAGGTCAGGTGCTCGGGCTTCGGCATCAGCTGGTTCGACTTCACCAGCGCGATCTCGGCCAGCCCGCCGAAATTGGTCTCGAAGCCCCAGATCCGCTGCTCGGGGTCGAGCATCGTGTCGTTGTGACCGTCCGCGGACTCCAACTCCACCGACAGGCAGTGCGCCACGACCCGGTCCCCGGCCTTCCAGCGGTTCACACCCGGCCCGGCCCGCAGGACGACGCCGGCGAGGTCGGAGCCCAGCACGTGGTACGGCAGGTCGTGGCGCTTGGTCAGCTCCGACAGCCGGCCGTAGCGCTCCAGGAAGCCGAACGTCGGCAGGGGCTCGAAGATCGACGACCACACGGTGTTGTAGTTGATCGCCGACGCCATCACCGCCACCAGCGCCTCGCCCGGACCCGGCTCCGGCGTCACCACGTCCTCCAGGTGCAACGACTTCCGGGGATCCTTGTCCACCGTCGCCACACCCTCGAACATGCCGATGTCTTCTTTTCTGACGACGCTCCCCCGGTAACTCTCGGGGATGCGCAGACCGGAGAAGTCCACGGTCTCGGCGTCGTCGGAAAGGATGGCGCTGACTATTTCGTTCACAGGATCAGGGTAGGAAGAGGGCCTCGGTGCGGGAACCCCGATTCCACCGGCGGACCCCCCAGAAAAGCCGGTAGGGGGTTGTCGGCCGGAAATCCGCTCCGCAATTCTCTGTTCGGTGCACCGATGAGAACGGGTATGAAGGAATGTGGAAATTATGGAGAGTCCTGCCCGCGACGGCGCCGGCACAGGTTCCTGGATCCGCAGGTTCCACCCGGTCCCCGATGCCGACGCCCGGCTCGTGTGCTTCCCGCACGCCGGGGGTTCCGCCGGCTTCTTCTTCCCACTCTCGCGCGCCCTCGCGCAGCAGGGTGTCGAGGTGCTCCCGGTGCAGTACCCGGGACGGCAGGACCGGCAGGCCGAGCCCACCGTCCCGGACATGGCGGTGATGGCCGACCGGGTCGCCGAGGCCCTCACCCCCTACCTGGACCGGCCGTTCGCGCTCTTCGGCCACAGCATGGGCGCGACCCTCGCCTACGAGGTGGCCCGCCGTGCGCAGGACACCGGCCGGGCGCCCGCCGCCCTGTTCGTGTCGGGCCGTCGTGCCCCGCACCGGGTCGTCGACGACGGGTTGCACCTGCTCTCGGACCGGGAATTGGTCGAGGACATCCGGGCTCTCGACGGCACGGGGTCTGAGATGTTCGGCGACCCGGAGCTGCTGGAACGCGCCCTGCCGGCCATTCGGAGCGATTACCGGGCCGCCGAGACCTACCGGTTCCTCCCGGGACCGCAACTGCGCTGCCCGGTGCATGCGCTGACCGGGTTCTCGGACCCACGCGTGGGCGTCGGCGAACTGCACCACTGGGCCGGCTGCACCGATGGGCCGTTCGAGCTCCAGGTCTTCCCCGGCGGCCACTTCTACCTCACGGATCACGCCGAGGCGATCACTGCCGGGATCGCGGACCGGCTGGCCACGGCGACGGCCTGACGGGCGGTCCCGGCCGGGCCGTGGCGGACTCGGCCGGGCCGGCGCGCCAGGCCCTTGACCGGCATCCGCCGTAGGTCCTCCCCGTCCAGCAGCACCCGTCCGTGGCGGGGCCAGTGCCCGGTGGACAGTGCGCAACAGGGTCGACCTCCCGGCGCCGTCGGGGCCGACGAGGCCGACGACCTCGCCGGGGGCCGCACTCAGCGACACGCCCTCCGCCAGGGCCCTGCCCCGTCCTGGACCACCGGCAGGTCCTCCACGGCCAGTCCTCCCGGCGCGCCCACGGCTCCGCTCCCCCTCGTGGCGTCCTCCCTCATGCCGTGCTCCGGCGCATCAGCCACCGGATGACGCGGCGGGCCGCGCGTCGGACGGGAGCGTGGGGCGAGGGGTCCGACGGCTCAGCCTGCGTCCCGGAGCGATCCGGAACGGACGCGCCGTGGCGGGGTGAAGGCGTACAGCGCGAGGATCTCCGGCATCTCGGCGAGGCCCGGGCCGCCCGCGCGCACCCACGCGGCCACGTCCTCGGTCGCGGCCGGATCGTTCACCAGGCCGAACCAGGCCGGTCGCCCGCCCGCGGCCCGCCCCTCGGCCGACGGCTGCACGACGACGACGTTCGCCTGGTCGCACACGTCCAGACAGTCGGTGATCCGCACCGGTGCCTGTTCCGCGAGACGCGCGGCCTGATGCGCGTGGTCGACTCCGGTCACCTTGGGACTGCCGCAGCAGCAGTCCCGGCACACCACGATCCGGCACGGCACCGGACCGGTGTCCACTGGCCCCCTGGGCACCACGACAAGCCCTCCCCTCCGGGGAAATCCGCCCCGGTCAGCTCGAGGAGGCGACCGCGTGAGTCTCCTGGCTCCCGGGTCACCGCTCGCCCCGGCCTTCCCACCCGCCTCCGGGCAGTGGTCCGCTCGGGGTCCGCTCGCCGATCACAGTGGCGGGACCGCGCCGGATTCACACCGGCTTCCTCGTTCCGCCGTCGCCTTTTACGGCGCTCATCATCGCAGAGTCCCGCGCCGTGTCCACGCCGTGTCCGGATCCGGCCGGCCAGGACCGCCCGTCACTCCACTCCGGGCGGCCACCGAGGGCGTCGGCCGTACCGCGAACGGACGCCCACCGGTGGCACCCGAACACCGGACGAACCAGGCTGACAACACCACATACTGCAAAAGACGCAGTAATCAACCGGAAAACGAGGCAAAGGAACGGTAATGTTCGGCCCGGCGCAGCACTGACAGCCAAGGAGTCCGGCGGTGATCTCACGTGTGTCAGCGGGCATTCTGCTGATCTGCGCGGTGCTGCTGCACGTGGTGACTCCGCTGTGCGCCACCCCCGACGCGCCCCGGGCCGAGGCGGCCGTCGTCACCGAGAACAGGAACCCCCACACCGCGGCCGTGGTCGTCCGCGCGGACGGTGCCGGGCTCCACCACGACGAGTACGACCCGCGCAACCACCCCTCGCGGCTGACCCCACTCGGCGCTCCGGCCGCCGCCGGCCCCGGCTACGGGAACACCGGCCACGGCGGCGGCGCCCCGGACGAGACGACGGGCCCCCCGCCCGGCACGTCGGCCGGGACCGCGAGACACAGCCGGAATCCCGGCGCCGCAACGGCGCCGACCCTGAGCACCCTGCAGTCGTTCCGCTGCTGACCGGCAGGTGCGCCACCGGTCACCGCCCTCCCCCAGCCCCCGGGACACCGCTCCGGCACGCCCCGGGACGGACCCGGGGCGGGCCGACGCCGCCGTCACGGGGCGTCAGGGCCACCGCGGCGCACCCCTCTTCTGCGAAGCAGACCCGTTCCGCATCGAAGAGACCGAGGTACGACCATGCAGTCACTCATCGAGCACGCCCGGCAGTTCCCCGCGCGGATCGCGGGCCAGCAGGACGCCTACGCGGCACTCGCGCGGGGGCAGCGGCCCCAGGCGCTGTTCATCACCTGTTCCGACTCCCGGGTGGTCCCCTCGCTGATCACCGGCGCCCGGCCCGGCGACGTGTTCGAGGTACGCACGGCCGGGAACATCGTCCCGCCCTGGCGGCCGCAGGCGGCGTGTGCCGTCGGGGGCAGCCTGGAGTTCGCCCTGGAGGCCCTGGAGGTGCCGGACATCGTCGTGTGCGGCCACTCGCACTGCGGTGCCGTCCAGGGCCTGCTGCGGGAGCAGGACGTCCGGAGCATGCCGCTGGTACGGCGCTGGCTCACCCGGGCGGGCCACCGCACCGGGCAGGACGGGTCCGCTCCGTCGGCCGACGAGGAACTGACGCCCGCCGTGCAGCGGCACGTCCTGACCCAGCTCGGCCATCTGCGGACCTACCCCTGCGTCGCCCGGCGGCTGGACTCCGGCCGGCTGCGGCTGCACGCCTGGTTCTACATGGTCGAGTCCGGCGAGGTCCTCTCCTGCGCGGCGGACGGCCGCACCTTCCGGCCCCTGTGATCCGGGCCGGTGCGGTGGCCGCCGGCGGCCACCGCACCGGCCCCGACGCCCACGACGTTCCTTCCTCACCTCCTGAAAGAACGCCATGCCCCTGATCACTGCAGAGCAGCGGCGCACCCTCCGCGCCGACGTCACCGCCTCCCTCGTCGTCTTCCTCGTCGCCCTGCCGCTGTGCGTGGGCGTGGCCGTCGCCTCCGGCGTGCCGGCCGAACTCGGCCTCATCACCGGCATCGTCGGCGGTCTGGTCACCGGGCTGCTGCCCGGCAGCAGCCTCCAGGTCAGCGGTCCCGCGGCCGGGTTGACCGTCCTCGTCTTCACGGCGGTCTCCGACTACGGGCTGCCCGCCCTGGGGGTGATCGTGCTCGGCGCCGGGCTGATCCAGCTCGTGCTCGGTGCCCTGCGGCTCGGCCGCTGGTTCCGCGCGATCTCCCTGGCCGTCGTCCAGGGCATGCTCGCCGGTATCGGGCTGGTCCTGATCGCCGGTCAGCTCTACGCGCTGGCGGACGCCAAGGCGCCGGGCGGCGGCCTGGCCGACCTGGCGGGCCTGCCGCGGCTCGTCCTCACCACCGTCACCTCGCAGAACGCCCTCCTGGCCCTCGCCGTGGGCGTGGGAACGGCGCGGCTCATCGCCGTGTGGCCGCGCGTCTCGGGACGGGCGCGGGTGGTGCCGGGAGCGCTGGTCGCGGTGGGTGTCGCGACCGTACTGACCGCCCTGTTCGACCTGCCGATCGCACGGGTCGAGGTCACGGGGCTGCTGCACGCGATCCATCCGCTGGGCCTGTCCGACGCGACGCGGCTCGCCGACGTGGGACTGGCGGCCACGGTCGTGGCGTTCGCGCTGATCGCCTCGGCCGAGAGCCTGTTCAGCGCGAACGCCGTCGACCGGCTCCACTCGGGCCGCCGCACCGACTACGACAAGGAGCTGATGGCGCAGGGCGCGGGCAACAGCGTCTGCGGTCTGCTCGGCTCCCTGCCGATGACCGCGGTGATCGTGCGCAGCTCCGCGAACGTCCAGGCCGGTGCGCGCACCAAGCTCTCCCGGGTGCTCCACGGCGTGTGGCTGCTGCTCTTCGCGGCCTTCCTCCCGCAGGCTCTCTCCTACGTCCCCACCGCCGCGCTCGCCGGCGTCCTGATCCACGCGGGGTGGAAGCTGATCCCGGTGAAGGAGATCGGGCCGCTGTGGCGGGACCACCGGGGCGAGGCGGTCGTCCTGGTCGTCACGGCTGCGGCGATCGTGACGACGAACATGTTCGAGGGCGTGCTCATCGGTCTGCTCCTCGCCGTCGTCAAGACCGCCTGGGCCATGTCCCACGTCCACATCTCCGTGTCCGACAGCGGCATCGGGCCGGTCCGGGTCCGGCTCAGCGGCAACGCCACGTTCCTGCGGCTGCCCCGCATCCTGGACACCCTGGAGGCGCTGCCGCAGCGCCATGTGGAGCTCGACCTCTCCGGGGTTCGCCATCTGGACCACGCCTGCATGACCGCCCTGCAGAGCTGGGCCGACGAGCGCAACGCCCACATCTCGCGGCCGGAAGCGGAGGTCGGGGTCCTGGGCGGGTCCGGTACGGGCGGTGCGGCTGCCGAGGCGTCCGCGGGCCCGGACACGGCCGGTACGGCAGGTGGCGCGGGCGGCCAGACCCGGGGCTCGGCCGGTTTCCGCCCCAAGGGGCCGCAGCCGTAGCGCACCTGACAGCACGTCCGGTGGCGGGAACGCGCCATCCGCCGGACGGACCGCCCCCGGGCCCGCGGACGCTTCGGCGGCCGGCACGGGGGCGTCGTGCGAGTGCCCGCAGGTTCCGGTTCCGACGGGGCGCCGCAGGTCCTGGGCCCCTGCCGGTCCGCCGTGTGCCCCCGTGGCCCTCCGCTCCTCGTCCTCGCGGGGGCCGCGGTCGGTGGTCGCCCTATTGGATCGGCCGACAGGGCTGGCTACTATGCGCCATAGTTGATCACTCTGAGGTGGGAGTGATCGGTGTGACCACAGTGGCGCCGGGCACGTCGGCCCTGGCGCAAACCGCGAACGAGAGGACGGCCGTGGGGCCCGAGCTGACAGTTCCGCCGATCTACTCCCCGATAGCCCCGGCAATCCATCCACGCCACGCGGACATCGACATCCGGACCGCCGCGTGGGCAGAAACGTTTCGCATCGGCTCCGAGGAGTTGCGCGCCCGCCTCGTACGTCAGGACATCGGTACTTTCGCCGCCCGCATCCTGCCGGAGGGCCGCCAGGAGGTGATCTCCCTCCTCGCCGACTTCGTCCTGTGGTTGTTCGGTGTCGACGACGGGCACTGCGAGGAGGGCGAGCTGGGCCGGCGCCCGGGCGACCTCGCCGGCACACTCCACCGGCTGCTGCGCGTCGCCCAGAACCCCGAGGCTCCGATGCTCCCCGACGACCCGCTGGCGGCCGGTCTGCGCGACCTGCGCCTGCGGGCCGACCGCTACGGGACCTCCGGGCAGACCGCCCGCTGGGTGGGCACGCTGCGCGAGTACTTCTTCTCCGTGGTCTGGGAGGCCTCCCACCGGAGCGCGGCGACGGTGCCCGACCTCAACGACTACACCCTGATGCGCCTGTACGACGGCGCAACCTCGGTCGTCTTCCCCCTGCTGGAGATGGGCCACGGCTACGAACTCCAGCCGCACGAGCGCGACAGCACCGCGGTGCGCGCGGCCGAGGAGATGGCTTCGTTCGTCATCACCTGGGACAACGACATCTTCTCGTACCACAAGGAGCGCAAGGGCACCGGCTACTACCTGAACGCGCTGCGCGTGCTGGAGCAGGACGGCCTCACCCCCGAACAGGCACTCACCACGGCGATCGCCCAACGGGACCGCGTGATGGGCCTGTTCATGCGGCTGAGCGGGCATCTCTCGCAGGACGGCAGCCCACAGCTGAGGCAGTACCTCGCCGGGCTCGCCTCCTTCATCCGGGGAGCGCAGGACTGGGGGATCAGTTCCATCCGCTACACGACACCGGACGACCCCGCACGCATCCCGTCCGTCTTCCGTGACACCCCGACGGACGAGAGCCGGGAACCGCTGGACATCCCCGCGGTCGCCTGGTGGTGGGACCTCCCCACCGGCCGGCCGGCACTCGCCCGGCCCCGCAACGGCACGCGGGAGGACCAGCACAGGAACCTCACCCCGGTTCGCTAGGGCGTGTTGCGTCCGGCGACGTTCGTCCCGTCGCGGCGCCCGGCACGGCGACCGGCGGCGCTGCCGAAGCACCGAGCAGGCCCTCCGGGCCGATCCGGCGCCTTGCGCCCCTCCCCCTCGGCCCGGAGGGCCTGGGGCGACCCCACGCACCGGACGCCGCTGCGCGCCGGGCGATCCTTGCCCGGCGCGGCACCAGTGCCACCCCTGGCACCGCGCGAGGAGCACGGGCGTCGCGGTGCGGTGCCCGTGCTCCTCGCCGCGGGTGCAGCGCCGGCCCGGCCGGGCGCGAGCGGGGTTCAGCGTGACAGCAGGGTGCGCCACCACGATCGGGAGGCCGTCGCCGAGGGGACGGGCTCGTCCTCCCGCGGGGGGAGAGGCAGGGCCGCCGCGGGCAGCGGCTGGGCCGCGATCGGGGCACCGTACGGCGGGAGCTGGGTGCCCAGTGAGCGCGGACGGGTGAACCGGACCGGGAGTGCGGAGGGCCGGCGGGTGAGCCAGTCCGCGGTGATGCCGATCTCCGTCTCGGGAACGGCGAGTCTCATGTCCGGCAGGAGTGACATGAGTTCGTCGATGCCGGTGTCCGCGATGGCACGGCCGATGTCACCGCCCGGGCACTCGTGGGGACCGCTGCTCAGCGCGAGGTGCGAGCGGTTCCCGTGCATCGGCACGGTCAGGTCGGGCCGCTGCTCGGGGTCCACGTTGGCCGCGGCGATGCACAGCAGCAGCAGGTCGCCGGACTTGATCGCCCGCCCTCCCAGCTTGGTGTCGGAAGTGGCCCAACGGCCCGGAACCACACCGATGCTGGGGTTGTCCCACATGACCTGCTCCAGGGCGTCGGGGAGAGTCATATGACCGCCCGACAGGCTGCCGCGGAACCGGCGGTCCGTCAGGATCAGCCGCAGTGTCTGGGCGATGAGATTGACCGTGCCCTGGTGGGCGGCCACCAGGGTCAGGCGCAGATGCTCGACGATCTCGGTGTCCGTCAGGCGTGACTCGTGCAGGATGAGCCGCGACGCCAGGTCATTGCCCGGCGCGGTCTTCTTGTACGCGACGAGGTCCTCCAGGACCTGGGTCACGAGCGCGTTGCTCGCGGCCGCCGTCTCGCTGCCGCGCATCAGGTCGAGCGTCGGCTCGACGAGCAGCGGACCCTTGTCCGGTGTCATTCCGAGCAGCCGGCTGACGACCAGCATGGGCAGCGGCTCGGCGTACTCGCGGACGAGGTCGGCGGTGCCGTCCGCCCCGAAACCGCTGACGAGCTGACGGGTGTAGTGCGTGACGTACCGGCGCATGCCGCGGCGGTTGAACTGGGCCAGTCCGTCCACGACGGCGCCACGCAGGCGGGCGTGCTCCTCGCCGTCGGCGAAGACGCACAGCGGCTGCCAGCCCACCATGGGGATCAGCGGGGAGTCCGCGGGGACGCGGCCCTCGCGGAAGGCGCTCCAGCGCCGCGAGTCCCGGCTGAACAGCAGGGGGGTGCGCATCACCTCCAGGTTCTCCCGGTACCCGAGCACGATCCACGCCGGGATGTCCCCGTGCAGGAGGACCGGGGCCACCGGGCCGTACTCCCGGCGCAGTTCCTCGTACGTGCCGGCCGGGTCGGTGATCTCCGGCAGGCGCCGGAGGCCGCCGGCGGCCATGCCGTGGGCGGGGCACCCGGGCGGTGGCACGAGCCCGTCGGCGGATGTCGGGGGTTGGGGGGTCACGGGGCCTCCGGATATGGGGAGCGACCCCCTTCACGAAGGCCGGCCGGGGGCGCTCATGATCGTCGCTGCTGACCGCGGGCAGCGGTCTCGGCTGCCGGTCTCCGCTGAGCAAGATCGGCACTCAGGGCAGCATATCCCCGGCCGTCCCAAACCCGACAGGGAGTCAATGCTCCGTCGGGCAAAGGGTGTTGGACCTCACGAAAGGGTCCACGGGATGCGTCGCGCCGGCGGCCGACGGACCGTTCGACGGAGAACGATGTTTCCCCGGTGCGGCGGGTGTCGAGAAAATGACCATGATGGTGCCCGAGGGGCGGCTTCCCGGCCTCCCCTCCTCCCGGTTCGTCCCGGCAGGCCCCCCGAGGGCCCGCCCGGGCACCGCCGCGTACACCACATCCCCCCACGCCGGGCCGGCAGCGCCCCGGCACGAGAACGTCTCGCGAGAGGACGCACCGTGTCACTGGAAGCCATACCTCGTGCCAAGGGCCGGGTGCCGGGCCTCGGTCATGTACCACGGCTGGTGCGAGCCCCCCTCAGGGTGCTCAGCTCCCTCCACGCCGAAGGCCCGGTACTGCGGCTCGACATCGGCACCATGCCGGTGGTCATGGTCACCAGCGCCGAGACCGTCGGCGAGGTCCTCGTCAAGAAGGCCCGCTCCTTCCGCAAGGGCCGGCTGTTCGAACGTGTCCGGCCGCTGGTCGGCAACGGTCTGGCCAACTCCGACGGCTCCCAGCACATGCGCAACCGGCGGCTGATCCAGCCGATGTTCTACAAGGAGCGCCTGGAGGGCTACGCCGACGTCATGAACGAACGGGCCCGGGCGCTCGCCGACTCGTGGAGGGACGGTCAGGTCGTCGACGTCGACCGGGCCATGGGGGCCCACGCGATCGAGACCCTGGCCGCCACCCTCTTCAGCACCGACATCGGCGCCCCGGCGGTACGGGCCGTCCAGGAGGACCTCCCCGTCATCCTCAACAGCATGCTCTTGCGGGCTCTCGCCCCCAAGGCCCTCGACCGGCTGCCGGTCTGGCGGGCGTTCGACCGGTCGGCCGCCCGGATGCGTTCCGTGATCGACGACGTCATCACCGCCACCCGCGCCTCCGACCCCGAGGGCCGCACGGACCTGCTCTCCCTGCTGCTCTCGGCGCGGGACGATACGGGGGCGGGCCTCACCGACGAGGAGGTCCGCGACGAACTGACCACCATGCTGTTCGCGGGCACCGAGACCACGGCCTCCGCACTCGCCTGGGCGCTCCACCACCTGAGCCGGCTGCCCGACGTGGAGGCCGCGCTGCTCGCCGAGATCGACGAGTCCACGGGCGACGGGCCCGTGACGTTGGCCGATGTGCCCCGGCTGCCCGGCATCACCAGGGTCCTGGACGAGGTGATCCGACTCCATGGTGTGGTCAGCCTGATGCGACGCACCAACGAGGCGGTCACCATCGGGGGCTACGACATCCCCGCGGAGACCGAAGTGCTCCTGAGTCCCTACGCTCTGCACCGGCATCCCGGACTGTACCCGGACCCCGACCGGTTCGACCCGGACCGCTGGTTGCCCGAACGGGTCGCGGCACGTCCTCGTGAACACGTCGTGCCCTTCGGGGCGGGCAACCGCAAGTGCATCGGCGACAGGTTCAGCTGGCTGGAGGCCACGATCACCCTGGCCACGATCCTGCGCCGCTGGCAGTTGCGTCCGGTCCCGGGCAGCAAGCCGCCGCGTGAGGCCACCGCGGCGATGGCGCACCCGACCCGCATGCCGATGGTCGTGCGCCGCCGCGGCGACGGCTGACATGGTCCGGGCGGCGACCCGGAGTTCGCGCGGCGGCCGCGGCCGGCAGTGCTCCGGGCGCCCGGTCCCGCGGGAGTGACCCGCTCGCCGTGCCGCCTCGCCGGCACGGGGTGTTCGCGGCTCCACCCCTCCTGCCGCCCGGCCGCCCCCACCGGGTGCTCGGTACCGCACCGGGGCGGCCGGCCGCGGCAGGGCCGGACCGACGCGCGGGACGCGGGACGGGCCGCACCACAGAGGGGCCGGTTCGTGCGGACACAGCCGGACCTGCTCGGCCGCCTCGTGGCACCCGCTGTCGCGGACGGTGAACGCCACCCGGGATCGCCGTTCGCGGGGCCTCGCGACCGCCCCGCGGGAGCGCCCACCGGGCGTCGGCGTCAGCCCGGCGGGCCCGGCACCGCCGTCCCGGCCGCAGGCGGCAGCAGCCGGGCCGGGTCGGCGAAGACCTCCTCCACGATGACGCCCGCGGCGCCCCGCACCGCGGCGGCGAAGCCCAGGGCGGACCCGGTGACCCGGGAGACCGCCGGGTCGCCGGCCACGGCCCGTTCCCTCAGCTCCCGCATCGCGGCGGGCAGCAGGTACGGGGCGACCGCAGCGAAGTAGCCGCCGAGCACGATCACCTCGGGGTTGAGCAGATTGACCGGGATGGCCAGGCCGATGCCGAGCCAGCGGCCGATCTCGTCCAGCCCGCCCAGCGCCCGGGGATCCCCTTCGGTGGCCCGTCGCAGCAGCTCCGCCGCGAGCTCCCGGGGATCGAGGGTGACCGCGGCCGCCGGCCCGTCCGCCGCCAGATCCGGCGCGGCGGCGCGGATCGCGGCGGTGAGCCCGACCTTGGTCTCCAGACAGCCGGTTCGCCCGCAGGCGCACCTCTCCCCCGCCGGGTCCACCTGCAGATGGCCCAGCTCGCCGCTGTAGCCGCCGGCACCGCGCAGCAGCCCGCCGTCCGCGACGATGCCGGCGCCGATGCCGGCCTCGCCGGTGACGTACACCAGATCGGCGGCACGGGAGCCGGCCTGGCCGCGTTCGGCCAGAGCCGCCAGATTGGCCTCGTTGTCGACGACGACGGGCACGTCGGCCGGCAGTCCGAGGAAATCACGCAGCAGCCGGGCGACGGGAACGTTCCGCCAGCCGAGGTTCGGCGCGGCCCGCACCGAACCGTCGACGGCGTCCACCGGACCGGGCACGGCGACGCCGATGCCCGCCGTGTGCGCTCCCGCGGCCCGCGCCTCGTCGAGCAGTTCGGCCGCGAGCTTCGCGAGCGCGCGGACCGTGCGCTCGGCGCCCTCGCGGGTGGCGTCGTGGACGAGGCGCCGCTCGTGCCGGGTGCCGCCGACGAGATCCGTCGACCAGGCCGCGAGATAGCGGGAGTTGACCTCCAGCCCCAGCGCGGCGACCGTCCGGCCGTCGATCTCCAGACGGCGCCCGGGACGCCCGACGCTCCCGTCCTGCTGGAAGTCCGTCTCCCGGAGCAGCCCGCGCTCGATCAGCTCCGCCACGAGGCTGGACACCGTGGCCCTCGTCAGCCCGGTGTGCCGGGCCACGGTCGCCCGGGACAGTGGCCCGGCCGAGCGCACCTCGCCGAGGACGCGGGCGAGGTTGGCCCGGCGGACCGCCACCTGGTCGGCCGGTGCCCGATCCGGGCCGCGGGCTGCCGCTCCCGCGACGCTCTGTGACACGTTCGCACTCCCCATCCGCCCCGGCCGCGTGGTTCCGGCCGGGGACTTCGGTCTCGTCAATGGGCGACAGGGAAATTGTCCCCCCGTCAGCGCACGCCGAGCAGGTGCTCCATCGCCAGCTGGTCCAGACGCTCGAAGGCCATGGAGCGCCCGGCCGCCGCCCGCACGTCGAACTCCTCGTAGGCGGAGGTGTCGGCGAGCAGGCCCCGGAGACCGTCGGAGGCGGTGGGCCGGGCGAGTTCGTCCAGCCGGGACGCGGCCAGCGCCTGCCCGACCTCGGGATCGACGCGGAAGGCGGCGGCGCGCTCCTTGAGGATCAGGTAGTTCCGCATGCAGTTCCTCGCCGACTCCCACACCCCGTCGAAGCCGTCGGTGCGCACCGGCTTGAAGTCGAAGTGGCGGGGGCCTTCGTAACCGGCCGTCTCCAGGAGGTCGACGAGCCAGAACGCCTGGCGCAGATCGCCGGCGCCGAAGCGGAGGTCCTGGTCGTACTTGATTCCGGACTGGCCGTTGAGGTCGATGTGGAAGAGCTTGCCCGCCCACAGCGCCTGGGCGATGCCGTGCGGGAAGTTGAGCCCGGCCATCTGCTCGTGGCCGGTCTCCGGGTTGACGCCGACCAGTTCGGGGCGCTCCAGGCGCTCGATGAAGGCGAGGGCGTGGCCGACGGTGGGCAGCAGGATGTCGCCGCGCGGCTCGTTGGGCTTCGGCTCGATGGCGAAGCGCAGGTCGTAGCCCTGCTCGGTGACGTACTCGCCGAGCAGGTCGAACGCCTCCTTCATCCGGTCCAGGGCGACGCGCACGTCCTTCGCCGCGCCGGACTCGGCGCCTTCCCGGCCGCCCCAGGCGACATAGGTGGTGGCACCCAGCTCGGCGGCGAGGTCGATGTTGCGGATCGTCTTGCGGAGTGCGAAGCGCCGGACGTCGCGGTCGTTGGCGGTGAAGGCGCCGTCCTTGAACACGGGATGCGTGAAGAGGTTGGTGGTCGCCATGGGCACGGCGAGGCCCGTGCGCTCCAGGGCGGAGCGGAAGCGCTTGACGGCGGCCTCGCGCTCGGCGTCCCCGGCGCCGAAGGGGATCAGGTCGTCGTCGTGGAAGGTCACGCCGTAGGCGCCCAGCGCCGCCAGCCGCTCGACGGACTCGACCGGGTCGAGGGCCGGACGGGTCGCCTCACCGAAGGGGTCCCGGCCCTGCCAGCCGACGGTCCACAGACCGAAGGTGAACTTGTCCTGCGCGGTGGGAGCGTACTTCTCCGACATGGTGCTGCCCCTTGGGAGACGACTGTCCAAATTTGTTTGTCCCCTAATCAATACCTCAGAGTTCGCCCTCCGCCAAGGCTCATCCATGACTCGCGAATGTCCGTCTTGGCCAATTATGGTGGGCTTGACGACCCAGGATGACCTCGACATATTTTGTTTTCTCGTCAGTCTGAATTGGTCCAGTGAGGTGCTCAGTGCCGTCATCCCCCGTCGTCATCGGCGTGGACAGTTCCACCCAGTCCACGAAGGCCCTCGTCATCGACGCCGACTCCGGCCGGCCGCTCGCCGTGGGGCGCTCGCCGCACACCGTCACGGGCGAGGGCGGGGCCCGGGAGACCGATCCCGAGGTGTGGTGGCGGGCCCTCCGGGAGGCCGTCGCCTCGGCCCTGCACGCGTCCGGAGCCCCGGCTTCCGCCGTCACGGCGATCGCGATCGCCGGACAGCAGCACGGACTCGTCACCCTGGACGCCGCGGGGCGCCCGCTGCGTCCGGCAATGCTCTGGAACGACACCCGGTCCGCCCCGCAGGCCGCCGCCCTCACTCGCGCCCTCGGCGGCGCGGACGCCTGGGTGGCCCGCACGGGCTCGGCCCCCGTCGCCTCCATGACGGCGAGCAAGTGGAGATGGCTCCGCGAGCACGAACCGCGGACCGCCGACGACGCCGCCGCCGTACGGCTCCCCCACGAATTCCTCACCGAGCGACTCGCGGGCACCGCCGTGACCGACCCGGGCGACGCCTCCGGCACCTGCTGGTACTCCACCGCCACCGGCGCGTACGACCCCGAACTGCTCGGCCTCGTCGACCTCGATCCGGCGCTGCTGCCGGCCGTGGCCGCGAGCGGCGCCGAGCGGATCGGGTCCCTGACCCGCCCCGCGGCCGAGGTGCTCGGACTGCCGGAGGGCGTCGCCGTCGCCGCGGGGACGGGCGACAACATGGCGGCGGCCGTCGGGCTGGGCCTCGGCGGTGCGGGGCTGCTCGACCACCCGGTGGTCAGCCTCGGCACCTCGGGCACGGTCTTCGCGGCCACCCGCACCCGCCCCTCGTCGCCCGCTCTGGCCGGCTTCGCCACCACCGACGGAGGTCATCTGCCGCTCGCCTGCACCCTCAACTGCACACTCGCGGTCGACAAGGTCGCAGCCCTGCTGGGGCTCGACCGAGAGGACGCCGAACCGGGCGGCGAGGCGGTACTGCTGCCGTACCTCGACGGTGAGCGCACCCCCGACCTCCCGCACGCCTCGGGACTGCTCACCGGACTGCGGCACACGACCACGTCGGGTCAACTGCTGGGCGCGGCCTACGAGGGCGCGGTGTTCACCGTGCTGCGCGCCCTCGGCCAACTCCCCCTCGACGAATCCACCCCCGGCGACTGCACCCCCGGCGACGGGGCGGCGAACGGCGGTCCGCGGGGCTCCGGCGCGCACGAGCGGCCCCTGAGGCTGATCGGGGGCGGCGCGCGGGGACGGTTCTGGGTCGACACCGTGCGCCGCCTGTCGGGTCGGGCCGTACTGATCCCCGAGTCGGAGGAACTCGTCGCGCTGGGGGCCGCCGCGCTCGCGGCGGGTGCGGCGTACGGACGGGACCCGGTGGCCGTCGCGACGGCGTGGGGCACGGGACACGGCCGTGAACTGCCCGCCGTCCCGAGGGACGAGGACGCGTGGCGGCGGATCGAGGCCGTGCTCGCGGACGTCACGGCGCGGGCCGGGCGAGCCGGCGGCTGAAGGGCAAGCGGTCGCGTCCGCGGCGGTCGCCCACACGTGGCGTACCGGCCGGCGGGCGCCGGTCGAAAGCTGCCGCCCGAGCGCCCGGTGCGGCCTGCCCGGTGACCGCTTCGGGCCACCCGAGGGGCCTTCGAGCGAGGCCGACACTCCCACCCGTACGCGCTTATCCGATTTGCGACTTTCCTTATGGTGTTATATGTCCGCTTTCATTCCCATGGTTGAGCGTGGGATGACGGACCATCACTGATGAAGGAGAGCCTGGCGGATGTTCGGATCCCGGGGTACGGATGCCTCCGATCGCACACGGTCGGCAACACTGAGCCGGCACTGGAAGACAGCGGTAGTGGCGGCCGCAGGCTTCGCGACCATCGCCGGCACGACGGCACTGGTCGCCGTCACCGACGACGGAAAGGCGGAGACGAAGAGCGCCTCCGCGGCGGCCGACCAGGCCAAGGGCACGACCCAGCCCGCACCCGCCAAACCCGGCACCACCCGCGGCGGAGACGCCGAGGACGCCGAGGACGGCAAGGACGCCGACTACTGGGCCGAACACGCCGGAAACCCCGACCGGAACGACAGCGACGACACCGAGGACCAGGGCGGCGACCACGACCGGAGCGGCTCCGACGAAGGCAACGACGAGAGCGACGCGGACAAGGACACCGACGGGAGCGGCGCCGACCGGAACCACCCCGGCGAACCCGAGGGAAAGCCGGGCCCGCCAGCCGCGGACATCCAGAAGCGCGCCGGAAGCCCAGGCGGCCCCGAGGGACAGAACGGCCCCGAGGGACACAGCAGCCACGACCGCGGCCATGACGGGCAAGGCGACCACCGCCAAGGGGAGAGCGGCGTCAACGGCCGTGGCGGCGACCGCGATGGACAGCATGGCCGCCAGCAAGGAGCCGGCCGTCAGGGGCAGGACAGCCGCAACAGCTCCCACGAGGGCGGGGACAAGGCGAGGTCCGTCGGCTGCGACCCCAACGACCTGATCTCGGCGATCATCGACGCCAACAGCGACGGCGGAGGAACCCTCTCCCTCGCGGAGAAGTGCACCTACACCCTCACCGCCAACCAGGACGGCAACGGCCTCCCCGAGATCGTCCAGCCCATCACCATCCACGGCAACGGCGCCACCATCGCCCGCGCTGCCAACGCCGACCAGTTCCGCTTCTTCGAAGTCGGCGTCGGCGGCGACCTCAAACTCCGCCACCTCACCCTCACCCGCGGCAAATCCTCCGCCGCCTTCGAGGAAGGCGGCGCGATCAACGTCGTGGCCGGTGGCCGCCTCGACCTCGACCACACCACCCTCCACAACAACAGCACCGACGACATCGAAAGCGACCAGGGCGGCGCCATCTACAACGAAGGCATCACCACCATCCGCAACAGCACCCTCAGCAAGAACTCCGGCTACGACGGCGGCGCCATCGCCAACGAGTACGGCAAGCTGGAGATCGAAACCTCCAAGTTCACCGGCAACGTCTCAGGGGACTACGCCGGCGCCATCCTCAACGAGTACGGCACGACCACGATCCGCAAGAGCCTCTTCGACTACAACTACGCCGAGGACGGCGGCGCGGTCTACTCGTACGACGGTCTCACGGAGATCGAGAAGAGCGTCTTCAAGTACAACGTCGCCGAGTACGGTGGTGCCATCTACCACAGTGCGGACTCGTTCCATCTCCGCGAGAGCACGGTCGCCTACAACACCGCCTACTACGACGGCGGCGGCCTCTATCTCGAGGACTCCGCGACGATCGAGAACAGCAAGATCTACGGCAACACCGCCACCGCCCAGCAAGGCGGCGGCGTCTACATCAGCCTGCCCGGCAGCCAGGAGGTGGCCATCCGCCGCACCGTGATCAGCGGGAACCAGGCCCCCGGCAACGGGCAGACAGGCGGCGGCATCTACATCGGCACCGGCGACCTCGTCACCCTCACCGACGTCAAGGTCACCGACAACACCTCCGACGAACCCGCCGGAGGCATCCACAACGACGGCACCGTCACCACCTACGGCAAGATCAAGATCATCGACAACGTCCCCACCAACTGCACGGGCAGCACCAACCCCGTCCCCAACTGCTTCGGCTGACACCCCCACAGAAGACACACCGAACGGGCCCATCAGCCATCAGCAACACACAGCAAACCCGACCCGCCCCCGGCACCCACCGGGGGCGGGGCACGTTAGTACAAGCGGACGCCAGTCGAGGGATGCAGGGACGGCGCCGAGAGGCACGATGCGCATGGAGCGTGCTTCGCACGACTGCCTCCGGTTTCGGCGCGAGTCGCGGGCGCGACCGACTCCACCGGCCCCTCTCGGTCAACACGAACCTGGAGCGCCTGCCGATAAGGGGGTTGCCGCAGCCCTCGCCCGCCGATCACGCTGGTCACAGCGGAGACGGCCGGCGATCCCACCCACCGGGGCGGGCTGCGGCAGCCCGCTCTCGCAGTCGGCCCCCCAGGGGCCTCGCCGTCCCGGTCGGCGTCGCCCACCGTTCGGCCCATGGGTCGCCGCCCCGGTCCCGGTCCCGGGGACGGCGACGTCGCGGACTGAGCCCGCCGACCGGCCCGCTGCCCCACCGCCCCGCCGGCGAACAGGCTTCCGAGACAGCCGGCACGGCGGCGGTCGCCGTACCGCCCGCCACGAACCCGACGGGGATGAAGGCCGCACCGGCGCAACCTGCCGCGGCCGGCGCCGCCGGCCTCCAGTGACGACTCGGCACGGCTCTCCTCGCGCGCTGCGACGCATCCGGCCCCTACGACTGCGACATGCGGCTCCCCGTTCCGTGCGAGGGGAACCGGGCGTGAGAGGGACTTCGGCAGGACAGGCCGCAAAGCCCTCTTGTGCCGTCCGGACGGAAGGGACATCAACACTCAACAGCACATCGCATAAGCAGAAAATGGGAGCGACCTGGCCGGATGGTCATCCCCGGGTCCGCCGGAGAGACACAGAGACATCCCTGACCACGCCAGGCCGGGAGAGGCGCCGAAAGAAACAGCCTCGCCGCCCAAGCCCTGGAAACAGACTTCATGGAAAGCTGCACATCACATATTCCTCATGGAGCCGAGGTGTCAATACCCTCGGGCGGCACCCCTCGCGGATCCGGCGGCTCGGGGCGCGAAAGCGTCGCGACCGCACACTCGCCCGCCCGGTCAGGCCCGGGGTACGAGAGGGCACCCTCCCCGGCGCATTTCCCTCGCCACAGAGGCGCGTCCGCCAGGGATGAGCCGGCTCAACGCCCCGGGAGCAATTCCCGACCGGCAGCAGAAGCCGACGATTGACCGATTCTCACAATCACGACCCCGAGAGCAAGAAGGCGCAGTTGCCGAGGCCATTGCTCATGCACCTCGACCGACACTCCCAGCTGTACTCGATTATCTGATTTGCGACTTTTCCCGTGCTTTGATATGCCCGCTTGCGCCCCAGGCGCTGCGGTGACGGTCCATCACAGAGAAGGAGAGCGTGTCGGATGTCTGGATCCCGGGGTACGGATGACGCTGATCGCGCATGGTCGGCAACACTGAGCCGGCACTGGAGGACGGCTGTGGTGGCGGCCGCGGGCTTCGCGACGGTCATCGGCACGACGACTCTCGTCGCCGTCACCGACGACGACCAGACGGCGGCGAACGCCTCAGCAGCGGCGGACCAGGCCAAGGGCAGGACCCAGCCCTCCCCCGCCAGGGCCACTACCCGCGGCGGGAGCGCCAAGGACACCGAGGACGCCAAGGACGCGGACTACTGGGCGGAACACGCCGGAAACCCCGGCTGGAGCGGCAGCGGCAGCACCGGACCCCGCGCCGGCGACGGCCCGGCCCGGAGCCGTTCCGGGGACCTTACGAACGACGAGGGCTCGGGCGCCACGGGCTCCGGCGGCCCCGAGAAGAAGGGCCCGGCTTCGACGGACGCGCAGAAGCGCTCCGCCGGCCCGACCGACTCCGACGGGCAGAACGGCCCTGAGGGACACAGCAGCCGTGACCGTGGTCGCGAAGGGCAAGGCGGCCACGGGGAAGAGAACGGTCGTCAGGGCCGGGACGGTCACCACGACTCCGGCAATGCCCGAGGCAAGGCGAGATACGTCGACTGCGACCCCAACGACCTGATCTCGGCGATCATCGACGCCAACAGCGACGGCGGAGGAACCCTCTCCCTCGCGGAGAAGTGCACCTACACCCTCACCGCCAACCAGGACGGCAACGGCCTCCCCGAGATCGTCCAGCCCATCACCATCCACGGCAACGGCGCCACCATCGCCCGCGCCGCCAACGCCGACCAGTTCCGCTTCTTCCAGGTCTCGGCCGGCGGCGATCTGAAACTCCGCCACCTCACCCTCACCCGCGGCAAATCCGCTGTCGACCAGAACGGCGGCGCGATCCTCGTCAACCCCGCCGGACGCCTCGACCTCGACCACACCACCCTCCACAACAACACCGTCAACGACACGGACTTCGATGACGGCGGCGCCATCGACAACGAAGGCATCACCACGATCCGCAACAGCACCTTCAGCAACAACTCAGCGGACGACGGCGGCGCCATCGACAACCGAAGCGGCAAGCTGGAGATCACGACCACCAAGTTCACCGGCAACACCGCCCTGGACGATGGCGGCGCCGTCGAAGAGCAGCAAGGAACCACCACCATCACCAAGAGCCTCTTCAGACACAACTACGCCGGCGGCGACGGCGGCGCCCTCAGCGTAAGCAGCCTCGGCGGCCTGTTGAACATCGAGACGAGCACCATCACCCACAACACCGCGAACAACGACGGTGGCGGCGTCGAGCATGCCGGTAGCGCACTCCATGTACGCAAGAGCACCATCGCCCACAACACAGCCGCCAATGTCGGGGGCGGCCTGGGCATCACGTCCACCTCGGTGATCGAGGACAGCAAGATCCACGACAACACCTCCGTCGACGGGAGTGGCGGCGGCATCCACATCGCCGCCGAAGGCCAGGAGGTGGCCGTCCGCCGCACCGTGATCAGCGGCAACCAGGCCCCCGGCAACGGGCAGACAGGCGGCGGCATCTACATCGGCACCGGCGACCAGCTCACCCTCACCGACGTCAAGGTCACCGACAACACCTCCGACGAGCCCGCCGGAGGCATCCACAACGACGGCACCGTCACCACCTACGGCAAGATCAAGATCATCGACAACGTCCCCACCAACTGCACGGGCAGCACCAACCCCGTCCCCAACTGCTTCGGCTGACACCCCCACAGAAGACAGACCGGGCAACCCTCACCATCCACAACACACAGCGAACCCGCCCAACCCCGCCCCCGGCACCCCACCGGGGGCGGGGACACGTCACGACGGCAGACGCGGAGCGAGGGATGCGGGGACGGCACCAAGGACCGCGATACACACGGAGCGTCTCAGCGGCTGACTCCGCTCAGGCATGCCGACTCCCACACGGGAAGGGCGTGGAGACGGAGCACACGTAAGGCCCGGCGCGTGCCGCGACCGGAGGAACTCGCGAGTGACGGCACGATGACATCGAGGGCGCCGTCACCGGGGACGAGGACAGTCCGTTCGTCGAGCGGGACGAAGTGTCAGCCCGCACCCGCAACAGCCCCACGATCGGCCGATTCTCACCACCCCGAAAGGGAGACCACGGCCGGGCCGATTGGCTGCACACCTAGACACGACACCCCCATCCGCACGAGACTATCCGATTTGCCACTTTCCTTATGGTGTTATATGTCCGCTTTCATTCCCATGGTTGGGCACGGCATGACGGACCATCACATAGAAAGAGGGCCTGGCGGATGTTCGGATCCCGGGGTGCGGATGACGCTGATCGCACACGATCGGCAACACTGAGCCGGCACTGGAAGACAGCCGTGGTGGCGGCCGCAGGCTTCGCGACCATCGCCGGCACGACGGCACTGGTCGCCGTCACCGACGACGACAAGGCGGGAGCGAAGACCCCCTCCGCGGTGGCCGACCAGGCCAAGGGCACGACCCAGCCCGCACCCGCCAAAGCCGGCACCACCCGCGGCGGAAACACCGAGGACGACAAGGACGCCGACTACTGGGCCGAACACGCCGGAAACCCTGACCGGAAGGCAGGCGACAACACCGAAGACGACTCCGCAGAGCACGACGGTGGCGACGCGGACAAGGACCCCGACGGGAGCGGCGCCGACCGTAGCCACTCCGGCGAACCCGAGGGAAACCCCGGCCCGCCCGCCGCGGACATTCAGAAGCGCGCCGGAAGCCCAGGCGGCCCCGAGGGACAGAACGGCCCCGAGGGACACAGCAGCCACGACCGCGGCCATGACGGGCAAGGCGATCACCGCGAAGGGGAGAGCGGCGACAACGGCCGTGGCGGGCAAGGCGGCCACCGCGAGGAAGCCGGCCGCCAGGGAGAGAGCGGCGGCCGCGGGCAGGACGGTCACCGCGACTCCCACGAGGACGGGGACAAGGCGAGGTCCGTCGGCTGCGACCCCAACGACCTGATCTCGGCGATCACACAGGCGAACAGCGACGGCGGAGGAACCCTCTCCCTCGCGGAGAAGTGCACCTACACCCTCACCGCCAACCAGGACGGCAACGGCCTCCCCGAGATCGTCCAGCCCATCACCATCCACGGCAACGGCGCCACCATCGCCCGCGCCGCCAACGCCGACCAGTTCCGCTTCTTCCAGGTCTCGACCGGCGGCGACCTCAAACTCCGCCACCTCACCCTCACCCGCGGCAAAACCGCCGCCGGCGAAAACGGCGGCGCCATCAACGTCAACCCCGCCGGACGCCTCGACCTCGACCACACCACCCTCCACAACAACACCGTCGACATCCTCGGCGGCGAGGACGCCGGAGGCATCTACAACGCAGGCATCACCACCATCCGCAACAGCACCCTCAGCAAGAACTCCGGCGAAGACGGCAGCGCCGTCTACAACTACTACGGCAAGCTGGAGATCGAAACCTCCAAGATCACCGGCAATGTATCGGCCCCGACCGACGGCTACGCCGCCGTGTACAACGAGTACGGAACGGTGACCGTCGGCAAGAGCCTTTTCAGCTACAACTACGCCAACGGCGGAGGCGGTCTCTACAACGACGAAGGCACGACGGACATCGACAAGAGCGCCTTCAAGTACAACTACGCCTACTACGGCGGCGGCATCTACCACACCGCCACCGGCTCGCTCCACGTGCGCAGGAGCACCATCGCCTACAACACCGCGAGCAGTGGAGGCGGTGGCGGCCTCAACCTCGAGGAATCCGCAACGATCGAGGACAGCAAGATCTACGGCAACACGTCCCTCGACGAAAACGGCGGCGGCATCCACATCGCCGCCGAAGGCCAGGAGGTGGCCGTCCGCCGCACCAAGATCAGCGGCAACCAGGCCCCCGGCGACGGCTACACCGGCGGTGGCATCTACATCAGCACCGGCGACCAGGTCACCCTCACCGACGTCAAGGTCACCGACAACACCTCCGACGAACCCGCCGGAGGCATCCACAACGACGGCACCGTCACCACCTACGGCAAGATCAAGATCATCGACAACGTCCCCACCAACTGCACGGGCAGCACCAACCCCGTCCCCAACTGCTTCGGCTGACACCCTCGTAGAGGCAACCGGACGAGCACCACAGTCAGCCACAGAGAAGGCAACGCCCGCCCCCGGCACCGCACCGGGGGCGGGCGCACACACGCGGCAGGCGTCCTCGCTTCCGCACATTCGCGCGCGCCTGGGTCCCGGTCCGGCACTGATCTCACGACTCGCCCGGTACGACCTCATCCGGCCCGAGCACACCGACCGGAAGCCGGGCACCGGGGCGCGACCTCCCGCCGGCGTCACGGTGACCATCCGAATACGCCCTGGGACCGCGGCCTTTCACAGCAGCGGCGCGCACCGAGAGCCGGCGTCATTCCCCGCCGAGCGGGTGGCGGACGGCACAACGACCCGGCAGCCAAACCGTCACAGCAAGGGCCGCCGCAGCAGCGAGCACTCATAAGCAATCACGGGTGCAGTCTCGGCAGTAGGTCACTTCCGAGTGAGCCGACACTCCCACCCGCGCCACTTTATCCGATTTGCCACCTTTCTTATGGTGTTATATGTCCGCTTTCATTCCCATGGTTGGGCGTGGAATGACGGACCATCACTGAAGAAGGAGAGCCTGGCGGATGTTCGGATCCCGGGGTACGGATGCCTCCGATCGCACACGGTCGGCAACACTGAGCCGGCACTGGAAGACAGCCGTGGTGGCGGCCGCAGGCTTCGCGACCATCGCCGGCACGACGACTCTCATCGCCGTCACCGACGACGGAAAGGCGGAGACGAAGACCGCCTCCGCGGCGGCCGACCAGGCCAAGGGCACGACCCAGCCCGCACCCGCCAAACCCGGCACCACCCGCGGCGGAAGCGCCGAGGACACCGAGGACGGCAAGGACGCCGACTACTGGGCCGAACACGCCGGAAACCCCGGCTGGAAAGCCGGCGACAACACCGAGGACCACTCCGCAGACCACGACGGTGGTGACGCGGACGAAGACCACCCCGGCAACAGACCGGACGGAGACCACGAAGGGAAGCCGGGCCCAGGCGCCGCGGACTCCGGCGACCACGACGACAGCAGCACGAGCCAAGACGGCTTCGGCGACCAGGCCGGGAAGCCGGACCCGGGTCCCGCGGACGCGCAGCAGCGCGCCGGCAGGCCGAGCGGCCCCACCGGACAGAACGGCCCCGAGGGACACAGCGGCCGCGACGGACAAGGCGGCCACCACGACGAGACCGGCAGTGACAGCGGCCACCGCGAGGAAGCCGGCCGCCAGGGAGAGAGCGGCGGCCGCGGGCAGGACGGTCACCGCGACTCCCACGAGGACGCGGACAAGGCGAGGTCCGTCGACTGCGACCCCAACGACCTGATCTCTGCGATCACACAGGCGAACAGCGACGGCGGAGGAACCCTCTCCCTCGCGGAGAAGTGCACCTACACCCTCACCGCCAACCAGGACGGCAACGGCCTCCCCAAGATCGTCCAGCCCATCACCATCCACGGCAACGGCGCCACCATCGCCCGCGCCGCCAACGCCGACCAGTTCCGCTTCTTCGAAGTCGGCACCGGCGGCGACCTCAAACTCCGCCACCTCACCCTCACCCGCGGCAAAACCGCCGCCGACGAGGACGGCGGCGCCATCAACGTCGTGGCCGGAGGCCGCCTCGACCTCGACCACACCACCCTCCACAACAACACCGTCGACGACACGGACAGCGACGACGCCGGCGCCATCTACAACGAAGGCATCACCACCATCCGCAACAGCACCCTCAGCGGCAACTCCGGCTATGAGGGCGGCGCGATCCACAACGAGTACGGCAAGCTGGAGGTCGAGACCTCCAAGTTCACCAACAACAAGGCCTACTACGGCGGCGGGGCCATCATCAACTACTACGGCACCAGCACCGTCCGGAAGAGCCTGTTCAGCTACAACTACGGCGAGGACTACGGCGGCGCTGTCTACCAGTACTACGGCCTCACGGACATCGAGAAAAGCGCCTTCAAGTACAACTACAGCGGCGAGTACGGCGGCGCCGTCTACCACGAGAACGATGCTCTCCAGGTCCGCAAGAGCACCTTCGCCTACAACACCGGCTACTACGGCGGCGCCCTCTACCTGGATGGCGAGCAGGCGGTCATCGAGGACAGCAAGATCTACGGCAACACGTCCCTCAGTGACGACGGCGGCGGCATCAACAACGATGACACCGAGACCCACATCCGCCGCACCGTGATCAGCGGCAACCAGGCCCCCGGCGACGGCTACGCCGGCGGCGGCATCCACGTCGACGACGACGACGAGGTCACCCTCACCGACGTCAAGGTCACCGACAACACCTCCGACGAACCCGCCGGCGGCGTGAACAACGACGGCGGCACCGTCACCACCTACGGCAAGATCAAGATCATCGACAACGTCCCCACCAACTGCGAAGGCAGCGCCAGCCCCGTCCCGAACTGCTTCGGCTGACACCTCAACGAAGACACACCGGACGAGCCATCGCCATCCACAACACGCAGCAAGTCCCACCCCGCCCCCGGCACCCCACCGGGGGCGGGCGCACGTCACCACAGCAGACCCCGACCCGCGGCGCTCCGCTCCGGAGCACCGGTACGCCACCCCGTTCCTGTCCACGGTGGGCCGGCCTCCTCGACCGCGCACGGCAACGGACCGGGACTGCGCCTGGTTCGCCCCTGCCTCAGACGGCCGCCGGTCACCGGCCGCCGGGCGCCGGGACGGTGGCCGTCAAGGGCCTCAGGGTCCCGCCGGCCCTGACGACGCGGCACGGCACGGCAGCCGACGGAGCGTGTCCGCCTCGGCCTCCGTCCGGACAGCTCTGGCCCAAAGCTCTGAACGGTGGTTCACTGTTTGCATGCCGTACCGCAGGACGCCCGCCGTGGAGGACCGCCTGGCCGCCGCCAGGGAGCATCTGGTCGAGCAGGCCACGACCGTGGTCGCCGAGTCCGGATGGGCGAACGCCTCCGTCACCGCGGTCGCCGCCGCCGCGGGCATGGCGGTCGGCTCCGTCTACCAGCACTTCCCCTCCAAGCAGGCGCTGGCCGTCGAGGTGTTCCGCCGGGCCTCGGGCCACGAGGTCGACGTCCTCGGCGACGTACTCCGGGAGGGCAGCGGCGACCCGGTGGAGCGGCTGGCCCTCGGCGTCAGCGTCTTCGCACGCCGCGCCATGGAGCGGCGCGGACTGGCGCACGCGCTGCTCGCCGCACCGGCAGAGCCGGCCGTCGGCCAGGAGCGCCTGGAGTTCCGGCGCCGCTACCGCGCCGTGTTCGCCGAGGTCGTCCGTGAGGGCGTCGACGCCGGGCTGCTCCCCCGCCAGGACCCGGAGATCACCGCGGCCGCCCTGACCGGCGCCATCGGCGAGGTGCTGGTCGACCCGCTCGCCGCTCCGGCGGAGGGTCCCGAGGCCGGCCGGCTGGTGGACGAGCTGGTGGCGATGTCCCTGCGCTGCGCGGGCGCCCGGCCCGCGGCATGCCCCGACGACCCCGGAGGACCCCCATGACCGCGACCACGGACGCGTCCCCGCTCAGCAACCCCACCGCCCGTACGCACGAGGTGACCAACCAGCCGCCGCCGCTCACCGGTCACGACGTCGCCGAGGACCCCGTACTTCTCGAGGGACTGCGGCGCGAGGGCGCCGGCTGGTACGCGGAGGACCTGCACAGCCTCGGAAGGCTCGCGGGATCGGAGCAGGTCCTGCGCTGGGCCGAGGAGGCCAACCGCCACGAGCCGGAGCTGCGCACGCACGACCGCTACGGCAACCGGATCGACGAGGTCGACTTCCATCCCTCGTACCACGCGCTGATGGACGTGGCGATCCGGGAGGGCCTGGGCGGGGCGCCGTGGGCGGACGACCGGCCGGGCGCGCACGTCGCCCGCGCCGCCGGCTTCATGGTGTGGAGCTCGGCCGAACAGGGCCACGGCTGCCCGGTGTCCATGACGTACGCCGTCGTGCCCGCGCTCCGGTCGGCTCCCGAACTCGCCGCCGTCTACGAGCCGTTGCTCACCAGCCGGGTGTACGACCCGGGCCTGCGGACGCCGGGGGGCAAGCGGGGACTCCTCGCCGGTATGGGCATGACCGAGAAGCAGGGCGGCACGGACGTGCGCGCCAACACCACCGCGGCCACCGCGCAACCGGACGGCAGCTGGCGGCTGCGGGGGCACAAGTGGTTCACCAGCGCTCCGATGAACGACCTGTTCCTGGTATTGGCGCAGGCACCGGGTGGACTGTCCTGCTTCCTGGTGCCCCGGGTGCTGCCGGACGGCTCGCGCAACACCTTCCGCATCCAGCGGCTGAAGGACAAGCTCGGCAACCGCAGCAACGCCAGCAGCGAGCCGGAGTTCGACGACACCGTCGCCTGGCTGGTCGGCCGGGAGGGGCAGGGCGTACGGACGATCATCGACATGGTGACCATGACGCGGCTCGACTGCATCCTGGGCTCGGCGTCGGGGACCCGCGCGGCGCTGGCGCAGGCCGCGCACCACGTACGCCACCGGACCGTGTTCGGCACCAAGCTGATCGACCAGCCGCTCATGCGGAACGTCATCGCGGACCTGGGGCTGGAGTCGGAGGCCGCGACGACGCTGGCGCTCCGGGTCGCGGGCGCGGCGGACCGGTCACAGCGCGGCGACGCGCAGGAGCGGGCCTTCCTCCGGCTGGCCACGGCCGTCGGGAAGTACTGGGTCTGCAAGCGGCAGCCCACGGCGGTCGCCGAGGCGCTGGAGTGCCTCGGCGGCAACGGATATGACGAGGCGTCCGGCATGCCGCGGCTGTACCGCGAGGCTCCGCTGAACGGCATCTGGGAGGGCTCGGGCAACGTCAACGCCCTCGACGTACTCCGTGCGCTCGCCCGCGAGCCGGAGTCGCTGGAGGCGTTCCGGGCGGAGATCGAGGCGGCCGCGGGCGCGGACGCACGACTTGACGAGGCGTGGCGGAGGCTGCGCGGCGAGCTGGTGCTCACCGCCGACGCCGAACTGCGCGCACGGCGGCTGGTCGAGCGCCTCGCCCTGGTACTGCAGGGCTCCCTCCTCGTCCGCCACGCGCCACCCACCGTGGCCGACGCGTTCTGCGCCTCCCGCCTGGCGGGCGACACCGGCTTCGCCTTCGGTACCCTCCCGCCGACCGCCGACCTCGCCACGATCCTCGACCGGGTGCCGGGCGCGACGCACTGAGGCAGGGCCCGTTCCCGCCCGGCGCGCGGCTCGCCGCACGAGCCCGCCGGGCGGAGCGTACCGGTGCCGGCACGACCGGCACGGCGGCGCGGGTTCGCCGGGCAATGGCTCGGCCCGGCATCGGCACGGCGACACCGCGGCTCGACCGACAACGACACGGCAGCGGCGGGGCCCGGCACCGTGGCACGGCATCGACACCGGAAGGGACTCGGCAACGCGGCGCGACCGGCGACGACACGGCGGCCGCCGGCCGGGAAGCGTCACACGGCGCGGGGCGCGGCACAGCGCGGCACGACCGGCAACGACCGGCAACGACCGGCGACACGGTTGGCTCGGCGGTTGGCTCGGCCCGGCATCGGCACAGCTCGGCGCGGTACCGGTACCGGGACGTGGGCCGGGCACCGCCCCCGCGCGGACGCCGGATCGCCCTCCCAGGGCGAGGCGAGACCGCGCCGCGCGGGTGAAGCGACACTGCCGCCCGCGGCGCGGCCCGCCCCCGCCGTCACCGCACCGACGCCTCCGGTGGCCGTTCACGCAGGGCGCCGTAGGCGAGGAAGTAGGCCGGAAGCCGCTTGAACCGGCGGGAGGTGGTGATCAGCTCGGTGAGGCGCTTGGCCAGCCGGGGGTTGCCGAAGGCGGGCTCCCCGGCCAGCAGGGGCTCGATGACCCTGGCGTGGGCGAGACGCTGGAGGGCCTGGGTTCCCGCGGTGGTGGGCCACCGGCGGCGCTGGACGCGGCGGACGTCCTCAAGACCCACCCGGCCCTCGCCGAGGGGTCCGACGAGATGGCGTGCGGCGGCCACCGCGTCCTCGACGGCGAGGTTGATGCCGATGCCGAAGACCGGTGACATGGCATGGGCGGCGTCGCCGATGCACAGCAGCCCCGGACGGTGCCAGCGCCGCAGCCGGTCGAGCCGTACGTCGAGCAGCTTCACGTCGTCCCACGAGGTGAGCGCGTGCGTCCGGTCCGAGAGCCAGGGCGCGGCCGAGGTGAATCGAGCCATGAACCGGTCCAGGCCCTCTGCGCGCCGCTGGGCGTCGGTGCCCTTCGGGATCAGCGCGGCGATCTGCCAGTAGTCACCTCGGTCGATGAGCGCGCTGAAGAACCGGTCGCCGACCCCGCCCACCAGCCCGCTCGGGTCGCCTTCGTGCCGGGGGAGCCTGAACCACCAGGCGTCCATCGGGCAGTTGAAGCTCTCCAGACCGAGTTCGGGCAGGGTCCTCGCGAGCGAGCCCCGGCCGTCGCACGCGACGGTGAGCGTAGCCCGCAGTTCGCCGGTGCGGCCGTCGGAGGTGCGGTAGCGGACGCCGTTCACCCGCCCGCGTTCCATGAGGAAGGACGTCGCCTCGGTGTTCATCCGGACGGAGAAGGAGGGTTCCCGGCCCGCCTCGTCCACGAGAAGGTCGAGCAGGTCCCATTGGGGCACCATCGCGATGTAGTTGTACTTGCCCCGGAGGGCGCCGATGTCCCCGACGGTGATCAGCGAACGGTCCGGGCCGATGGGCAGCTGCACGGTCGTCACCCGGCGCTGCGGCAGCCGGGCGAAGCGCTCGGCCAGTCCCAGGTCGTCCAGCAGCGCCAGGGTGGAGGGGTGCACGGTGTCGCCACGGAAGTCGCGCAGGAAGTCGCCGTGCTTCTCCAGGACGGCGACGTCCACCCCGGCCCGGGCCAGCAGCAGGCCGAGAACCATGCCGGCGGGCCCTCCGCCCACCACGCAGCACGTGGTCCGCTCCATCGGAACCGCTCCCTTCGGTGGAATCCCGGGGTCAGTGACAATTGGACATATACCCTCAAGCTGGACACTCGCGGCACGGACGGCCGTGCCGCTCCCCGGGAGGCAACATGAGCGAGCAGCCGTTCCTTCTGCCCTACGCCGACCCTGCCTTCGTCGCGGATCCTTTCCCGCTCTACCGCCGGCTACGCGAGGAGGGCCCGGTGCGACGGGCCGTGATCGCGGGTGGCGTGGAGGCCTGGCTGGTCACCCGTTACGAGGACGGCCTCGCAGCCCTGTCGGACTCCCGGCTGAGCAGCGACGTCCGCGACGCGTCGGACCCGCGGCTGATGCAGCAGCTGCCCTCGACGGAGCGCGAGTCGATGGTGAGCAACATGCTGCGCTCCGATCCGCCCGACCACACCCGGCTGCGCCGGCTGGTCTCGAAGGCGTTCACCGCGCGCCGGGTGGCGGAGATGCGGCCCAGGATCCAGGAGATCACCGACCGGCTGCTCGACGGACTGCTGCCCGCCGGGCGGGCGGAACTCGTCGCGGACTTCGCACTGCCGCTCCCGGTCACCGTCATCAGCGAACTCCTGGGCGTCCCCCTGGACGACCGGCACGAGTTCCAGCACTGGACCGACGACATGCTGCTGCGCCGGGCGGAGATGCCGGACCCGGCCGTGGTGGACTCGGCATGGCGGCAGATGCGCGCGTATCTGACCGGGCTCATCGCGGAGAAGCGGGCCCGGCCGGGGGACGACCTGCTAAGCGCGCTGATCACCGCCCGTGACGAGGAACAGCGCCTCAACGAGGACGAGCTGATCGCCATGGCGTTCCTGCTCCTCGTCGCCGGGTACATCACCACGGTCAATCTGATCGGCAGCGGGGTCGCGGCACTGCTCGCCCACCCCGACCAGCTGGCGCTGCTGCGGGACGACCCGGATCTGCTGCCCGGTGCCGTCGAGGAGTTCCTGCGGTACGACGGGCCGGTCAGCCCCGGAATCGCGAGGTTCGCGCGCGAGGACGTGGAGATCGCCGGGGTGACCGTCCCGAGGGGTGCCACCGTGCTGATCGCCTCCGCCATCGCCGACCGCGACCCGGCGCGGTTCGCCGACCCGGACCGGCTGGACATCACCCGGCGCGACAATGCGCACCTCGCCTTCGGGCACGGGATCCACTACTGCCTGGGGGCCCCGCTGGCCAGGCTGGAGGGGCAGATCGCCATCGGCACCGTGCTGCGGCGCCTCCCCGACCTGGCACTGGCCGTGCCGCCGGAGGAACTGCGCTGGCGGCCGGGCGGGCTGCGGGGTCCGGCCCGGCTGCCGGTCACGTTCACGGCCACGGACGGGCACCGCGCCGGCACCACTCCGGGGCGGGACGCCGCCGGGTCCGCCCCGGGGGAGGTCGCACCGTTCGGCACGGGCTGACGGGCTGACGGGCCGACAGGCGGACAGCCGGACAGGCGGACAGGCGGACAGGCGGACGGCCAGTGGGACCCGCCCCCCGGTCCGGCAGGCGGGTGATGTGCGAGTGCGCGCGGCACCGGCGGATCGGACCCCGTGCGCCCCCGCCGGGCCGCGCGGCGCCGAGGTGAGCAGCAGGGCGCGGCGTGCCGCCGGTACTGCCGTCGGCCCTTCCGCGCACGGTGAGCGGCGCGCAGGGGCCCGGCCCCGGGCGAGCCGGGAGCTCCGGGTCCTCCCTGGACGAGCCACCCCGCGGGACGGTCGCGCGGGCGCCCTGCCCGGCCGGGGGACGACTTCAGGCGGGGATGTCGATCATTCCCAGCGGCGGGCTGGTGGGCTGCAGCGAACCTCCGACCGGCTCGACGGTGATGCCGACCGCCGTCGCTCCCGAGACCGGGCCGTTGAGCATCTGCATGTCCTGGGCCTCGGCACCGCTGACCAGGCCCGCGGGCCGGTAGGAGCCGTCCTCGCTGAACCACAGGGCGTACGTCTGGCCGACGGGCAGCGGCGGGACTCCCGTCGCGAAGAACACCGCCGCGTCCTGGCTCCGGGAGACGGCGACGGTGCCGGTGCCGCCGTCCGCGAGCTGCTGGGTGTGGAGTTCGACGTCCGGTGCGGCGAGCACATCGGCCACACCCGCGTACCGCTCCTCGGCCCAGTCCAGCTGGGAGCGCGCCTGTTCGGCGGCCTGGTACTGCCAGGTGGCGACTCCGCCGAACGCCACGGCCAGCGCGGCGCAGGCCGCGAGGGCCAGTTGCAGGAGCCGCGGGACGGGAGAGCGCCCGGGGCCGGACGGAACCGGCACCCCGGCGGCGGGCCGGGCGTGCTGGACCTCTCTCTCGGGCTGTTCGTGCGGGACACGGGGCGCGTAGGGGGCCTGGGGTGTGACGGCGATCCGCTCCAGCACCCGGCGCCGCAGGTGCTCCGGAGGTTCGGCCGTGACCGGCTGGGCGAGGCGTGCCGCCGAGTCCGAGAGTTCCGCGACCTCGCGCGCACAGACCCCACAGGACGCGAGGTGCTCCTCGAAGGCCCTCCGCTCGTCCTCGGGCAGCGCGTGCAGAACGTAGGCGCCGGCGGCGGAGTGCAGCTCGTCGCCGTTCCTGTCCCGGACCTCGCTCATGGCCGCACCTCGCCCTCGTACAGACAGTCACGCAACCGCATCAGCCCGTCACGCATTCGGGCCTTCACCGTGCCCAGGGGCTGGGACAGGTACTCGGCCACCTCCCGATAGGTGAGCCCGTGGTAGTACGCCAGGACGACCGACTCCCGCTGGAGCTCCGTCAGCGACTGCAGACAGCGCCGCACCTGCTGCTGCTCCAGGCCGCTCTCGACCTGCTCGACCACGTCGTCGAACGGCGGCACGGACTCCAGCAGCGCCACTCTGCGCTCCCGCTCGGTCCTGGCCTGTGACGACCGGACCCGGTCCACCGCACGCCGGTGGGCCAGCGTCAGGACCCAGGTCAGGGCGCTGCCCTGATCGGGCCGGAACCGGCCGGCCGTGCGCCACACCTCCACGAGCACGTCCTGGGTCACCTCCTCGGACTGGGCCGGATCTCTCAGGACCCTGCGGACGAGGCCCAGCACGGGGCCGCTGACCGCTTCGTAGACGGGCACGAACGCACCCTGGTCGCCGCGTCCCACCAGGACCATGAGCTCGTCCAGTCCGAGCTTGGCCAGCTGTTCCGCGGCGTCGGGATCCGCATCAGGTGGCGACACTCGCGCCCCCTCGCTCCTCGTGGGCACCAGGGGTGCCGTACGGGCTCCTTCGTCACCATGCCACCACCGATCGGAAGGGGCCGCACGCCTGGAGCCGCGAGGGGAGACCGGAGGTGTGCGGTGACATGTCACGTCCACCGTTCACCTCTCATCCGCCACCTGCCCAGTTCTCTGTTCAGCACTCACACGTCCTCGTTCGCAGGCCATCCGCCCTCCTGCCGCGGTCACGCGTCCTCGGTCGGCGGCCGGGCGTCCTCGTGGATGCCGCCCGCCATGCGTCCGTCCGGCTCACGGTCGCGGCCGGTCAGCGGCGGCCGTCGCCATCGCGGCAGTTCCAGCGTCCCCGGACCCACTCGTCCTCCCAGTGGTCCTTGACCCACTTCTGCTTCCAGTGGCCCTTGCGCCACTCGCAGCGGTTCCAGTCCGGGCCCCCCGAGTCGGCCACGAGGTGGGAGGCCCGCGCCTGGGCGGGGGGCGGGGACGAGGCCGCCGCAGTACCCGAGGACGCCACGGACACCCCGCCGACGAGCACACCCGCAGCAGCCGTGGCGGCCACGAGACGCCGTACCCGGAGGGAAACGCCCATCTGACCCACCTCTCTCCCGGGGCCCTTGCGGATCTCCCCGTCGGGGGCGCCCCGACCGCCGGGACACGGAACCCGCACGACGTCGCTGCCGTGCGCACGTGACACGAGTAGTTCGAAGCCGAGCCGTCTCCGGATAGGCGCGCGAAGCGAAGAAGACGGAATGTGCGGGAGCGGGCGGCCACTCCGGCCCGCCGCGCGAGCCGGATCGCGAAGGGTCCGGAGAGCGCCGCGAAGGCCCGTATCGACTGGCTGCCGTCCAAAGAGTGAATAGTCGGCGTGTCGCCACCCGAAGAGCGGACGGTGTCCCTCGAATGCGACGTTCTCGGCTGGTGCGAAGCCGCGATCCGTCTGACGGTGAATTCGTCGCTGCTGCGATCCGATGAGCCGACGATGTGTCAGCCCTCGCAGTCGCGGCGAAAGGAATGGGATCTCATGCGCTCTGCCCGCACCCTGTGCGCCTCGGCCGCCATTACCGCGGTCCTGACGATTGCCGCACCTACCGCTTACGCGATGACTCTGGCCGAGGACTGGGGCCACGACAACGGTTCTTCGTCCAGCAGCCACGAGGGCAAGAAGGACGACCACGGCAAGGACGACCCG
>NZ_JBFAMM010000035.1:0-38629 GCF_040656535.1 Streptomyces sp. NPDC049887 | reverse complement strand
CCACGGCAAGGACGACCACGACAAGAAGTGGGACAAGAAGGACCACCACAAGAAGTGGGACAAGGACGACCACGACGACGACCACGACGACGACGACGATGACGACGATGACGACGACGACGAGCCCAAGGGCGGCGTCGACGCCGGCGGCGGCTTCCTGAGCCGTGCCGTGGCCGAGGACGACGAGAAGAAGGACGACCACGGCAAGGACGACCACGGCAAGGACGACCACGACAAGAAGTGGGACAAGAAGGACCACCACAAGAAGTGGGACAAGGACGACCACGACGACGACCACGACGACGACGATGACGACGACGATGACGACGACGAGCCCAAGGGCGGCGTCGACGCCGGCGGCGGCTTCCTCGCGTCGGTCATGAACGACGAGTGGGGCCAGGGCTCCAAGCAGGAGGACAACGGGTCCAAGCAGGAAGAGGACTCGAAGAAGAGCGAGTACAGCAAGAAGGACGACAACGGGTCCAAGCAGGAAGAGGACTCGAAGAAGAGCGAGTACAGCAAGAAGGACGACAACGGGTCCAAGCAGGAAGAGGACTCGAAGAAGGACGAGTACAGCAAGAAGGACGACGAGAAGAAGGACTACGGCAAGGACGACCACGACAAGAAGTGGAAGCACAAGGACCACGACAAGGGTGACCACGACTACGACGACGACGACCACGACGACGATGACGACGACGATGACGACGACGACCCGAAGGGCAGCGTCGACGCCGGAGGCGGCGGCCTCGCGATGAACAACGGCAGCCTGGCTGCCGGTTCGCTGCTCATGCTCGGCGGCATCGGCGCCGGCGCCTGGAAGCTGCGCCGTCGTGGCGTGACCGGTACCTCGGCCTGATCGAGGTCGCATCACCTGCAGCTCGCTGCGCTGTCGCGGCCGCCGTCCTCTCCGGACGGCGGCCGCGGCGATGCGTTTCCCAGCCCCGATCCGGATCTCCCGCCGCGTCCCGGCACACGAAAGGCCTCTCGCATGAACGCCAGGCAACCGCTCGGCTCGCAGCCGCCCCCCGAGCCCGCGCCGTCCCGCTCCCTCGGCCAGACCCTCCTGTGGCCGGTGCTGGCGGCCGCGTTGGGCGGACTGCTCTGCTACAACTCGCTCGGCGGCCAGACGGCCAACACCCCTCAGGCCCGCCCCGCGTCGCCCGCCCCCGCGCCCGTCAGCCCGCCGAAGGCCGCTCCCGTCCACCCGCCGCTGCCGCGTTCCGTCCCGACGCGCATCGCCATCCCGGCCATCTCGGTCAGCGCCCCCTTCACGGTGCTGACCCTCAACAAGGCCGGGCAGTTGAACGCGCCACCGCCCAACGACAAGAACCTGGTGGGCTGGTACGGGAAGGGCGCCACCCCGGGCGAGAAGGGCACGTCCATCCTCGCGGGCCACCTGGACACCATGACGGGGCCCGCGGTGTTCGAGTCGCTCAGCGCGCTCAAACCCGGGAACAAGATCGACATCACCCGCCAGGACCGTAAGGTGGCCACGTTCAAGGTCGACTCGGTCGAGACCTTCAGCAAGGCCGCCTTCCCCAGTTCACGGGTCTACAACGACACGCCGACCGCCCAACTGCGCCTGATCACCTGCGGCGGCCTCTACGACAAGAAGACCAAGGACTACAAGGACAACGTCGTCGTGTTCGCCCATCTCGACTCCGTCAGGAACGGCTGACCGGGCGCGGCCGGTGACGGCGACGTCGCCGTGCACGGCCGTGGGCCTCCGCCGGTCGTGAGGCTGTTGACCGGCGGCTCCGGCCCAGGGGTTGACCGGAGCCGCCGGGGGCATCCGAGGGGAGCGGATTGCCCGAACAGAACACCGTGGGGCCGACGAGGAGGAGTGTCGTCCGCAGTGCCACACGCAGTAAATATATTTACCGCCAAGTAAGCAAGAGCATGAAAAAATTCATGCTCTTCTGGGCATGAAAGTCCCCCTTTCCTCCCGCCGGGGGAGGGGGGTGGGTGGTGCTGCCGGTCAGTCCTCGAGGAAGAAGTCGTGCTGGTCGGCGGCGTGCTCGTACTGCTCCAGCCGCCGCTGTGTGCGTTCGGGGTCCGCGTCCGCCATGGCCTGGAGGATCGCCGCCGACAGCACACCGGGCGCCGAGTAGGAGTCAAAGACGAGTCGCGAGCCGGTGCCGGCGGTGAGGGCCACGTCGACCTCGTCCACGAGCGGCCCCAGCGTGAGGTCCGTAATGAGGGCGGTCCGCAGACCCGTACGGCGGGCGGCCCGCACCGCCGACAGGGTCTCCTTGGCGTGCCGGGGCATCGCGAAGGCGAGCACCCAGGTCCCGCCCGCCTCGCGCGACTGCAGCAGCGCGTCGTACGCCACGCTCCCGCCCCTCGAGACCAGCCGAACGTCCGGGTGGATCCGCCGGGCGGCGTAGGCGAAGTACTCGGCGAGCGAGGTGGAGATCCGCAGCCCGAGGATCGTCAGCGGCACCGACCGCGCCAGCTCCCGGCCGACCTCGAGCACCTGGCCGGTGTCGGCGAACCTGCGGCGCAGGCTCTCGAGGTTCGCGATCTCGGCGTCGACCGCCGTCTGCAGTTCGTTGCGACCGCTCTCGCCCGTCTCCGGGGAACCGGCGACCGCGCTGAGCGCGATGGGCTGAAGCGCCTCGCGCAGCGCCGGGTAGCCGCTGAATCCCACCGACGACGCGAAGCGCGTCACCGAGGGCTGGCTGACACCCACGCGGTCCGCGAGGTCGGTGATCGACAGAAAGGCCGCTTCGGTGAGGTTGTCCGTGATGTACTGCGCGATACGCCGCTGCCCGGGTGACAGCCGGTGTCCACCGAACAGCGCACGGACCCTCTCCACAGGAGCCGGCTCCGCGTCCGGAGTCTGTCTGCCCGGCGTGATCGCAGACGCCTGCGCGCGCGCCCGCTGCCCTGATGGCACCGTGTGCCTCCTTCTCGTCCCGCTCTCGCTCAACATAGCTCACCTTGCGTGGTCGCCCGCGAGACTCTTCGTACAGCCGGAAGGCCCCTCCCCTCGTACGACCGGAGGGTCCCGGCGCCCTGTCCGGGCGGCCGGGACCCTCGCGGGACGGGGTGCCTCAGCTCAGGGGACCGAGGTCGCGGCTCGGACCTCCGGAGGCCCGTGCGGGGCGCAGCGCGCCGGGGCGATCGGTCATGGCGGCCATGGCCACGCCGAGGCAGAGGGCCACGATGCCGACGATGACGTTGCTGACGACGCTGCCGGTGACGGCGACGTTCCCGGCGACGATCCACGGGGAGAAGATCGTGAAGGCGCCGATCACGATGGCGCACCAGGCCATGGCGTGGGTCCGCTCGTAGGCCGAGCCGAACCCGCCCAGACACAGGGCGAAGGCGACACCGCAGATCAGGTTGGTGACGGCCAGGGTGGTGAGGCCGTTGAAACCGACGATCCACGGCGACGCCGCGAGGTAGAGGCCCGTGAGGAGGGCCAGCGTTTCTGTCACCTGGCCGCGCGGCGACGCGGTGGCGCGTTCGAAGCGCTCGCGCATCTCTGCGAGATCAGGGTGCTGCTCGATGCTCGGTTGGTGTGTGGTCATGCGGGCCGCCTCCTTCGGAAGCGTCAAATCGGCCCCTTTCCCCTGTAATGAAACGCTTCTCGGGCGATTCCCTCAATCCCCTGGCAATACCCGGCAACCTCCCGGCACTTCCCCGGCGGCACGGTCCACCGGCCCTTCGGCTGCCGGCCGGTGTTCCCGCCGTCCGGACGGGCTCAGGGCAGGGTCTGTCCGGCCTGGGGAGGGGCCGCACCGGAGGTCTGGTCCGGCGCCACAAGCGACTCCGCGAGCGGGATCCGGGCGAGGGTGAAGACGCCGACGGTGATCAGCGCGAGACCCAGCAACTCAGGCAGCAGCCACCAGCCGGTGCGCACGTGCTCCTCGTAGAGGGTGACGCCGAGCAGCAGGCTCAGGGTGGCGTCGCCGAGGGTGAGCGCGGGCTGGGAGGCGACCAGCGGGCCCGCCTGCAGGGCGTTCTCCAGCAGGAACAGCGCCGTGCCGCCGGCGACCGCGAAGGCGTACACCTCCCAGGAGGTGAAGAAGGCCGCGGCTCCCTCGTCCTCCAGGATGTGGGTCGCCGACTTCATGAGGGCCGCGGTGAGCGAGTAGCTGATGGCGGTGGCCGTGCCGAGGAGGGCGGCGCGGGTCCGCCCCACCGGCCGCCTCAGGGCCACGACCGAGAGCGTGGCGACCGCTCCCCCGCAGAGCGCGAGCGCGGGGATCCAGCGGTCGAGGGGCACCTGGGTGCGGTTGCCGGTGGGGGACGCCGCCGCCAGGGCGATGCCCAGCCCCACCACGACGAGGCCCACGGCACCCCAGCCGACCGGTGGCAGATGACTGCGCATCACGAGGGAGGCGACGATAAGCGCGAGAGGCAGTTCGAGGACGAACAGCGGCTGGACGATCGCGAGCGGTCCCGTGTTCAGCGCCAGCGCCTGGCAGACCCCCGCCACGAGGACCGCGGCGATCCCGGCCAGCCACAGGGGACGGCGCAGCAGATCGAGCATCAGCCCCGGCCGGAAGCCGCTGGAGCTGGGCACCTTGAGGGCTTCCTGGCGCTGCAGAACGGTGGCGACGGCGTTGCTGAGCGCCGAGGCGAGGGCGAAGCCCACCGGCACCAGGAGTGCCTGCACCGTACGATCCTCCCGCCTCCGCCCCCGTGAGCCGCCGTGGTTCCTGCCATCGTGACCCCGGCGCGGGCCCCGCCGCGATCGGGGAGGGCCGGGCCGCGGTCCGAACGGGGTGGACGAGCCCACCGCGAGGTCCGCCCGTCCGCCCCCTCACGGACCCGGTCGGTCGTCCCCGCGGGACGGAACGCGGCGCTGCCCTCCCCGCGAGGTCCGCAGTGCCGCCGTCGCCGCGGACTCCTCCGGGCTGCGGTCCGTTCCGGGGCGGCCGACAATGGGCAGCGGGTCGCTGTCCGGCCCGCCCACGACGCCGCGGCGGCGTCGGCCCGAGAGGAACGTGCTCATGCGCGCTGAGTCTTCGCCGGCCGCGCGGACGGGGGCCTTCGTCACGGTCGCGGTGGCCCCGTCGCGCGCCCGACCCGTCCCGGCGTGGTCCGTGGTTCCGCGGGCCGGACGCCACGGGCCCGCGGTCCTCGGCAGCGTCCCCTCCCCCGACTCCGGCGCGGCAAGCGGCGGGGGCCTGCCGTGAAGCGCGGGGCGGAACGGACCGAGATCCTCCATCGGTCGCTGCGGGTGTCCCTCGCCGCGTCCGCTGGCTTCTACCCGTTCCTGTACGGGCTCCACGAACCGGATCTGGCGCTGTACGCACTGTTCGCGCCGATCGCCCTCGGTCTGCTGTCCTCGATCCCGGGGTCCGGGCGGCAGCGGGCAGCGGTGATGCTGAAGGCGCTGCCGGTGGGCCTGGTGCTGGTGGCGCTGGGAACCGTGCTGGCAGTGGCGACCTGGGCGGCGGTACTGGGGATGCTCGTCGTGGGCTTCCTCCTCGCCTTCGCGGCGATCGCGGGGCCGCGGCCGGCGGGCGCCGCGCCGGGACTCCAGCTCTTCTACATCCTGGCCTGCTTCCCGCCGTACGAGCCGCAGACCCTGTGGCTGCGGCTCGCCGGACTCACCTTCGGAGTGGTGGTGCTGGCGCTGTGCGAGCTGTTCCTGCTGCCGCGGCAGGCGGGCCCGACGTACCGGTCGACCCTCGCGGAGGCCGTGGCCACGGCCGGCGACACCGTTGCCGGACGCATCAGCCTCTCCCCCGAGGCCCTGCGGGCCGCCGGCTCGCGCCTGCGGCTGTCGAAGATCCCGCCCGCGGAGCGCCCGGCGGGCCCGGGCCGTGCGGTGCGCGGACTGTCCCAGGCCGGGTCCGCCGCCCGTCGGCTGCTGGAGCAGCTGGCCCATCAGACCGAGACCGGGGAACTCCGCCGGCTCGTCCGGGACGGGGCCGGGCCCGGTGCCGGGGACGGGGCCGGGCCCGGTGCCGGGGACGGGGCGCGCGGCGCCGCGGTGCGCACCGACTCGGCTTCCGGTTCGCTGCTGCCGCGGGTGGCGGCCCTGTGCGACGAGACCGCCGCGGCACTGCGGGCGGGGCGGCCCGCCCCCGGCCCGCAGCGGATGGACGAGGCGATCGACGCCTTCCAGCAGACGCGCGTCCGGCAGGCGACGGGGCCGCCGGAGGAGGTCCCCCCGGTGCCGGTGCTGCGCCGGCAGGCGGCACTGCTGGCCGTCGCCGAGTCGGTGCGGATCCTGGAGATCTCCGTACGCGTCGGCCTCGACGGGCGGCGCACCCCGCCGATCGAGCCCCGGGCCCTGTTCTGGTACGCCGAGGCCTCCACACCGCAGTTGTGGCTCCGCCGGATCACCGGCAACATGACGCTCCGCTCGGTGCAGTTCCAGAACGCGGTACGGATCGCGCTGGCCCTCGCCGCCGCCCGGCTCGTCGCAGGTTCGCTGGACCTGACCCACGGCTTCTGGGTGCTGCTGGCGGTGCTGACGCTGAGCCGGACCACCTTCGGCCAGACCTGGGCGGCCATCCGTCAGGCGGTCGCCGGCAACCTGGTGGGGGCCGTCGCGGCGGGCGCCCTGCTCATCGGCCTGGGACAGCACACCGAGGCGTACGCGGTGCTCCTCGCGCCGGGCATGCTGATCGCGTTCGCGCTCGGGCCGCTGCTGGGCATCGCCTGGGCGCAGGGGCTGTTCACGCTGGTGGTGGCCACCGCGTTCGCCCAGATCGCCCCGGCGTCCTGGCGGCTGGCCGAGGCGCGGATCGTGGACGTGGTGACCGGGAGCGTCATCGGTCTGCTGTGCGCGATGCTCGCCTGGCCCGCCGGCGCCCGGCGGGAGGTGCGCAGGACCATGGCGGGGCTGCTCCGGGAGTGCGGGCCGCTGATCAGGGGCACCGTCGCCGTTCTGACGGCCTCGCCGCCGGGCTCGGCCCCTCCCCCGCCGACACTCCCCGTGCTGCACCGGCTGACTCTCGCCGAGTCCGCCTACGACCAGTTCCGCAGCGAGCCGGCGGGCAGCGCGCCCGTTCACGCCGACTGGCACGGTGTGCTGATCGCGGCCAACCAGGTCCTGCTCGGCGCCCACTGGCTGCCGCGTTTCGACCTGCCCGCGCACACCCTGCCCCCGGACGCCGCCGACCGGGCACGTGCGGGCGCCCGGGAGCTGGAGCGGTGCACCGACCGGCTCGCCGCCATGTGCAGCGGTGAGCGGCCGCCGCCCGGCGGGCCACGGCCGGACTCCTCCCCGCCCCCCGGACCGCCGCTGCCGGCGCTGGTCGACCTCAACGTGTGGTTGCGCAGCCTCCACGCCCAGCTCACCCGGATCGAGGCCCAGCTGCCCGACGCGGTCCGCCGGAGCGTACCGGCCACCGCCGAGCCTGGAGCCGCGGGCTCGGTGTCCGGTCCCGGCGGGTCCGGAAGGTAGGGCGCGCGCCCGTGTCCGGCCGGAGCCTCCGCACCGCGCTGCGGCCCCCGTCCCCCCGCCGTGGGTGGGTGTGGTGGCTGCCGATGGTCGCGGTGGCCGTCGACCTGGTCGCGGAGTTCGCCGTCCGGGGCCGCGAGCCGGTGAGCTTCATGCTCATCGCCGTACCGCCGCTGGCGGCGGCGACGCGCGGCCCGCGGGGCACGGCGCTGTCGGCGGTGGTGTGCCTGGGACTGCAGATGTGGATGGCCGCCCGCCGCCCCGGGCACTTCGACGAGCAGCACCATGTGGCCGTCTACGCCGCCACGTTCGTCATCGGCGCCGCAAGCGTCGCGCTGGCCTGGCAGCGGGAGCGAACCCGGCAGCATCTGATCCGCGCCCACTCGGTCGCGGAGGCGATGCAGCGGACCCTGCTGCGCCCGGTGCCGCCCCGGCTCGGGCCGGTGCGCGCGGCGGGCTTCTACGAGGCCGGGGAGGGCGGCACGCTCGTCGGCGGGGACCTGTACGAGGTGTGCGAGACGCCCTTCGGGGTGCGGGCGATCATCGGCGACGTCCGGGGCAAGGGACTGGACGCGGTCCAGACGGTCGCGGCCGTGCTGGGCAGCTTCCGGGTGTCCGCGCACGAGTGGCAGAACCTGGGCAGTCTGACCGAGAGGCTGGAGCTCAGCATCGCCCGCAACAGCCCGGCGGGCGACGAGGGCGACCCGGAGCTGTTCGTGACGGCGCTGGTGATGGAGTTCCCCATGGGCGGCGGTGAGGTGCGGATCGTCGACCGCGGGCACCCGTCGCCGCTGGTGGTCGGCCCGCAGGGCGCACGGCGGCTGGTCACCGCACCCGGGCTGCCGCTGGGCCTGGGCACGCTGGCGCAGGAGGACGACGACACGACGGTGCACCCGCTCGGGCCCGGGGAGGTGCTCGTCGCGATCACTGACGGGGTGAGCGAGGCGCGGAACGCTGACGGCGTGTTCTACCCGGTGCTGGAACGGCTCGCCGAACGGTTCGGCCGTGAGCGTGCTCCGGCCCCCGAGGCGGTCGTGTCGTTCGTGCGGACCGACGCGGAGCGCTGGTCGACCCGGTCCGACGACGACGACCGGGCCGTCCTGGCCGTGTCACTGAACGGGACGGGGCCACGGGGCGACGGGGGCGCCTCCGCCAGCCCGGGAGCGGGTGGTTAGGCTCGCCGCGCGGGTCGGCCCGCGGCCCTCCTCCGGACGGCTCCCGCGGACCGCCGTCACGCCGAACCGATCGGCGGCCGGCGGCGGACCCGGCCGGGCCGCACGGGCCCTTGCCGGCGGTCCGCCTGCCGGGGACCGCCGGGGCTCCCCACCCGCTGATGCGCGCGGGGAGGCTGTGGAGGAAGCTGGGGTCACCACCCCGCGGGGGAGGAGGTGAGGGTGTGGCTACCGGCCCATGGGACCGGCTCCAGGGCCGTCACGGGCTCCCCACCGCAGACGCCGACGGGACCCCCGGTCTGCCCGGGGGCCAGGACCTGTGGGACAGCGCGGCCGGGGTGGTGGTCCTGGACGCCGATCTGCGCTACCGCTACGCCAACCCGGCCTTCTGCCGGATCACCGGCGAGTCCGAGGCCGGTGTCGCCGGCCGGCTGCCGAGCCCCGCGGCGGAGCAGTGTCTGGGCACCTCCACCGGACTGCCGGCCGAGGTGCTGGCCGACGGCGTCCCCCGCACCCGGGTCACCGGTCCCGGCGGGCGCTGCCACACCACCTGCCTCCGGCTGGAGAACGAGGGCACCGTCACCGGGCTGATGTGCGTGGTGGCCGAGTCGTCCGCGCCCCGGCTCGAGGAGGAACTGGCCCGTGCGGACGCCCGGCTCGCCGCGGCTGACGAGGCCGTCGAGCGGATCGGCACCTCCCTCGACGAGGACGCCACCTGCCGCGAACTGGCGGAGTTCCTGGGCTCGTGGATCGCGGAGGCCGCCGCCGTCGAGCTACTGCCGCCACCTGCGAAGAGCGGCGCACCGCCGCCGCGGCGGCCCTCCCCGGCGGCGATGCGCCGCGCCGCCGGGTCCGGGGCCGTGGAACTGCTCTTCGACGGCGACCGGCTCCGGCCGCGGGCGGAGTCCGCCGCCGCGCGCGCCGTCGAGTCCGGGCTGCCGGCGGCGGAGTACGACGTCGCCGCGCGGACCGCGGTGCTCGCCGTCCCGCTGACCGGGCCGCCGGACGGTGGCGGTCCGGGCGGGACGGTCCTGGGCCTGACGCTGCTGGCCCGCACCGGCGCGGCCTTCACCGGCCACGACATCACCGTCGCCCGGCACGCGGCGCGGCGCGCGGCGGTCGGCGTCGTGCACGCGCGGGCGTTCGCCGCCGAGCTGGGGAAGTCCGTGGAGCTCCAGCGGGCCCTGCTGACCGAACCGGGCAAGCCGCACCCCAATCTGCGGTTCGCGACCCGCTATCTGCCGGCGGGCAGCAGCAACATCGTCGGCGGCGACTGGTTCGAGACCGTGCGCCTCCACTACGGCCGCACCCTTCTCGTCATGGGCGATGTCATGGGGCACGGTGTGGAGGCGGCCGTCGAGATGAACACCTACCGGGCCATGCTGCGCGACGTGGCCGCCGCGGATCTGCCGCCGCACCGGGTGCTGCGGCAGCTGGACATCGCCATATCCGAGACCATGGCGCGGCCGGCGACCTGTCTGTTGGTCCGGGTCGACCCGGCTCGCGGGCTGGGTTCCTTCTCGAGTGCCGGGCACCTGCCGCCCGTGGTGTTCACCGCCGACGGGCACGCCGAGCTCGTGGACGTACCCGCCGGGCCTCCGCTCGGCACCGGTGTGGGCGGCTACGAGCTGGTCACCCGATCGCTGACGCCCGACGACACGCTGCTGCTGTACACCGACGGCCTGGTCGAGCGGCGCGGCGAGGACATCGACGACTCCCTGCTGAGGCTGGTCCGGGTGCGGCTGCCGTGCACGGCCACGGTGGACGAGATGGTCGACTCGGTCGTCCGGGAGCTGGACGCCGAGCACGCGGAGGACGACGTGGCGCTGCTCGCGGCCCGTTTCCGCCCGCGGCGCGCGCACCCGGCGGAGGAGCAGCCGTTCCTGGGCGGGCCGCGCTGACGCGCGGTGCTCGCCGGTGGGAGCGTTGCGCGAGCCCGCGCCGACGCCCCGGACCAGCCGCCGCTCGCGGGGGCGCCGACGCAGAGGCAGCCGCAGGCGGCGAGGACGGCCAGGCGCGGCAAGCACAGGCGGCCAGGCGGGGCAAGGCCGGGCTGACATGCGGGGCAAGGCCGGGCGGACATGCGGGCGCCCGGACAGGGCGGAGGGGGCGTCCGTCGGTTCCGGCTCACCTCACCCGGCTCCGCCGAGGTCAGGGTGCCCCGGCCGGGGATGTCGGCGTCCCGGCGGGCGGGACCACGGCGTCCGGCAGTGACGGCGGGGCGGGCTCCTCGTCCTGGGGCGGCGGCCCCGAGGTCGGAGGCGGGTTGTCGGGGACGGTCTCCGGCGCCACCGGAGGCGGTACGGGCGGCTCCTCGGACGCGGGGCCGGTCGGCGGTTCCGCGGGCGGCTCGCTGACGGTGGTCTCCTCCGGGGGACGGCCCGGCGAGGTCTCCTCCCCCGGGCTGCGCGGCGGCGTGGCGGTGCCGTCGGTGGCCGGGCCGGGCGGCGACGTGCCCGATCCCGGGCTCTCGCGCTCCGGGCTGCCGGATGCCTCGTCGGACGGGTCGGCGGTCGCCTCCTCGGGCGGGACGAGGACCGGGGTCGACGGGTCCCGCGGCGGTGGGGCCGGTTTGTCCTTCGCCCCGTCGTCGCCCCTCTCGCGGGCGAAGTAGTCCTCCTCCGCGGGGTCGTACACGACGAAGACCTCGACGGGCCGCGGCGCCGGGGTGACGGCAACGGTCTCGGCCGGGTTGTAGCCGGGCCAGGCGTCGCCCGAGCGCTCCGCGGGGCCGCGGACGAAGACCGGCGGCAGCAGCGGGTTCCCGCAGGCGCAGCGCACACGGGGCACGCCCCGGTCGTCGACGAGAACGGCGGTGCCGGTCTGCAGGACGGCCTGGTACGGGCGGGCCGCGCCGTCCGTGAAACCGTGGTTGGTGACCCGGGTGTCCATCCGCAGGGTCACGGGGGTCAGGGAGCGCAGGTACGCGGGGACGGCGGCCGGCGCGAGCCCGAGGGCCGAGGCGAAGGCCCGGTTCCGGTCCGGCCGTTCGGCGAGGAAGCGGATCTGCTGCTCGGTGTCGCAGCTGGCGGTCTTCTCGGTACCGCCGTAGAGACCGGGCGTGGCTCCGTCCACTCCCCGGGTGACGTTGGCGCCGGCGGGGGACGGGCTCGCCGGGGAGGCGGGCAGTTTGGCACGCGGCTGCGGGGTCGCCGGTACCTTCGCCGTCGACCGGGTGAAGGGATCGGGGCCGCTCGCGGCCGCGGGCTGGAGCCGGATCTCGGTGCCGGTCCCGCCCGTACCGCCGGGCCGCGTGAGGACGACGACGAGCACGGCGGCCACGACGACGGCCGCGGTGAGCACGGCGATCCTCGGGACCGAGCGCCACCAGGGGACAGGACCGCCCGGAGCGCCGCCCCCGGAGCCGGTGGGTCCGCCCCCGGGGGGCCCGGGCGGAGGCGGTGGGGGCGTCTCCTCCCCGCCCGAGAGCGGGCCGGAGGGAGGTCCTGTGGGTCGCCCCGACGGCGGTTGCGCGCTCACGGGCCCTACTTCCCGGACCGGGACGTCCGTTCCCCGGAGGGTCCCGGATCCACGGCCGTGCCGGAGATCGAGAGTCCTTTCCCCCAATTGTGTGCGCGGCCGCGCAGGGGCCCGCAAGCCGAACCGGTCGGACCAGCCGGGCGGGCGGCGGGGTCCCCCGCTGCTTACGGTGGCACCGTGAGCCAGCAGCCCCCCACTCCCCGGTCCCGCGGCGCGCACCGCCTGCGCGACTGGCGCGACGCGCTGGTGGCGGTCGTGGCGGCCTTCGCCGCGATGCTCGTCGTGGCCGCCGCGGGTCTGTGGGCGGCGGGCGCGACGGACCTCCCTGGCGGTGGGTTCCCGCAGGTCGTGGCCGCGGTGGTGGTCCTGGCGGCCGGCGGTGAGGTGGCGCTCGCCGGGGACGCGGGGTTCGTGGCGCAGTCCCGGGCCGAACTCACGGTCATGCCGCTGTCGGTGAGCCTCGTCGGGGCGCTGGTGACCGCGAGCGCCTTCCTGCGTCCAATGCGGCACCGGGCCGTGGCCGGCACCCGCGAACTGCTCGGCCGGTTCGCCCGGCTGGCTGTCCTGTGGCTGGCCGCCCTCGCCGGCCTCACCGCCCTGGCGCGGAAGACGTTCCCGATCCCGCTCGGGGAGGACTCCCCGCTGTCCGACATCGGCGAGTTCCTCGACGCCGCCCCCCGGCTCGGTTTCCGCGCGGAGCTCGGGACCACCCTGCTGTACGGGTTGCTGTGGCTGATCGGGGTGACCGCCCTGGCCCTGATCGTGTCGCGCCGCGCTCCGCTGCCCCCGCGGCTGGTGCCGTTCCAGGAGGCGGTGCGTCCCGCCGCGTACGCGATGGTGTGGCTGCTGCTCGCGTACGTGGTCGTCGGGCTGTGCGCCGGCATCGTGGTCGCGGTGACCCAGGGGCACCCCGGGCGTACCTTCGCGGTGATCCTGCTCTGTCTGCCCAACCTCGCCTGGCCGGCGCTCACCCTCGGGCTCGGCGCCACCTGGGAGGGCAAGGTGGAGGGGCCGTTCGGACTGCCGATGCCGCAGGTGATGGACGCGGTGCTGCGGGGCGAGGACCGCTCGGCGCTGAACGTGGCCACGCTGGCCGAGCAGGACGGGCGCGCGTGGTGGCTGGTGGTCGTCGCGGCGGTACTCGTGCCCGCCGCGGCCTTCCTCATGGCGGCGCGCTCCCCGGCGCGTACCAGGCCCTGGCAGCACGCCCTGCGGATGGGCGTGGCCCTGGGCCTCACGGTGCTCTTCGTGTGTCTCACCGGCCGGGTCGCCGCACGCTACGGCCTCTCGCTGCTCGGCGTCGGCGACCTCGGGGGGCTGGGCGGGGAGGTGTCGCTGCAGCCCCGGCTGTGGGCGGCGGTGGGCATCGGCCTCGGCTGGGGACTCGTCGCCGGGCTGCTCGGCTCCCTGCTGGCGGCACCGGTACGGCGCCGCGGCGAGGTGGACGGCTGAGCGGGCGGGCCGGCCGGACCGCGCGGGAAGGGGCGCGGGCCAGGGCACCCATGGGGCGGGCGACCGGGACGGACGAGCGGGCGGGCCCCGGCGTCAGCCGGACGTCCCCCGTTCGCGGCCCGTCTCGGTGATCTGCGTCGGTGGCGCCGGACCCGCGGTGCGCCCGGGTGCCGTGGCGCGCCGGGGCGGCTGCGGCGACTCGCGCGGCGACTGCGGCGGTGCGGTGACGGCGAACGGGGCCAGCCGGGCACCGTCGCAGTACACCCAGCGCTCGTGCTCCGCGTCGTACAGCCACACCGTCTCCCCGTCCACGACCATTCCCAGCCGCATCCCCCGGGTGCGCCTTCGGAACGTCTCGCGGTCGACGCTGCCCGCGGCGAGCTCGTCCGCGGCCCGGCGGTACTGGGAGAGCACTTCCTCCGCGCGGGCGAGCAGCGGCTGCGGATCGGACGTGGGGTCCAGCGGCTGCCCGGCCGACGGCGGAGCCTGCGGGACGGCGACGAGCAGCCGCCCGTCGACCCAGGTCGACCATCCGTTGGCGCACATGACCCGCCCCCAGTCGCCGCGCCGGTCGACGAGTTCGACCGGCAGGAACGGGTCCAGGGGCACGCTGGGGCTGCTGACGTCGGGAGCCTGCCAGGTGGGCATGCCGTCACCGGGGACGACGTGCGTCGGGCTGAAGCCGGGGACGGAGGTGGGATCGGTCATCGGCACCCCGTCACTTCCGCATGACCGCGGGCTCGTGCCGCCGCAGCAGCGTCGCGATGACGACCCACAGCGCCATGCTGAGCAGCACCAGCACGCCCATGTTCGTCAGCCACACCGCGGCGGTGTGGTCGAAGAGCGGATCGGTGGTGTCCTTGCCGGGGACGATCCGGGCCAGGTCGACCGTGCTCGCCATCGCGGCGAAGGCCCACCGCGCGGGCACCAGCCAGCCCAGTTGCTCCAGGCCCAGCACGCCGTCGAGCTTCAGCAGGGCGCCGCAGAAGACGATCTGGACCATGGTGATGAGGACCAGCAGCGGCATGGTGACCTCCTCCTTGGGAACCAGCGCGGAGATCACCAGGCCGAGCATCATCGAGGTGAACGACAGCAGGGCGACGGCAAGCGTGATCTCGAGCAGCGGGGGCAGGAGCACGCCGTTGCCGCCGGGCGCGTTCAGGTCGACGCCGAAGAGGCCCACGAGGGTGAGGACGACCGCCTGGACGACCGTGATCGAGCCGAGGACCACCACCTTGGAGGTGAGGTAGGCGGATCTGGACAGGCCGACCGCCCGCTCCCTGCGGTAGATCACCCGCTCCTTGACCAGTTCGCGCACCGCGTTCGCCGCGCCCGTCAGCACCCCGCCGACGCAGAGCACGAGCAGTGCGTCCATGGCGGTGTCCAGGGTGAGCTTGCTGCCGGCCAGGATCCGGGCCATGACGCCCATCCCGAAGGGCAGCGCGATCATGATCGCGATGAAGGTGCGGTCGGCGCTCAGTACGGAGACATAGCGGCGGACCAGGGTGCCCAACTGCCCGAACCAGCTCTGGGACTTGGGGGGCGGCGCCGCCGCCACAGGCCGGCGGTCGGGCGCGGCGCGCGGCTGCGGACTGAGCGCGATGTACTGGCGGTGCTGCGACGACGCCCGGTAGTCCCCCGCCCAGTCGCGGTCGCGGTCGTTCTCGAACGCCTCGAACGCCTCCGGCCACTGGTCGAAGCCGAAGAACTCCAGGGCGTCCTCGGGGGCGCCGAAGTAGGCGATCCGCCCGCCCGGCGCCATGACCAGCAGCCGGTCGCACACATCGAGGTTGAGCACGCTGTGGGTGACCACGATGACCGTGCGGCCGTCGTCGGCGAGTCCGCGCAGCATGTGCATCACCGAGCGGTCCATGCCCGGGTCCAGGCCGGAGGTGGGCTCGTCGAGGAACAGCAGGGACGGCTTCGTCAGCAGCTCCAGCGCGACGCTGACGCGTTTGCGCTGGCCGCCGGAGAGACTGTGGATGGGCTGGTCGGCGCGCTGCTCCAGGCCCAGTTCGCGGATGACCTCCTCGACCCTCGCCTCACGCTCCGCGGACGCCGTGTCCTCGGGGAAGCGCAGTTCGGCGGCGTAGCCGAGGGCCCGGCGCACGGTGAGCTGGACGTGCAGGATGTCGTCCTGCGGTACGAGCCCGATGCGGCGGCGGAGTTCGGCGTAGTCGCGGTACAGGTCGCGTCCGTCGTAGACCACGGCGCCGTGTTCGGCGGGGCGGAGCCCGGTGAGTGCGTTCAGGAGCGTCGACTTGCCGGCACCGCTGGGTCCGACCACGGCGAGCAGGCACTTCTCGCCGACCGGGAACGACACGTGGTCGAGGAGCACCTTGCGGCCCTCGTCCACCGTGACGGCGAGGTCCTGCACGTCGAGCGAGATCTCGCCGGAGTCCACGAACTCCTGCAGTTCGTCGCCGACGAGGCGGAAGGTGGAGTGGCCGATGCCGACGGTGTCCCCTTCCGAGATCCCTGCCTGGGTCACCGGCTGACCGTTGAGGTAGGTGCCGTTGTGACTGCCGAGGTCGACGATCTCGTAGCGGCCGTCCAGGTGCGCGCGGAGCTCGGCGTGCCGACGGGAGACGATGAGATCGTCGATGACGATGTCGTTGTCGGCGGCCCGGCCGATGCGGACCGTCCGGGTGGGCAGCGGGCGTACGGTCGTGGGCTGCCGGAACGTACTCGTGGCGTCGGCCCCGGCGGCGGCGGGCGGCGGGGTCCTGGCGGGCCGGACCTCCGGTTGCCGCCGGGCCGCGGGGGCGGCGGGCTCGGGGGCGCCGGACGCGGGGATCTCCGGCTCACGGCCCGCGAGGGAGGGCGCTCCCCTCTCCCGTGGGCCGGGTGGGGCGGTTCCGGACGCGGGTGCCGCGGGTGACGGCCGATCCGGACGCGGGGCCCCGGCCCGGCGACGGGCCGCCGGCGGTGCCCCGGGCTCGGCCTCCGTGCCCACGAGCACGGCGCGCGGGCCGTCCTGCGGATTGCCGAACCGGATGACGCTGCCCGGCCCCACGCCCCACTCGTGGACGCGGCGGCCCTCGGTGTACGTGCCGTTCGTGCTGTTCTCGTCCTCGACGGTCCAGTGGTCCGCGACGGTCCTGAGGACGGCGTGGTGCCAGGACACCCGGGCGTCGTCCAGGACGATGTCGCTCAGGGGATCCCGCCCGACGTGGTACACCCGGCCCGGGCTCATGAGCGTCGAGCCCCCGTCGGTTTCGATGACCAGCTCGGGCGCGGTCGGCGCAGCGGGCCGCTCAGCCATGCGACGATTTTAACTTTTGCCACTTGTGTCCGCCCGATCACCGGGGCCGGCCGGCAACCGGGAGGGGCACGGGGAGAGGGCCGGGGGGGACGGGCCGCCGGGACGGGAGCCGCCGACCGCACCGCGGGACCTCGGCTCAGGCCACGGACCCGACTGACCGGGCCGTCATGCGCGGGCCGTCGTGGTGGATCGGCGTGTGGGCGCCCGCCAGGGGCACACCGGTGCCGCCGCGCCGTCCCGCGACGATCTCCGCGGCGATGGACACCGCCGTCTCCTCGGGCGTACGGGCCCCGAGATCGAGGCCGATCGGCGAGCGCAGCCGGGCGAGTTCGAGCTCGCCGACGCCCGCCTCGCGCAGCCGGGCGTTGCGGTCCTCGTGGGTGCGGCGCGACCCCATCGCACCGACGTAGGCGACGGGCAGCCGCAGGGCCCGTTCCAGCAGCGGTACGTCGAACTTGGCGTCGTGGGTGAGGACGCACAGCACCGTGCGCCCGTCGACACCGGTCGACTCCAGGTAGCGGTGCGGCCATTCGACGACGATCTCGTCCGCCTCGGGGAAGCGGGCCTCCGTCGCGAAGACCGGGCGGGCGTCGCACACGGTGACGTGGTACCCGAGGAACTTGCCGACCCGGACGAGGGCGGAGGCGAAGTCGATGGCCCCGAAGACGATCATCCGGGGGGCGGGCACGCTGGACTCGACGAGCAGGGTGAGCGGACGCCCGCAGCGGGAGCCGTCCTCGCCGACACCGGCGGTGCCGGTGCGCCCGGCCTCCAGCAGGGCGCGGGCCTCGCCCGCGGCGGTGCGGTCGAGTTCCGGGTGCCCGCCGAGGGTGCCTTCGTACGAGCCGTCGGCACGGACGAGGAGCGCCCGGCCCATCAGCTCGCCGGGCCCGTCGGCGATCCGGGCGACCGCCGCGGCCTCCCCTCGAGCCGCGGCGGTCAGCGCCGCCGCGATCACCTCCCTGGAAGGGGAGTCCGCGCGGACCGGGGTGATGAGGACGTCGATGATCCCGCCGCAGGTCAGCCCCACGGCGAAGGCGTCGTCGTCGCTGTAGCCGAAGCGCTCCAGGACGGTCCGACCGTCCTCGAGCGCCCGCAGGCACAGGTCGTAGACGGCGCCCTCCACGCATCCCCCGGAGACCGACCCGATCGCCGTGCCGTCGCTGTCGACGGCGAGCGCGGCTCCGGGCTGGCGGGGCGCGCTGCCGCCGACGGCCACCACGGTGGCGACGGCGAAGTCACGTCCTTGCCCGACCCACCGGCCCAGCTCGTCGGCGATGTCCAGCATGTCGGTCTCCTCAGGGTCGTGGACGCGTGGAGGGCGCGGCCGGGGTCAGTGGACGCCCAGCCAGCCTTCGATCGGGTTCAGGGCGAAGAACACGATGAAGATCGCGGTCAGGCCCCACATGAAGCCGCCCACCTCCCGGGACCTGCCCTGGGCGACCTTGATGGCGACGTACGAGATGACGCCCGCTGCGACACCGGGGGTGATGCTGTACGTGAACGGCATCAGCACCACGGTGAGGAAGACCGGGATGGCGACGGAACGGTCGCCCCAATCCACGTGCCTGGCGTTCTGCATCATCATCGCGCCGATGACGACCAGGGCCGCGGAGGCGACCTGGGGCGGCACGATCGCGGTGAGCGGGGTGAAGAAGAGGCAGGCCGCGAAGAACAGTCCGGTGACGACCGAGGCGAGGCCGGTCCGCGCGCCCTCGCCGACGCCGGTGGCGGACTCGACGAACACGGTCTGGCCGGAGCCGCCCGAGACGCCGCCGATCGCACCGCCGGCGCCGTCGATGAACAGCGCCTTCGACAGACCCGGCATCCGGCCGCGCTCGTCGGTCAGCTTGGCCTCCGTGCCGACTCCGATGATGGTGGCCATGGCGTCGAAGAAGCCGGCCAGCACCAGGGTGAAGACGATGAATCCGACGGTGATCGCGCCGACCTCGCCCCAGCCGCCGAACTCGACGTGCCCGAAGAGCGAGAAGTCGGGCATGGAGACGGCGCCGCCGGCGAGCTCCGGCGGGGACATGTTCCATGCCTTGGCGTCGAGACCGGCGACGTTGTGGACGACGACCGCGACGACGGTGCCGACGACGATGCCGACGAGGATGGCGCCGGGTATCGCACGGGCCTGCAGCATGAAGATCAGCAGCAGGGTGAAGCAGAAGATCAGTACCGGCCAGCCGGCGAGTTCACCGCCGACGCCGAGGGTGACGGGCGGGCCGAACTCCGCGCCCTTGCCGACGAACCCGGCCTTGACCAGGCCGATCAGCGCGATGAACAAGCCGATGCCCATGGTGATGCCGTGCTTGAGCGCTAGCGGGATCGAGTTCATGATCAGCTCGCGCAGCCCGGTCACCACCAGCAGGCAGATCACCACGCCGTACATCACGCACATGGCCATCGCCTGCGGCCAGGTCATCTGGGGGACGACCTGCGAGGCGAGGACGCCGGAGACGCTCAGGCCGGCCGCGAGGGCGAGCGGGACCTTGCCGAAGAAGCCCATCAGCAGGGTGGTCGCCGCCGCCGCGAAGGCAGTCGCAGTGATGAGTCCCGGTTGGCTCAGGACGTTGCCGGCGACGTCCTTGCCGTTGAGGATCAGCGGGTTGAGCAGGAGGATGTACGCCATCGCCATGAAGGTGGTGATGCCGCCGCGCACCTCGCGCGCGACCGTCGATCCTCGTTCGGAGATGTGAAAGTACCGGTCGAGCCAGGACCGTCCGGCGGGGACGCGCGAGCCGGGGCCGGCGTCCTCAGCGGTGGTCCTCGGCTCCACTGACGACTGGGTCATGGTTGCCTACTCCCAAGGTTCACAGGGGCACCCGCATCGCATCCGAGAACTGACTCGGGCTGCGGGATTTGGGATCTTGCGTTGGCTGCACGACCCGGGGGACGGCCCGAGACGAACGCTCTGCGGAAGGGGACCCCGCTGGGTCGCCGGTCCGCAGTTCTTCGGGTGTTGCTGGCGCCGGCACCACCGCGTGTGCGGTGTCCGGCGGGCCCGGGGACGGGTCCCCGGAAGTACGGTCCCCTCGCAAGGGAGCCCGGGAGGCGTCCCGGGCGGGACGGCCCGGGGCCCGGGGGACGGTGGTCCCCCGGAACCCGCGCGCCTCAGGTTCCGGTCAGGTGCTCCGGGCGTACCGGCGTCCTGTTGAGTTCCAGGCCCGTCGCGTCGCGGATCGCGGCGAGGACCGCCGGAGTGGAGGACAGGGTCGGCGCCTCACCGATGCCGCGGAGCCCGTACGGGGCGTGCTCGTCGGCGAGTTCGAGCACGTCCACCGGGATCGTCGGCGTGTCGAGGATGGTGGGGATCAGGTAGTCCGTGAAGGAGGGGTTGCGCACCTTCGCGGTCTTCGGGTCGACGATGATCTCCTCCATGACGGCCACTCCCAGACCCTGGGTGGTGCCGCCCTGGATCTGCCCGACGACGGACAGCGGGTTCAGCGCCTTGCCGACGTCCTGCGCGCAGGCCAGCTCGACGACCTTCACCAGGCCCAGCTCCGTGTCCACCTCGACGACGGCGCGGTGCGCCGCGAACGAGTACTGGACATGGCCGTTGCCCTGGCCGGTGCGCAGGTCGAAGGCCTCGGTCGGGCGGTGCCGCCACTCGGCCTCCACCTCGACGGCCTCGTCCTCCAGCACGTCCACCAGGTCGGCGAGCACCTCGCCGCCGTCGGTGACGACCTTGCCGCCTTCCAGCAGCAGTTCGGCGGTGGCCCAGGCCGGGTGGTGGGAGCCGAACCTGCGCCGGCCGATCTCCAGGACCTTCTCGCGGACCAGCTCGCAGGAGTTCTTCACCGCGCCGCCCGTGACGTACGTCTGCCGGGAGGCGGAGGTGGAGCCGGCGGAGCCGACCTGGGTGTCGGCCGGGTGGATGGTCACCTGGGTCACGCCCAGTTCGGTACGGGCGATCTGGGCGTGCACGGTGACACCGCCCTGGCCGACCTCCGCCATCGCCGTGTGCACGGTGGCGACCGGCACTCCGCCGACGACCTCCACCCGCACCCTGGCGGTCGAGTAGTCGTCGAAGCCCTCGGAGAAGCCGACGTTCTTGATGCCGACCGCGTAGCCGACACCGCGGACGACGCCCTCGCCATGAGTGGTGTTGGACAGTCCGCCGGGCAGGGCGCGCACATCGGACTCGCCGCCCGCGACCTCCCACTGACGCTCCGGCGGCAGCGGACGGGCCTTGACGCGGCGCAGCAGTTCCGCGACCGGGGCGGGCGAGTCCACCGGCTGCCCGGTGGGCATGATCGTGCCCTGCTCCATGGCGTTGAGCTGCCGGAACTCCACCGGGTCCATGCCCAGCTCCGCCGCGAGCTTGTCCATCTGGGCCTCGTAGGCGAAGCAAGCCTGCACCGCGCCGAAGCCGCGCATCGCGCCGCAGGGCGGGTTGTTGGTGTACAGCGCGACGGCCTCGATGTCGACGTCGTCGACGACGTACGGGCCGACCGACAGCGAGGCGGCGTTGCCTACGACCGCCGGGGACGCCGACGCGTACGCGCCGCCGTCCAGGACGATCCGGCACTTCAGGTGGGTGAGCTTGCCGTCCCTGGTGGCGCCGTGCTCGTAGTACAGCTTCGCCGGGTGGCGGTGCACATGGCCGAAGAAGGACTCGAAGCGGTTGTAGACCATCTTCACGGGCTTGCCGGTGCGCAGCGCCAGCAGGCAGGCGTGGATCTGCATGGAGATGTCCTCGCGGCCGCCGAAGGCCCCGCCGACGCCCGAGAGCGTCATCCGCACCTTGTCCTCGGGCAGGCCGAGGACCGGGGCGATCTGGCGGAGGTCGGAGTGCAGCCACTGGGTGGCGACGTACAGGTCGACACCGCCGTCCTCGGCGGGCACGGCGAGGCCGGACTCCGGTCCGAGGAAGGCCTGGTCCTGCATGCCGAAGACGTACTCGCCCTCGACGATGACGTCGGCGCGCTCGCGGGCCCGGGCCACGTCGCCGCGGACGATGGGCTGGCGGTGCACGATGTTCGGGTGCGGGACGTGCCCGATGTGGTGGTCGTCGCGGCCCTCGTGGACGAGGACGGCGCCGGGGGCCGTCGCCGACGCCTCGTCGGTGATCAGCGGCAGCTCGACGTAGTCGATCCTGATCCTGGCGGCGGCGCGGCGGGCGGTCTCCGGGTGGTCGGCCGCGACGAGGGCCACCGGCTCGCCGTGGTGGCGGACCTTCCGGTGCGCGAGGACGGGCGTGTCCTGGATCTCCAGTCCGTAGTTCTTGGTGTCCGTCGGCAGGTCGTCGTAGGTGAGGACCGCGTGGACGCCGGGTACGGCGAGGGCCTCGGAGATGTCGATGGACCGGATCTCGGCGTGCGCCACGGTGGAGCGCAGCGTCTGGCCCCACAGCATGTCCTCGTGCCACATGTCCGAGGAGTAGGCGAACTCGCCGGTGACCTTGAGGGTGCCGTCGGGGCGGAGCGTGGACTCGCCGATGCCGCCCTTGGTCTGCGAGCCCTGGGTGACCTTGGTGGGAGTACCGGCCGGGGTGGTGGTGACTCGGGGGTCGAGCGCCATGGTGTCAGACCGCCTCTCCCTGCCGGGCGGCCGCGAGGCGGACCGCGTCGAGGATCTTCTCGTAGCCGGTGCAGCGGCACAGGTTGCCGGAGAGCGCCTCGCGGATGTCCGCGTCGGACGGGGAGGCGTTGTGCTCCAGCAGCTCGTCGGCGGCGACCAGCAGACCCGGGGTGCAGAAACCGCACTGCACGGCGCCGGCGTCGATGAACGCCTGCTGTACCGGTGACAGTTCGGTGCCCTCGCCGGTCTGCGAGTCGGTTCCCCCGGCGCTCCACTGCCGGGCCTCCTGCAGCGAGGTACCGCAGGCGTCGGTGGCGCATCCACCGTGTGCGTGCTCGGCGCGCTGCCGGGCGAAGTCCGCCAGGCCCTCGACGGTGACGACCTCGCGGCCCTCCACCTGCCCGGCCGCGACCAGGCACGAGCACACCGGCACACCGTCGAGGCGGACCGTGCAGGAACCGCACTCGCCCTGCTCGCAGGCGTTCTTGGAGCCGGGCAGGCCCAGGCGCTCACGGAGCACGTAGAGGAGGCTCTCGCCCTCCCACACGTCGTCGGCTTCCTGCTTACGGCCGTTGACCGTGAAATTCACGCGCATGGTTATGCAGCTCCTTCAAGCGTGCGGCCGCTGCCGCGGTACTGCTCCCAGGTCCAGCCGAGCGTGCGCCGGGCCATGATGCCGACCGCGTGCCGGCGGTACTTGGCGGTGCCGCGGACGTCGTCGATCGGGTTGCAGGCGGCGGAGGCCAGCTCCGCGAACTGCTTGGCGATCGAGGGAGTGATGATCTTTCCGCTGTCCCAGAAGCCGCCCTCCCGGAGCGCGGCGTTGAGGAACTCCTCGGCGGCTGCGGCGCGCACCGGGGTGGGCGCGGCAGAGCCGATACCGGTCCGCACGGTGCGGGTCTCGGGGTGCAGGGCGATGCCGAAGGCGCACACGGCGATGACCATCGCGTTGCGGGTGCCGACCTTCGAGTACTGCTGCGGTCCGTCCGCCTTCTTGATGTGGACGGCCCTGATCAGCTCGTCCGCGGCGAGCGCGTTGCGCTTCACACCGGTGTAGAACACGTCGATCGGGATGAAACGGGTCCCCCGCACCGACTCCACCTCGACCTCGGCGCCGGCGGCCAGCAGGGCCGGGTGGGCGTCACCGGCGGGGGACGCGGTACCGAGGTTGCCGCCGACGCCGCCGCGGTTGCGGATCTGCGGCGAGGCTACGGTGTGGGAGGCGAGCGCCAGGCCGGGCAGCTCGGTCCGGAGGTTCTCCATGATCCGCGCGTACGGAACGGAGGCGCCCAGCCGGACGTTCTCCTCGCCGACTTCCCACTCGCTCAGCTCGGTGATGCGGTTCAGGTCCAGGAGGAACTCGGGCCGACGGTGGTCGAAGTTGATCTCGACCATGATGTCGGTGCCACCCGCGATGGGCACAGCAGTGGGGTGCTCGGCCTTCGCGGCGAGCGCCTCCTCCCAGCTGGCGGGGCGAAGGAAGTCCATGAGTGGCTCTCTTCTACGTGATTCGGTCGTTCACTGGGGCCCGGGGACGGCCGGCCCTGGCGGGATATTCATGTCCTGTTAACGCGGTGCGGCCCAGTACACAAGGACCGCCTCGCCGGGTGCAGTCACCGAAACCATGAAGGAGTTGGCTGGTCGCCACCCTCGTCTTGTAGATTCGAACGAAAGGCGGGGACCGGTAACCTCTCCGCTTTCCTCCCGAAACCATCGGCACACCCCTCAGCACAGTCCAACGGCACGACACGAGACAGATCGGCGGCGACGAGATGCGGCTGCGCGCACTGCTGGAGACCGACGCGCTGGGACTGCGGCTGCTCGGCGGCGACGACGAGCTGGACCGCACCGTCCGCGGCGTGATGACGACCGACCTTCGCGACCCGAGCCGCTACCTCTCGGGCGGTGAACTCGTGCTCACCGGGCTCGCCTGGCGGCACAGCGCCGATGATTCCGAGCCTTTTGTACGCATTCTCGCAAGCGCGGGGGTCGTCGGGCTGGCCGCCGGCGAGGCGGAGCTCGGAGACATCCCCGACGATCTCGTCCTGGCCTGCGAGCGGCACAGGCTGCCACTCTTCGCCGTGAACGAGGACGTCGCATTCGCAACGATCACCGAGCATGTGGTGCGCCAGGTGTCGGGCGAGCGGGCCGGTGACCTGGCCGCCGTCGTCGACCGCCACCGACGGCTGATGACCTCGGGCCCGGCGGGCGGCGGCCCGGAGGTCGTCCTCGACCTCCTCGGCTCCGACCTGGACCTTCGCGCCTGGGTACTCTCCCCCACCGGACGCGGGATCGCCGGGGCGGGCGAGCCGCTGCCGCCGGCGACCGGTGCCGAACTGGCCGCCGAGCATCTGGCCGCGACCCGTTCGGGTCGCCGCGGCCCGCACCGCGCCACCGTCGGCGGCACCACGTACTCGCTGTTCCCGATCCGGAACACGGGCCGGGGCGCCGCACCGGCCTCGCGGGACGTCCGGGAGACCGTGCTGTCGGACTGGCTGCTCGCCGTGGAGGCCGACGCGTCCGACTGGCCGGCCGCCCGGCTCGACCTGCTGCAGGGCGTCACCCAGCTGATCGCCGTCGAACGGGACCGGCGGGAGGCAGCCCGCACGGTACGGCGCCGGCTGGCGCAGGAGGTCCTGGAACTCGTCCAGGCGGGCGCCCCGCCCGCCGAGATCGCCGCCCGCCTCAGGGTCGCCGCTCCCGTCCTGCTGCCGGGGCTCGGCACGGCACCCCACTGGCAGGTCGTCGTGGCCCGGGTCGACTGGGAGGCGGAGGGCGGCTCCGCCGTCGAGGCCGGGTCCGCCGCCCAGTCGCTCCTGGAGGAGATCCTCGTGGACCCGGCGGCGCCGGGCTCCGAGACCGCGGACCGGATCGCCGTCGCCCACAGCGGCGAGGAGGCCGTGGCACTCGTCCCGCTGCCGGCGGTGCTCGCCCCCGCGGGCGGGGCCGGCGAGCCGGCCGAAGGACACGAGCAGGGCCCCGGCCAGGACGACGGCCCGGGACTCCACGCGGACGCACTGCTCGAGGCGGTCCGCGAGCCGCTCTCCGCAGGCCTCGCCGACGACGGCCGCCTCACCATCGGCGTCAGCGCCGCCGTCCACTCCGCGGAAGGACTGCGCGGCGCCCTGGAGGAGGCCCGGCACGCCCGCCGCGTGGCAGCCGCCCGCCCCGGACGGGTGTGCGCGGCCGGCCACCACGAGCTGGCGTCGCACGTCCTGCTGCTGCCGTTCGTCCCTGACGACGTGCGCAGGGCGTTCACGGCCCGGCTCCTCGACCCCCTGCGCGACTACGACCGCCGCCACCGCGCCGAACTCATCCCGACGCTGGGGGCGTTCCTGGACTGCGACGGCTCGTGGACGCGCTGCGCGACCCGTCTCCATCTGCACGTCAACACGCTGCGGTACCGGGTCGGGCGGATCGAGCAGCTGACGGGCCGGGACCTGTCGCGGCTGGAGGACAAGCTGGACTTCTTCCTGGCCCTGCGGATGAGCTGACCGGAGGGGCGAGCCGACGCGGGACGAGCAGAGGCGGGGACGATCAGCCGCAGGGGCAAGTCGGCCGGGGGTGATCCGGCTCGCGGGCCGGCTCGTCACGGCACCGGCCGTGCGGAACGGAGAGGACCGTACGGACGGAGAGGACCGTACGGACGGAGAGAGCCGGAGAGGACCCCAGCGGCCTGTGAGGGCCGCGGTACAGCGGCCGGCGGCCCGCCCGGGGGCGGGTGCTCGCGCGGGCTTCGGCTTCGAACTCCGGGCGTCGATCTTGGGGCGCCAGCGTCAGGCGTCAGCGTCTGTCTTCTGTCTTCGGGCCTCGGGCCTCGGGCCTCGGGCCTCGGGCCTCGGGCCTCGGGCGGGAACGACCGGCGCCGGGGGTGGCCTCTCACGGGAAGCCGGCCACCGGAGTGACGCCCCCGCGGAGTCCCGCGCAGGCGACACCCGCCGGTCCGGCCGGTCCGAACAGCGCGGGCGGCCACCCGTGGAGGACCGAGCGAGGGACGACGGACACGGCGCCGACCTGCGACGCAGCAGACGTCCGCACTTTCGCGAGGGGAACGGCTACGCACCTGCGCGCGGTGAGGAGTCGTCAAGCGGCGTACATGCGTTCAGCCGAACGTCTGGGAATCATCGACCGGGCCCGGATCGCACCGGAATTGCACGGCCTTCGTCGATCAAACCCGCGGCGATTGTGAATTGATTCACCAGACCCCTTGGCCACGTAGCCCGATCCGTGCTCTCATTCCGTCTGACTCAACAGCACAATGGCGCGCTTGGGGAGGGCAATGTGGCGTATACCGCCATGTCTGGTTCCGGAACCACAGCAAGTGACGATCCACTCCAGACCGCGGTATGGCGGCTGCGCTCGCGCGGCTGTTGGACGGACGCGGCAGCCCTCCTCGCCCCCCGCGCGACGTCGCCCGCGCTGACCCTGCAGCGCGCCTCGCTCCTCGTGGAACGCTGTCTGTTCACCGGCGCCGGCTGGGCGGACGCGGAGGACGCCCTGCGCGCGGCGGAGGCGGCGGCGGGGGACGACGGCGAACGGGGCGCGGCCGCCTGCGAGCGGGGTCAACTCGCCTACGCCTCAACCGTGCTGGGCGTGCGCGACCGGGCCGACGAGGCCCGCGCCGCCCTCGGCCGGGCAGCCGCGCTGCTCGCGCCGGACGCGCCGGGCCGACCGCTCCTCGACTTCCGCCGGGGCCTCGTCGCCGAGCACCTCGCGGACTCGGCACAGGCGGCCCGCGCGGCCTACCACCGCGCCCACGCCGGCGCTCTCGCCCACGGCGACACACTGCTGCTGTCCTTCACGTGGCGCCATCTCGCCGCACTCGCCCTGCGCGACGGCGAACTCGCCGAGGCAAGGCAGGGGTTCACCGAATCGCTGCGTATCCGCGAGGAGTTGGGCTATCTGATCGGCACGGCCCCGGCACTGGCGGCGCTCGCCGACACCGAGCCGGAACCGGAGGCCACCCGTCTGCGTACGGAGGCCACCCGCCTCTTCCGTCTGCTCGGCGGTGTCCCGACCTGGCTCGCCGACCAGCTGGCCCCGCCGGCCCCGGCGGCCTGACGCGTCGAGTGCCGTCCCGGCGGGGGACGCGCCCCGTGCTCCCCCGGTCGGTGCGATGTCGCCCACGCCGCTCCTGGCGGCGAACCGCCCAGGGGGAACGCACCCCGATCGGTCGGTCGATGGCCGCACAGGCTGTGTGACATGTCACGCGTGCAGGCTGCGGTGACGGGACGCATCGCGTGCCGCCCCGTCGGGCACAGCACGACCCGTCGGCACGACCCGTCGGCACGACCCACGAACCGTCCAAGCTGTGACGCTCCGGCGCACCCGGCCGGTCAGGACGGAGCGCGTGCCGTGACGCGGAACAGTGTGTCGTCCGTGCCGATGACGATCGACCCGTTCTCCGGCACCGCCACCGCCCGGACCGGCGGGCCCGGTCGCAGCGGCAGGGCCTCGTCCGTACCGAAGCGGCGGAGTTCGACGAGTCCGTCCGCCCAGGCGACGGCCAGCGCCCGGCCGTGGACCGCGAGCGCGGTCACCGGGACGCCCCGTTCCACGAACGGGGTGCTCTCCGGACGGCGACCAGGCGTCCAGGTGCGGACCGTGCCGTCCGCACCCCCGCTGCACACCAGCGGAGCCGGGCCGTCCGCCACTGCCACGGCGGTCACCCTGCCGCGGTGCGCGGCTGCCTGGTGCATGCCGTCGTGACCGAACGCGTGCAGTGATCCGTGGCGGTCGCCGACCAGGACGAGCCTCGCCGTGGCGGCCAGTGCGGTGCCGGGATGCGCGTCCAGGGTGGCGGCAACCGCGTCCGTGAGAGGGGTGTCGCCGTGGGTGCGCAGGCGGCCACGTTCGTCCAGCATCAGCAGGGTGCCGTCGGGCAGGGGGGCGAGCGCCGTGATCCGCACGGGCATGGTGGCCGTCCCCGGCGCGGGAGTGGCGTCGGCGGGGTGCACGGAACGTATCGCTCCGCGTTGGTCGGCGACGAGCAGATGCCGCGACCAGCGGCCCGTGCCCTGGGCGAGCGCCGCCACCGGACCGGGCCAGGGCGGGGAGACATCGCCGCGCACCCGGGTCCAGTCGGACCGCCACGGAGCCGCGGTGGCAAGGGTGTCGAGGGCAGGGCGAAGGCGGGGGTCGGCTTCGTCGCCGAGCGAGGTGAGCAGGACGAGTGCCCGCTCGGCCGGCGACTGTTCACGGATCAGCGACTGGCCGGCCCGGAACCAGGCGGCGCGCAGTCCGCCGTGCTCGTCCGGCCCACGCCGTTCGCCCGGGTCTCCTGCCGGACCGTCCTGCCCGTCCCGACGCCGGTCCGGCCCGCCGACCCCGTCCGGGCGTCCTGTCGGACCGTCGTACGTGTGCGGGCGTCGCTGCCGGCCGTGGTTCCCGTTCCGGCGTCCGCGCGGACCGCCGGCGCCGTGCTCGTACGCGGCCGTCACGCCCACGGGATCCGCGGCGCAGACCACGGCCGGGTCGCCGAGGTCCGGAGGTCCGGCGCGGACCGGCCCCACGAGGGCGTCCCCGCTTCCGTCCGCCGCGGCACCGGACGGAGGCGCGGCCGGGTCCCGATCCGGCCCGGGAGAGCCGTCGCCTGCGACTCCCGGTGCCCGCGCTGGTGCCGTGACCAACCGGATGTGACCCAGGTCCCGCAGGACGCGCACGAGTTCGGCCACCTCGGCCGACTCCCCGGCGCCCCGCGGCGGCGGGACGACGGCCACTCCCGTGAGACCGATGCCCGTGAGGGCGCCGACCAGTTCACCGGGGCTCCTGGCCACGACGCCGAACCGGTTGGCCAGGGCCCACACCGCGCCGCGCACGCTCTGGGCCGGAAGGGGGACGACCGGGTCGGGCACCGCTCCCCGCCCTAGCGGTCCGCGCCGTTGAAGTGCTCCCGTACGAGGGAGGTCACCGTGGCCAGGTCCTGCACCATCAGCGCCTCCAGCAGCGCCGCGTGCTCGGCCGCGTCGGCCACGAGGTCCGCACGGCGGGGCGCGGGGGCGCTCACGAGGGGCCACTGCGAGCGCCGGTGGAGGTCGTCGGCGACGGCGACGAGTTGGTCGTTGCCGGCGAGCGAGAGGACGGCGCGGTGGAAGGCGCGGTCGGACTCGGCGTAGCCGGCCCGGTCACCGGTCGCGGCGGCGCCGGCGGTCGCCTCGGCGAGCGGTACGAGTTCGGCCCAGCGGGCGGCCGGTACGGTACGGGCGAGCCGCAGCATCACCGGCACCTCGATCAGGGCGCGGACCTCGGCGAGCTCGGCCAGTTCCCGGGCCGTGCGCACGACGACCCGGAAACCGCGGTTCGGGATCGTCTCCACCGCTCCTTCGAGGGCGAGTTGCTGCATCGCCTCGCGTACCGGGGTGGCGGAGACACCGAACCGCTCGCCCAGTGCGGGAGCCGAGTAGACCTCGCCGGGACGCAGTTCGCCGCTGACGAGAGCCGCCCGGAGGGCGTCCAGGATCTGGCCGCGCACGGAGTGCCGACGGACGACCGTGCCGGGCGCCGGAGGTTCGCTGTGGGTGTGCTCGCCTCGGACGTGCGTACCGGACGGAGGCTCCGTCCCTTCGTCATGCCCGCGCGGCGCCGAGGCCCCGGTGCCGGACCGCTCCCGGCCGGCTGCCCCGCCCGGAACGCTCCCCCGGCCCACGGACGGAGGCCGGGCACCCGGCGCACGCTCCTCGCGGGTCTGCCCCGGTACCCGGGCCTGCGCCTCCCCGGGACGGGGGGCCGCGGCGGGGTGGGGCCCCTGGGCGGACCGCTCCGCTCGCGCCCGGGCCTGAGCCGGGACGTGCGACGGACGCGGACCGGCCTCCGGAGCCGGGCCCAGGGCCGAAGCCGGGCCGTACGCGGAAACCGGGTCCGGGGCCGAAGCCGGGCCATACGCGGAAACCGGGTCCGGGGCCGAAGCCGGGCCGTGTGCCGAAGCGGGGCCATGAGCCGAGGCCGACCCCCGGGCCGGAACCGGGGCGCCTGCGGCATCCGGTTCCTGCGTCGGGCCCGGGAGCCGTCCGGATCCGGGGCCGGAGCCGGAACGGGGGTCCGAACAGGGGCCGGGAGCGTGCTCCGCCCGCGTCTGCCCGGGAACGCGGACGGACGCGGACGGCTGTGCCGCGGCATGGCCGCGCGCTCTGCCCTGCTCCACTCGGGTCCTCCTCCGCCTGCGCTCCGGGCCCGGCTCGCACGGCACGGGTCCTGCGTGCACGATAGGCGGACGGGGTCACAGTTCAAACACGCATCGCGTCGGGTAAGGTAAGGCTAACCTGCCAACGATCGCGATTCGGTGGTCCCCGCATGACGGTCCCCGCTGTTCTTCACGGCTCGCGGCCTTCCGCCCCCTCTCCCGCCACGGCGCCCTTGACCGGCGCGTACGCACGGATGTCGGCGGTGTTCCCCGGGCTCGGGGTGCGGGAGCTCGCGGAGGGCGAGCCGGCACCACGCGGCGCCGGCTGGGTCGCGGCGGCGGACCTCGCGGCCGGCGGCGCCGCCCTCGACGCGTTCCTTGCGTGGGACAACGCACAGGTGCTGCAGGACTACGGACAGCAGGCCCGCCCGGACGTCGTCGCGAGCTTCGGGCTCCACCGCTACGCCTGGCCGGCCTGCCTGCTGATCACGGTGCCGTGGTTCCTGGAGCGGCGTGTCCCTCGGCTGCCCGTCCGGGACGTCTGCTACCAGCGCGCCCACGGCCGCATGGCGGTCCGCGTCCGCTCCTTCTCCTGCCTCCCGGGCGACCCCGCCGCCGGACACCCGGGCGCGCGCGTGGTCGCCGACGAGGGCGCACTGCGTGCGGAGGTGCGGGACGCCGTCGCCGAGCACCTGGAGTCGATCCTCGACGGCTTCGGTCCGCGCATGCGGCGCGGACGGCGCGCCCTGTGGGGTATGGCGACGGACGAGGTCGTCGAGGGGCTCTGGTACGTGGCGCACCTCCTCGGCGAGGAGCGCCGCGCGATGACGGAGCTGGAGGCACTGCTGCCCGGCGCCACCAAGCCGTACGTCGGCACGGCCGGCTTCCGCGAACTCACCGGGCCGTCCGGGGAGCCGCTGCCCACCAGGGACCGGGCGAGCTGCTGCATGTACTACACGCTGCGTCCCGAGGACACCTGCGTCACCTGCCCCCGAACCTGCGACGCCGACCGGCTGCGACGGCTCACCACGCAGGGCTGACTCGCGCCGGCGCCCCCGAGGTCCGGCACACACCCGACGGCGCCCCGATTCGGCACCGCCCGAGGGCACGCTCGACCGGCGTCCCGTGAGCAGCCGTAATCGAACTCAATTCCTCCCACCTGATGGGATGTTCGAGAGAAAGGCACCTATTCGCAGGTCGTGCGGCCCCCTTGGCGCCCACTTGCCGGGAAACCCCCTGTCCGCGACGGCACTTCGGCCAATATGGCGCGCGAAACGCCCAACGCGATGCAGATGCAAGGGACACCGCATGAGACTGACCGACATATCGCTCGACTGGCTGCTTCCGGGCGGCGTGTTGCTCGCAGGGGTCGTCGCGGCGGTCGCGGTGCTCGCGCGCGGCAGGCGCACCCGGGGCAGTACCGCGACCGAGGACTCGTGGGAGCGCAGCGAGGAACGCCGCAGGCGCAAGGAGGCCGTCTACGGCACCGCCTCCTACCTTCTGCTCTTCTGCTGCGCCGCGGTCGCCGCGGCACTCTCGTTCCACGGCCTGGTCGGCTTCGGACGGCAGAACCTGAACCTCTCCGGCGGCTGGGAGTACCTGGTCCCGTTCGGCCTCGACGGCGCCGCGATGTTCTGCTCGGTGCTCGCCGTGCGTGAGGCCAGCCACGGCGACGCCGCGCTCGGCTCGCGCATACTGGTCTGGCTGTTCGCCGGTGCGGCGGCCTGGTTCAACTGGGTCCACGCGCCGCGCGGGCTCGGTCACGACGGCGCCCCGCACTTCTTCGCGGGGATGTCGCTGTCCGCGGCCGTGCTCTTCGACCGGGCCCTGAAGCAGACCCGTAGGGCGGCGCTGCGCGAGCAGGGCCTGGTGCCCCGGCCGCTGCCGCAGATCCGGGTCGTGCGGTGGCTGCGGGCGCCCCGTGAAACGTTCGGAGCCTGGTCGCTGATGCTGCTCGAAGGGGTGCGCACCCTCGATGAGGCGGTCGACGAGGTACGCGAGGACCGGCGCCGGAAGGAACAGGAGCGCTTGCGCCGGCGCGACCAGGAGAAGCTGGAGCGGGCGCGGCTGCGGGCACTCAGCCGGCAGCACCGGGCGTGGGGGCGGCGCGGCGGACGTCAGGTGGCGGTCACCACCGCCGTGAGCGGTGGTCTCCCCGGCTCCACGGCGGCCGTCGGAACCGTCACGGAACCCCCCATGGCGGAGTCCGGGCAACTGCCGTCGCGCGCACGGCCCTCCCTGCAGGCCGTCAAGGGCGGTGACCCCGTCACGGTCGATCTGACGGCCGAGGACGACACCCAGGCGCTGCCGCGTCTGGAGTCCCTCGAGCAGAAGCTCAAGCATCTCGAGCAGCAGTTCGGCTGACACCGCACGGCAGTGGCACGGGCGGGCCCTTCACCGGAGCCCGCCCGTCCGCGTAGCACCCGACCGCCGCCGCGTCGTATCCGCGGTGCCGCCTTGGCACGAACCGGCCCGCGCCGCACACCCCGATGCAGGACCGGCCCGCGCCGCACACCCCGACGTAGGGACCGGCCCGCGGGCTCGCACCCCAGGGGCAGTGGCCCCGAGCCACACGCCCAGTCCAAGGCGACCCGAGCCTCACGCCCCACCGTGCGAGCGATCCCCCGGACCGGCCCCCGCAGGCACTCCGGCCCGCGTCGCCGCACCCGTCACCCCCTTGACCCCGTCACGCCCTTGACCCCGTCACCCCCTTGACCCCGTCACGCCCTTGACCCCGTCACCCCCTTGACCCCGTCACGCCCTTGATCCCGTCACGCCCGTCCACCGTGCAGTTCGAACCACACCGCCTTGCCCAGGCCGTGGGCCCGTACGCCCCACGCGTCCGCGAGGCTCTGCACCAGCAGCAGGCCCCTGCCGTGCGTGCTCTCGTCGGGCACGGGCTCCGCTGGCGGCTCCACCAGCCCGGTCGTGAAGTCCCGCACCTCGACCCGCAGTCGGGCGGGCGCCACCGTCGCCGTGACGACCGCACCGTCCTCCGTGTGCACCAGCGCGTTCGTCACCAGTTCACTGGTCAGCAACTCCGCCACCTCGGCCGAGCCGGGCTCGCCCCAGTGGCCCAGCAGGGCCCGCAGGGCCCTTCTCACCTCCGGTACCGCCCTGAGGTCCGCGCGCCTCACGCTGCGCCGCAACTGCGCGGCGCCCGACCCTTCCTGACGCCCCGCCATCTTCCCCCACCGCACGTCGGAACGGTCCCTTCCCCTTCGGTCGTCCCGTCCGGCTCGAACAGGCACTCCCGGAATGCATGCCCCGCGGACGTGCCGCCACGCATGCCGATTTCACCCGCAGTCACGGACGCGGCACGTTCCGCAGGTTCGATCGCGCCATCTGGACCATCCGGCCGACGCCGCCGTCCAGCACGATCTTGCTCGCGGAGAGTGCGAAACCGGTGACCATCTCGGCACTGATCCTCGGGGGGATGGACAGGGCGTTCGGGTCGGTGACGACGTCGACGAGGGCCGGGCCGTCGTGCGCGAAGGCGTCCCTGAGCGCGCCCGCGAGCTGCTTCGGCTTCTCGACCCGGACGCCGTACATCCCCGCGGCCCGGGCCAGCTCGGCGAAGTCCGGGTTGAGGTTGCCGGTTCCGTACGAGGGGAGACCCGCGACCAGCATCTCCAGCTCGACCATGCTGAGCGAGGAGTTGTTGAACAGCACGATCTTGACCGGCAGGTCGTGCTGCCGCAGGGTGAGCAAGTCGCCCATCAGCATGGTGAATCCGCCGTCGCCGGACATCGAGACGACCTGGCGGTCACGGTCGACGAACTGGGCGCCGATGGCCTGCGGCAGGGCGTTCGCCATCGAGCCGTGGCTGAAGGAGCCGATGATCCGGCGCCGGCCGTTCGGGGTGATGTAACGGGCCGCCCAGACGTTGCACATGCCCGTGTCCACCGTGAACACGGCGTCGTCAGCGGCGAGTTCGTCGAGAACCGAGGCCACGTACTCCGGGTGGATGGGCACGTGCCTGTCGACCTTGCGGGTGTACGCCTTGATCACGCCCTCCAGCGCCTCCGCGTGCTTCTTCAGCATCTTGTTGAGGAAGCGCCGGTCGTTCTTCAACCGCACGCGCGGGGTGAGACAGCGGAGCGTCTCACGCACATCGCCCCAGACGGCGAGATCCAGTTTGGAGCGGCGGCCGAGGTTCTCGGGCCGGATGTCGACCTGGGCGATCCTCACATCGCCCGGCAGGAAGGCGTTGTACGGGAAGTCCGTGCCGAGCAGGATCAGCAGGTCGCACTCGTGGGTGGCCTCGTAGGCGGCGCCGTAGCCGAGCAGTCCGCTCATGCCGACGTCGTACGGGTTGTCGTACTGGATCCACTCCTTGCCGCGGAGCGCATGCCCGACGGGTGACTTGAGGCGCTCCGCGAACTGCATGACCTCGTAGTGCGCGCCGGCGGTGCCGCTGCCGCAGAAGAGCGTCACTCGGTCCGCCTCGTCGATCATCCGGGCCAGGGCGTCGATCTCGGCGTCGCCGGGCCGGACGGTGGGACGCGAGGTGACGAGGGCGTGCTCGATCGACTTCTCCGGCGCGGGACGGGATGCGATGTCGCCCGGGAGGGCGACGACGCTGACGCCGCTGCGGCCGATGGCCTGCTGGACCGCGGTCTGCAGCAGGCGGGGCATCTGCTGGGGATTGGAGATCAGCTCGCAGTAGTGGCTGCATTCCTTGAACAGCTGGTCCGGATGGGTCTCCTGGAAGTAGCCGAGACCGATCTCGGACGACGGGATGTGCGAAGCCAGGGCGAGGACCGGGGCCATGGAGCGGTGGGCGTCGTACAGTCCGTTGATCAGGTGCAGATTGCCGGGGCCGCAGGAGCCGGCGCACGCGGCGAGCCGGCCCGAGATCTGCGCCTCGGCGCCGGCGGCGAATGCGGCCGTCTCCTCGTGGCGGACCTGGACCCAGTCGATCGCGGAGTTGCGGCGGATGGCGTCGACGACGGGGTTGAGGCTGTCACCGACGACTCCGTACAGCCGCCGCACGCCGGCGCGGACGAGGATGTCGACGAACTGTTCTGCGACGTTCTGCTTGGCCATGGATCCATCTATCCACGGTCCCGGCGGTTACGCCTCCCAGACGGCGCACGCCGTACGGTCGTCGGCGTAGCCCTTCACCCGCAGCTGGGTGTCGGCCAGGTACGCGGAGAGACCGGGCGGCTCCGTCCCGGCCCAGCGCTCCGCCAGCTCCTCGGCGAGCGCGGTCTCGCCGCGCAGGGGGTCGGCGAGGCCGTTGCTGCAGAGCAGAAGCGTGTCCCCCGGGCGGGCCACGGAGGCACGGAACAGGAACGGCTGCGCGGGCGCCGGCACGGGCGTGTCGAGGTGCGGCGACGCGGGCCCGGTGACGCCCAGGTCCATGGTGAGCCGGTCGCCCTCCCCGTTCCCGGGTGGCGGGGAGCCGTAGCCGACGACGGGCTCGCCGGCGAGGGCGTCGGGGAGTGGCGGTTCGAGGTCCTGCCAGCCGCCGTCGCGCAGGCGGAACAGCCCGCCGGCACCGACGCCGAAGAACACCCGCGTGCGGCAGGCGGGGTCGGCGGACAGCAGCAGGCACCGCAGGCTCGCCGTGTACTCCTCCGGGGTCACGCCCAGTTCGGCGGCGCGGGCGCGGAGCTTGCCGAAGGAACGGTCGGTGAGCCGGTGGAGTCCCGACTTCAGGTCGCCGCGGCGGCCGTCCCGTATGTCCTCGGCGAGCCGGGCGCGGCTGCGGCCGACGGCGCCGCCGATCCAGCGGCAGGCGTCGGCGGCGGCCAGGTGCGCTCCTTCGGCGGCCCGCGCGCCGGTGGCCACGGCGACCAGCACCAGGGCCCCCTCACCGGCCCCGAAGCGTACGGTGAGCAACGCGTCGCGCCGGGGCTCACCGCGGTACCGGGCCGAGTCGCCCCGCACGGACGCGGCCCGCAGGGCGAACGCGCCGTACCGTGCACCGTCCAGCACGGTGTCGGCGACGATCCCGTCGAGATCCTCCGGGTCCGCGGCGGGCAGTGCGGTGGGCTCGGCGTCGTACGTGGGCGGCCGGTCCCCCACGTATTCGCCCTCGCCCCTGCCTCCGGTGCCCTCCTGGCGGCGTGGCCACGGCACGGCCCCGCGTCGCCCCGCGTTCCGGGGCACCGGGTCCAGGGGCGCGTCGGCCGCTCCGGAGGGCGGCACGGCGGGCTTCGGCGGGAGTGCCGTTGCGGACTCCCCCACGGGACTCCCCACGGGCGGCGCACCGGCTGCAGCCCGCGGGGGCGTCGCCGGCGGGGGCGGAGGCGTCGCCGGCACGGGGGGCGGCCCCGGCGGAGGCGGAGCTGCGGCGGAGGCTGCAGGGGCGGGCGGGGCTGACGAGGCGTCAGGCTTGGGCCCACCGGGGGCCGCCGCGGGCGGCGCCGGTACGGAGGACGGCGGCACCGGGCTCTCGACGCCCGGCGCAGGGGCGGCGGAGGCGGTGGGGGCGGACGGGGCAGTGGGCGCGGGCCACCCGGACTCGGTGCGGGACGGGCGCGGGTCCTCGGCTGAACACGTCGGGCCGGACGGGGCGGCGGGCGGCTCCCAAGGAGCGGCGCCGCCTCGGCGGGACGGGTCCCACCAGGTACCCGGGGACCCTTCGGGACCCACCGTGTCCACCGCGGAGTCGAAACGGTCGTCGAGTGTGTCGCCCGCCGCCGTCGTGGGGCCGGTGTCCGGGGCGGACTCGTCGTACAGCCGGTTCCACCAGTCGTCGCCCGCGGCGGGCCGCTCCCCCTGCTGACTCATGCCCTTATTGTCCACCGCGGGGGCCGAACGAAAACGGCGTATTCCGCAAAGCCCGGTCCGCAGGCACGCCCGCCGGGCGTCCCGACCCTCGCGGGAAGGACGCCCGGCGGACGTTCGGGTGGTCAGCGAGCTTCGGTCGCACGGCCGTTGACGTCGGCCGTTGGCGTCGGCCGTCGCCGCGTGGTGTGTGCTGTCATGTGGTGCGTGCCGCGTCCGTCGTGTGGGTGCTGCCGCTGTCATATGTGTGCTGATGCCATACCGGTTGTCCGTACGGTGCTGGTGGTGGCGCCACATCGGCAGGGTCGGAAGCCCTCCGGGGACGAGGCCGGGCGGCGGGTTTACGCCGTGGCCGGTTTCCGCCACGATCGTGTCCGCAGCTGGCGGAACGGTGAGGTCCGGGGAGGGCTCAGGGGTGCTGGGAGCAATAGGTCTCGACGCGAGGCAGGAGTCGGCGTATCGCGCACTGGTGGCGCTGGGCGCCGCGGAGGTGGCCGACCTGGCGCACCGGCTCGCGCTCCCGGAGGCCGACGCCGAACGGGCGCTGCGGCTGCTGGAGCGTCAGGGACTGGCCGCTCAGTCGTCCGCGCGCGCCGACCGCTGGGTGGCGGCACCGCCGGGAGTCGCGCTCGGCGCCCTGCTCACCCGGCACCGCCACGAACTGGAGCAGGCGGAACTCGCTGCGGCGCTGCTGGCCAAGGAGTACCGGGTCGAGTCCGCGAATCCGCCCGTGCACGACCTGGTCGAGGTGGTCACCGGCGCCGGCGCGGTGGCCCACCGCTTCCTGCAGCTCCAGCTGGGGGCGTCCGAGGAGGTGTGCGCGCTCGTCACCGGGAGGCCGCCGGTCGTCCCGGGAATGGACAGCGGGGCGGAACAGCGGGCGGCGCGGCGTGGTGTCGCGTACCGCGTGGTCATCGAGCGCGAGGTGCTGACGCTGCCGACCGGGCTGGTCGAGGTGTCGGCCTCGCTCGGTCGCGACGAGCACGTCCGGGTCGTGGACCGGGTACCGACCAAACTCGTCGTCGCCGACGGGACGCTGGCGATGGTCCCGCTGACGGGGCGCGGCTCGGAGCCGGCGGCGCTGGTCGTCCACGCGAGCGGACTGCTGGAGTCGCTGACCGGTCTGTTCGAGGCCGTCTGGCGGGACGCGCTGCCGCTGCGCCTCGGCGGGAGCGGCGAGGTGACGCAGGACGGCCCCGCGGGCCCGGACGCCGCGGACCTGGAGGTCCTGTCGCTGCTGCTCGCCGGCATGACGGACGCGAGTGTCGCCAAGCAGCTCGACCTCGGCCTCCGCACGGTCCAGCGGCGAGTCAAGGGCCTCATGGAACTGGCCGGTGTGACGACCAGGCTGCAACTCGGCTGGCACGCGTACGAGAAGGGCTGGGTGGCACGGTCGGCCGGCGAGCCCCGGTCGGGCGGCCCGGCCACGGGTGCGGCCGCGGTCTCCGGGGCGGCCGGGCCGGCTGCCGAGGCGGACGCCGGCGGCGACGCGGGTTTCGCGG
>NZ_JBFAMM010000034.1:0-76134 GCF_040656535.1 Streptomyces sp. NPDC049887 | reverse complement strand
CAGCACGCCGTCGGGGAGCGGGTCGCCCGAGGCGACCCCGTGCAGGAAGGCCGCGCCCTGTTCGGCGGCGGCGGCGGGGGATGCGGCCGCGAGCGTGGGAGCGGCGGCGGCAGTGGCGACAGCGGTGGCGGCAGCGGCCTTGACGACCGAGCGGCGGCTGGGAGTTGAGGTGAGTCTACTGGTCACGGCCGGTCAGACTACTGACCGGTAAGGCGAACTGGCAGGCGAATTCGAGAAAGTTCGCCTGCGCGTTCTCGGCCGTCCGCCCGTCGTTGCCTGACGGCAGATCAGGCAACGACGGGCGGACGGCTGCGCGCGGGCTCCGGTGCACCAGGGCCGGGCCCGTGATGGAGCGGCGTGTTCAAGGCGCCGAGGAGGCGCCGAGGAGGTGCCCGAACGCCGAGCGGGCCGTGTGCCCGGGGAGTTCCCGGGCACACGGCCCGCGTGGGGGGCCGGCTCTGTGAGCCGTCAGCCCTTGAGCGCCTTGTCGACAGCGGCGTTGAACTGCTCGACCGTCATCGGGGCGTTGTCGCTGCCCTCCGCCACGACCTTCTTGCCGTCCATCTTCAGCGTCGGGGTGCCGCTCACCCCGCTGTCGTCGAAGGTCTTCGACATCTTCAGCGCCCAGGAGTCGAAGGTGCCGTTCTCGACGTTCTTCTTGAACGCGGCGTTGTTCTTGAGCGCGTCCACCGAGTCGGCGACCTCCAGCAGGTACGCGTCCTCGGCGAACTTGTCCTCGCTCTCCTGGGGGTGGAACTTCGCGGAGTAGAGAGCCGCCTTGTACTCCATGAAGGCCTCGGGGCTGACGTCGAGCGCCGCGCCGAGGGCGGAGAGGGCGTTCTTGGAGCCCTCGCCGTTGTCGCTGTTGTCGATGAACGTGGCGCCGACGTACTTCAGCCTGTACTTGCCCGCGTCGACGTCCGTCTTCACGGTCTCGCCCACCGCCTGCTCGAACGTCGCGCAGACCGGGCAGCGCGAGTCCTCGTACACCTCGAGGGTCTTCTTCGCGGCCGGCTTGCCGATGACGACGGTGGTGCCGTTCTCGCCCTCGGTGTTCTTGGGCTTGACGACCTTCGCGTCCTTCGCCGCCTCCCAGGCCGAGGGCTTGTTGGCCTGCATGACGGCGTAGCCGATGCCGCCCGCGGCCGCCAGGACCGCGACGGTCGAGACGGCGACGACGATCTGCCGCCTGATCTTGTCCTTCTTCGCCTGGCGTTCGCGCTCCAGACGCAGACGCTCGCGGGCGGCGGCCTTGTTGGCGCGGCTGTTGCGTGCACTCATGATCGTTTTCTCCGTGGGGAAGGTGTGAAAGGGGTCGGTCGGGGACGTGCCGGGGCTCAGGCGTGGGCCGGAGCGGGCAGGGGTGGTCCCCTCCGTCGCACGGAGTGCACGAAGTGGCGGGTACGGGCGAGGGCCGGGCGGGCCGCCGTCCGCGCCGCGGGGCGGGCGGGGGCGGAGCGGCGGTGCACGACGGCGACGGCGGTCAGCAGCGGCCGGAACGCCGCCAGGGCCGCCGTGCGGAGCAGACCCGCGAGCGCCGACTCGCCGTGGCGCAGCCAGGCCGCGGCGAGCAGTCCGACCGTGACGTGGGCCGCCAGCAGCAGCCAGGGCACATACGGATCGGGGGAGTCGACCAGCGCTGCGAGCCGGCCGTCGGCCGCCGCCACGCCGGGCAGCTGCGCCCCGGCGGCGCCGCCGCAGAGCACGTCCACGCCGACCGCGCGGAGCGACCCCGCGACGGGCCCGCCCGCGGCGCCGTAACAGACGTGCTGTCCAGCGGTGAAGACCGTGTCCGCGGCCAGTTCCAGGGGGACCAGTGCGGCCGCGATCGGCCCGTACCCCCGCTCCCGGCCGGCCAGGGCATACGTGACCAGGAACACTCCGCCGGCGACCGCAGCGACGGTCGTCAACGGCAGCGGCGCCTGGGAGAGCAGCACATGGGAGGCCACGGACAGCGTCACGACGAGTGCCGTGAAAACCGCCGCCCGCAGCCCCCTGAGCCGGGTCTCGCCTATGTGCACGGGGCTCCTGACTGGTGTACGTCCGCACTGCCGGCCCGGGGGACCGCCCTCGGGGAGGAATCCGGCATCGTCTGGAGTGTGCCATGCCGTTCGGTAAGGGGCTGCTAAGGATCCGGCCCCTCGCCCCGCGGAGCCCGTCCGGGACGGGCGCTCGCGGTCGGCGTCCGTGCCTGCCGGGCGGCCGTCCCTCGGCCGCCGTTCGCCCCGTCCGGGACGGCCCTCCGAGGCCGCCGTCCCGACGGGCCGGACCGTCCCCGGGCCCGGCCCGCGGGTGACCGGCCGGCTACAGCCCGGGGATCCGGCCGTTGCGGAACAGGTCCAGGAAGATCTGGTGGTCGGCGCGGGCCCGGGCGCCGTAGTCGTGCGCGAAGTCCACCAGCAGGTCCCCGAAGCCGTCCTCGTCCGCCGCGATCGCCGCGTCGATGGCCCGCTCCGTCGAGAACGGCACCAGCGAGTGGCCGCTCTCGTCGTCCGCGGCCGCGTGCATGGTCGCCGTGGCCCGGCCGAGGTCGGCGACCACCGCCGCGATCTCCTCCGGGTCGTCGATGTCCGACCAGTCCAGGTCGACCGCGTACGGGGAGACCTCGGCGACCAGCTGACCCGTGTTGTCGAGCTCCGTCCACCCCAGCCAGGGGTCCGCGTGGGCCTGCAGGGCGCGCTGCGAGATCACCGTGCGGTGCCCCTCGTGCCGGAAGTAGCTCCGCACCCGCTCGTCCGTGACGTGCCGGGACACCGCCGGGGTCTGCGCCTGCTTCATGTAGATCACGACGTCGTTCTCGAGGGCGTCGCTGTTGCCCTCCAGCAGGATGTTGTACGAGGGCAGACCGGCGGAGCCGATACCGATGCCGCGCCGCCCGACCACGTCCTTCACCCGGTACGAGTCGGGCCGGGCGAGGCTGGATTCGGGCAGGGTCTCCAGATAGCCGTCGAAGGCCGCCAGCACCTTGTACCGGGTGGCCGCGTCCAGCTCGATCGCCCCGCCGCCCCCCGTGAAACGGCGCTCGAAGTCGCGGATCTCGGTCATCGAGTCCAGCAGCCCGAAGCGGGTCAGCGAGCGCGCGCTGCGCAGCGCCTCCAGCAGCGCGCCGTCCGCCGTGTCCAGGGTGAAGGGCGGCACCTCGTCGTTCTTCGCGCCGGTCGCCAGGGCGTGGACGCGCTCGCGGTAGGCGGCGGCGAAGATCCGCACCAGCTCGGTGATCTGCTCGTCACCGAGGGCCTTCGTGTAGCCGATCAGTGCCAGCGAGGCGGAGAGCCGCTTCAGGTCCCAGGTGAAGGGGCCAACGTACGCCTCGTCGAAGTCGTTGACGTTGAAGATCAGCCGGCCGTTGGAGTCCATGTAGGTGCCGAAGTTCTCGGCGTGGAGGTCGCCGTGGATCCACACCCGGCTGGTCCGCTCGTCCAGGTACGGACCGGAGTGCTGTTCGCGCTCCAGGTCGGCGTAGAACAGGCTCGCCGAGCCCCGGTAGAAGGCGAAGGCCGAGGCCGCCATCTTGCGGAACTTCACCCGGAACGCGGCCGGGTCGGCGGCCAGGAGCTCGCCGAAGGCGGTGCCGAACACGGAGAGGATCTCCTCACCGCGCTCGCCGGCCGGGGGCTGGTGGACCGACATCGCTGGGTGCCTCCTGGTGCATGTCGTGAGGGACGGGTGTTCCGCCCCGCTCAACGCACGACGGTAGTGCGGAGTGCCCGGCGCGCCCACCTGCGACTCCCCGCCGGGTCGTGGTGCCCGGCCCCCTTCTGTCGGTGCGGAGGCATAGACTTCCACGCTGTCCACCCAGACCGTCCTGGAGGCCTCCCGCCGTGACCAAGCCGCCCTTCACGCACCTTCACGTCCACACCCAGTACTCGCTGCTGGACGGTGCCGCGCGGCTCAAGGACATGTTCAACGCCTGCAACGAGATGGGCATGACGCACATCGCCATGAGCGACCACGGCAACCTCCACGGCGCGTACGACTTCTTCCACTCCGCGCAGAAGGCCGGAGTCACCCCGATCATCGGGATCGAGGCCTATGTCGCGCCGGAGTCACGGCGGAACAAGCGGAAGATCCTCTGGGGCCAGCCGCACCAGAAGCGGGACGACGTCTCCGGTTCCGGCGGTTACACCCACAAGACCATCTGGGCGGCGAACGCGACGGGCCTGCACAACCTCTTCCGTCTCTCCTCGGACGCGTACGCCGAGGGCTGGCTCCAGAAGTGGCCCCGGATGGACAAGGAGACGATCTCCAAGTGGTCCGAGGGCCTGATCGCCTCCACCGGCTGCCCCTCGGGCGAGCTCCAGACCCGGCTGCGTCTCGGCCAGTTCGACGAGGCCCTGAAGTCGGCGTCCGAGTACCAGGACATCTTCGGCAAGGACCGGTACTTCCTGGAGCTGATGGACCACGGCATCGAGATCGAGCGCCGCGTCCGCGACGGGCTGCTGGAGATCGGCAGGAAGCTCGGCATCCCGCCGCTGGTCACCAACGACTCGCACTACACGTACTCCCACGAGGCCGGCGCCCACGACGCGCTGCTGTGCATCCAGACCGGAAAGAACCTCTCAGACCCCGACCGCTTCAAGTTCGACGGCACCGGCTACTACCTGAAGTCCACCGACGAGATGTACGCGATCGACTCGTCGGACGCCTGGCAGGAGGGCTGCCGAAACACGCTGCTGGTCGCCGAGCAGGTCGACACGACCGGGATGTTCGAGAAGCGCGACCTGATGCCGAAGTTCGACATCCCCGAGGGGCACACGGAGGTCTCCTGGTTCCGCGAGGAGACCATGCGCGGCATGCACCGGCGTTTCCCCGACGGCATCCCGGACGACCGCATGAAGCAGGTCGAGTACGAGATGGACACGATCATCTCGATGGGCTTCCCGGGCTACTTCCTCGTCGTCGCCGACTTCATCATGTGGGCGAAGAAGCAGGGCATCGCGGTCGGCCCCGGCCGGGGCTCCGCGGCCGGCTCCATCGTCGCGTACGCCATGGGCATCACCGACCTCGACCCCATCCCGCACGGACTGATCTTCGAGCGATTCCTCAACCCCGAGCGCGTCTCGATGCCCGACGTCGACATCGACTTCGACGAGCGCAGGCGCGTCGAGGTGATCAGGTACGTGACCGAGAAGTACGGCGCGGACAAGGTCGCCATGATCGGCACCTACGGCACCATCAAGGCCAAGAACGCCATCAAGGACTCCGCCCGCGTGCTCGGCTACCCGTACGCGATGGGCGACCGGCTCACCAAGGCCATGCCCGCCGACGTCCTCGGCAAGGGCATCCCGCTCTCCGGCATCCTCGACCCGCAGCACCCGCGCTACAGCGAGGCCGGCGAGATCCGCGGGATGTACGAGAACGAGCCCGACGTGAAGAAGGTCATCGACACCGCCCGCGGTGTGGAGGGCCTGGTCCGGCAGATGGGTGTGCACGCAGCCGGCGTGATCATGTCCAGTGAGACCATTACCGACCATGTCCCGGTGTGGGTGAGGCACACCGACGGCGTGACCATCACCCAGTGGGACTACCCGAGCTGTGAGTCGCTCGGCCTGCTGAAGATGGACTTCCTGGGCCTGCGCAACCTCACGATCATGGACGACGCCGTCAAGATGGTGAAGGCCAACAAGGGGATCGACATCGATCTCCTGAGCCTGCCGCTGGACGACCCCACGACGTTCGAGCTGCTCCAGCGCGGCGACACCCTCGGCGTGTTCCAGTTCGACGGCGGCCCCATGCGCTCGCTGCTGCGGCTGATGAAGCCCGACAACTTCGAGGACATCTCCGCCGTGTCGGCCCTCTACCGGCCGGGCCCGATGGGCATGAACTCGCACACGAACTACGCCCTCCGCAAGAACGGCCAGCAGGAGATCACCCCGATCCACCCTGAGCTGGAGGAGCCGCTCAAGGAGGTCCTGGACGTCACCTACGGCCTGATCGTCTACCAGGAGCAGGTGCAGAAGGCCGCCCAGATCATCGCCGGCTACTCGCTCGGCGAGGCCGACATCCTCCGCCGTGTCATGGGCAAGAAGAAGCCCGAGGAACTGGCGAAGAACTTCGTCCTCTTCCAGGAGGGCGCCCGGAAGAAGGACTACAGCGACGAGGCCATCCAGGCGCTGTGGGACGTGCTGGTCCCCTTCGCCGGATACGCCTTCAACAAGGCGCACTCCGCCGCCTACGGCCTCGTCTCGTACTGGACGGCCTACCTCAAGGCCAACCACCCGGCCGAGTACATGGCGGCGCTGCTCACCTCGGTCAAGGACGACAAGGACAAGTCCGCCGTCTATCTGAACGAGTGCCGCCGCATGGGCATCAAGGTCCTGCCGCCCAACGTCAACGAGTCGGAGCCGAACTTCGCGGCCCAGGGCGACGACGTGATCCTCTTCGGCCTCACGGCCGTCCGGAACGTCGGGCAGAACGTCGTGGACTCGATCATCAAGTGCCGCAAGGCCAAGGGGAAGTACGCGACGTTCCCCGACTTCCTGGACAAGGTCGAGGCGGTCGTCTGCAACAAGCGGACCATCGAGTCGCTGATCAAGGCCGGTGCCTTCGACGAGATGGGCCACACCCGCAAGGGCCTGGTCGCCCAGCACGAACCGATGATCGACAACGTGGTGGCGGTCAAGCGCAAGGAGGCCGAGGGCCAGTTCGACCTCTTCGGAGGCATGGGCGACGAGACGAGCGGTGAGCCGGGCTTCGGTCTCGACGTCGAGTTCTCCGACGTGGAGTGGGAGAAGTCGTACCTGCTCGCCCAGGAGCGCGAGATGCTCGGCCTGTACGTCTCCGACCACCCGCTCTTCGGCATCGAGCACGTGCTGAGCGACAAGACCGACGCGGCCATCGCGCAGCTCACCGGTGGGGAGCACTCCGACGGCGCCGTCGTCACCATCGGCGGCATCATCTCTGGTCTGCAGCGGAAGATGACCAAGCAGGGCAACGCCTGGGCCATCGCCACCGTGGAGGACCTGGCCGGCTCGATCGAGTGCATGTTCTTCCCGGCGACGTACCAGCTGGTGTCCACCCAGCTGGTCGAGGACACCGTGGTCTTCGTGAAGGGTCGGCTCGACAAGCGCGAGGACGTCCCGCGGCTGGTCGCGATGGAGCTGATGGTCCCCGACCTGTCCTCGGCGGGCACCAACGCGCCCGTGGTGATCACCATTCCGACGGTGAAGGTCACCCCGCCCATGATCAGCCGGCTCGGTGAGATCCTGGGCCACCACAAGGGCAACACGGAGGTCCGGATCAAGCTCCAGGGCGCCCGCAAGACCACGGTGCTGCGCCTCGACCGGCACCGGGTCCAGCCCGATCCCGCGCTGTTCGGCGATCTGAAGGTGCTGCTCGGCCCGTCCTGCCTGGCGGGCTGAGGGCGGCCGCCGTCGCGCGATGCCCGGGCCGCCCTGACGGCCGCGGCCCGGCAACGCGCGGGATCCGGCCCGACGGGCGGGAGGACACCGGCAGCGCACGGGGAGCGACACAGGCGAAGGGCGCGCCCGACGGCCGGGCGCGCCCCTCGTACATACGTCACACAGGGAACTCGTGCATACGTCACACAGGGAAACCGTATGCCGGGCCTGACGCGTCAGTTGTGGCCGAAGCGCTTCTGCCGGCCCTTGTGGGCCACGCTCGTCGCGATCGGCACGTCCGCCTGTGCCTCGGGGGTACGGGCCTCCTGGCCACTGCGCTCGCCGGCGGAGCCGCTCTGGACCTTGCGTTCTCGGTTCTTGTTCTTGGCCATGGTGATGCCTCCCGTGGGATGTAGGGGCCAGGGCCGTCCTCAGCCTCACATAGCCGAACACTCTCCGCATTTCAGATGATTGCGGTGAGTAACGAGCGGCTGTTACGGTGCGGCTTCGCTCCCCGCCACGCCGATGATCGAGTTCCAGCGGTCAACCCTGCGACGTTCGGGCAGACTCGAAGGAAACCCGAAGCAACTCCGATCCCGAGGTTCCCGAAAGAGGGTGGAACGCGTGGACCGCTGCGTCGTCCTGGTGGACGCCGGCTATCTGCTGGGAGCCGCCGCGAGCCTCCTCGCCGGGGAACCCGCCCGCTCCCGCATCACCGTCGACCACGCCGCCCTCATCCAGGCACTGCGCGAGCGCGCGGAGGCCGACACCGAGCGCCCACTACTGCGCATCTACTGGTTCGACGGCGCCCCCGACCGGGTTCCCCAGCCCGAGCACCGCCGCCTCCGGGTCATGCCCCGGGTCACCGTCCGGCTGGGTGCGCTCACCCGCAGTGACGGCCGCTGGGCGCAGAAGGGCGTCGACGCCGCCATGCACGCGGAGCTCACGGAACTCGCGAGGAACCGGGCCTGTTCGGACGTGGTGCTGGTGACCGGGGACGGTGATCTGCTCCCCGGACTGATGTCCGCCAAGGAACACGGCGTCGCCGTTCATCTCTGGGCCGTCCAGGCCGCCGACGGCGACTACAACCAGTCGGAGGACCTGGTCGCCGAGGCCGACGAGCGCCGCGTCCTCGACCGCGCCTGGATCACCCGGGCGGTGCGCGCCAGGGAACTCACCGGCGTCTGCGCCCCACCGCCCGCGCCCCGGCCAGAGATCGCGGCCATCCTCTCCGCCCCGCTGCCCGAGTCGGCGCCGTCCGCCGCGGAACGCTCGGAGGAGACCGCGACCCCGGCGGCGGGCGGCAACGGCGCGGCGCCCCCGGCCCCGTCGGCCTCGGGCGGCACGGGGAACGGAGTGGCCGAGCCCGCCGCCCACCACCACACGAAGGGCGTTCCCACCCCCAAGGACCTGGCGGTCCTGCGCGCCCCGTCCGGTCAGGCCGAACGTCATCCGGCCGCCGGGGCGACCCTGCGCTGGTCCTCCGACAGGGGCTGGATCGAGCGCCCGGGCGCAGGTGCGCCCGCCGAGTCCCCGGAGGCGGCGTCCCTGCCCACGCTGGCCCAGCTCACCAGCGCCGAGCAGCGCTGGGCGGACCGCGAGGAGGACATCACCACCGTCGGCGGTGACCCCTTCGAGGTGGGGCAGGTCTTCGCCCGGCGATGGATGGAGCGGCTGCCGGACCCTGCGCACGTGGAGAAGCTGTCCGGCATGTACCCGCGCGTCCCGCACCGTATCGACGGCGAACTGCTCCGGTACGCGGCCCGGTTCGGGCTGCTCGCGCACAAGGACGACCAGATCGACGAGCACGACCGCTACGCCATCAGGGCCGGATTCTGGCGGGAGATCGATGTCCGAGCGGCCACGGAACGCGCCCCGGCCGGGGACTAGGCCGGGCGACCCCTTAGGCTCGTCCCTCGTGAGTACGGTGTGCGCGGTGCGGGATCTGGTCAAGACGTACCCCGCCGCGCGTGCCCGGCGGGGGGTTCCCGCGACCCCCGAGGTGCGGGCGAACGACGGGATCGGCCTCGACGTGGGACGCGGGGAGATCTTCGGACTGCTCGGCCCCAACGGCGCCGGCAAGTCGACCCTCGTCCGGCAGCTGACCGGGCTGATGCGCCCGGACTCCGGCACCGTCGAGGTGCTCGGTCACGATCTCGTACGCCACCCCGAGAGGGCGGCGCGGCTCATCGGCTACCTCGGCCAGGAGTCCACCGCCCTCGACGAGCTGACCGTCGCCCTCGCTGCCGAGACCACCGGACGGCTGCGCGGCCTCGGGGCGCGGCAGGCGCGTGCCGAACGCGACACCGTCCTGGAGGAGCTGGGCCTGACCGGCCTCGCGGGGCGGCCCCTGAAGAAGCTCTCCGGTGGGCAGCGGCGGCTCGCCTGCTTCGCCGCCACTCTGGTGGGGGAGCGTCCGGTACTGGTGCTGGACGAGCCCACCACCGGGATGGACCCGGTCGCGCGGCGGGCGGTCTGGGCCGCGGTCGACCGCCGGCGAGCCGAGCACGAGGTGACCGTCCTCCTCGTCACCCACAACGTCATCGAGGCGGAGACCGTCCTCGACCGGGTCGCCGTGCTGGAGCGGGGCCGGGTGATCGCCTGCGACACGCCCGCCGGGCTCAAGGAGCGCGTCGCCGGAGAGGTCCGGGTGGAACTCGTCTGGCGCGAGCGGGCTCCGCTCGACGTGCCCGAGGTCGCCGCGCTCCGTCCGTCCGCCCAGGAGTCCGGGCGTCGCTGGGTCCTCCGGCTCGCCCCGGACGAGGCCCGGGCGGCCGTGGCCGCCGTGACCGGCGGCGAGGCGTTCTCGGCCCTCGACGACTTCACCCTGGCCACGCCGAGCCTGGAGGACGTGTACCTCGCGCTCGGCGGCCATGCGACGAAGGGGCTGGTGAAGGCGTGAGACGTGAACCGTCGCCCGCCCCGACGTCGTCCGTACCGAACAGGAGCAGCGCCAGGTGAGCATCGTGCCTGCGGAGGCCGTGTCCGCGCGTGTACGGGGGGCGTACGGCGCCCGGTCCGGGGACGGAGGGGGCGGCGCCGCGCCGCTCGCCCCGCGCGCCCGGCTGCTGCCGGCGCTCGCGGCGGTGTACCGGGCCCAGCTGTCCCGGGCCCGCGTCGCGCGGATACCGCTTCTGTTCGTCGCCACGTTCCAGTCCGTCGGGATCATGGTGCTGATGCGCGGGGTGGTCGACGGCGGGGCGGAGGCGCGGGCCGTGGTCGCCGGGTCGTCCGTCCTGGTCGTGGCCTTCGTCGCGCTCAATCTGCTGGCCCAGTACTTCGGCCAGCTTCGCGCTTCCGGCGGTCTGGACCACTATGCGACGCTGCCGGTGCCCCCGGCTGCGGTGGTGCTCGGGGCGGCGGGAGCCTACGCCTCGTTCACCGTGCCGGGAACGGTCGTGACGGCGGTCGCGGGCTCGGTGCTGTTCGGGTTGCCGCTCACCCATCTGTGGGTACTGGCGGCGGTGATCCCGCTCGCGGGCGCCGCGCTGGCCGGGCTGGGCGCGGCGCTCGGGTTGCTCGCGCCACGCCAGGAACTGGCGACGCTCCTCGGGCAGCTGGGCATGTCGGCGGCCCTGTTGCTGGGGGTGCTCCCGGCGGGGCGGCTGCCCGGGCCCATCGCGTTCGCTCGGGATCTGCTGCCGTCCACGTACGGAGTCGAAGCTCTCGCTCGCTCGTTCGACACCCGCCCGCACTGGCCGGCGGTCGCGCTGGACCTCGCGGTCTGTGCGGCCGTGGGCGTGGTCTCGCTGGCCGTCGCGACCTGGGCCTACCGCCGGGCCGCGGTCCGCTGAGCCGCGGCCGGTGAGGCGGGCCCCAGGGACGTTTGGCACGATGTCAGGGTGACAGCACCCCTGACGCCGCCCCACCGGCCCGCCCCGCACGACCCGTCCTGGAACCACCCGAACCCCGCCCCGCACCCGGACGGAGAAGGGCTGGAGATGAGGAGCGAACTGCGCCGGGCGGCGGTCGTCCTGGTGGCCGTGACGCTCGCCGGGATCGTGCTCGGTCTGCTGTGGCTGTGGCTGGCTCCGAAGGTGCCGCTGGTCTCGACCGACAAGGCGGTCTTCTTCGCGGACACCGAGGGCGAGGAGGCGGCGGGCGCGGACGGTACGTTCGTCCTGCTGGCGCTCGGTTTCGGTGTGCTCAGCGCAGCGGTCGCCTTCTGGTTCAACCGCCGCGGGGGCATCGCGGTCGTCGCCGCGCTCGCCCTCGGCGGCATCCTCGCGTCCGCTCTCGCCTGGGGCACCGGCTATCTGCTCGGACCCGAGCAGGACGTCGTCGCCCACGCCCGCGCGGTCGGCCAGGGCGTCGTCTTCGACGCGCCGCTCCACCTCCGCGCGAAGGGCGCGCTGCTGGCCTGGCCCATCGCGGCGATGGTCGTGCATCTCGCCCTCACGGCCCTCTTCGCCCCGCGCGACCCCGAGCCGGAGTGGCCCCCGCCGGGCCCGGAACACCAGCGCTGAGCCTCCCAGGAGCGCAGGGACGGGCCGCCCGGCCGCCTGCCCCGCCGGCGAGCGGCGGCTCGGGACGCCCGCCGACCGCTCACGGCGGTGGCGAGTGTCACCGCACCGCCGTCGCCGCCCCGGGGCACCGCCCGTCGCCGCCCCGGGCCCGGAAGGTGCGGGACGGCGACGGTCACTCGTCAGGCCGGCCGGCGGCCGTGGTTCGCCCGGCGCTTCCTCAGCCGCCACTTCCGCTTGCGCGTGCGCTTGGACACAGCACCCCCTCGGGTCGGTACGTCCTTCGTTCGTAGCGAAGGACGCGCAGGCCGTCGAGGGGGCGTGCGGGGCGTGGACGCTGCACGCGGAGGCGCTGAGCGGGGTCCGCGCAGCGGGAGGCCGCGGGCGGTGCGCCCGGGGACGCTAGACGCGCCCGATCGGTGCCAGGACGGCGCCCGTCAGCGAGGCCAGGTCGGCGGGGGACAGCTCCACCTCGAGCCCGCGCCGGCCCGCCGAGACGCAGATCGTCGGGTGCGCGGAGGCGGAGACGTCCAGCACCGTGCGCAGACGCTTGCGCTGGCCCAGCGGGGAGATGCCGCCCCGGACGTAGCCGGTGGTGCGCTCCGCCGCCACCGGGTCGGCCATCGAGGCGCGCTTGCCGCCGACCGCCGTGGCCAGCGCCTTGAGGTCCAGTTGCCCGGCGACCGGCACGACGGCGACCGTCAGCTCGCCGTCCACGTCTGCGACGAGTGTCTTGAAGACCCGCTCCGGCGCCACGCCCAGTGCCTGCGCCGCCTCCTCCCCGTACGACGGGGACGCCGGGTCGTGCTCGTACGCGTGCACGGTGAACGCCGTGCCCGCGGCCGTCAGCGCCACCGTCGCCGGCGTGCCGCCCTGCTGCTTCCTGGCCTTCCTCGCCACGGTCCTGCTACTCCCTCGCCCCGGTCGGTCCGGCTCAGTTCGGGCTCGTCGGCGAGCGGGTCAGATCGACCGCGGGCAACGACGGCAGATGACGTATCACCGCGGTCTCGGACCGCAGCAGCTTCAGTTCCTCGCGCAGCCGGGTCGCCGTGTCCGGAGCCTGCAGCAGCTTCTGCTTCGACGGCGTGTCGAGCACGGCGGCGGCGGCGACCAGGTACGAGACCACCGACGGCTCGTCCGGAAGCTCCGAGGCCGTCGACAGTGAGCGCTCCCGGGCCCCGGCCAGCCGCTTCTGGTAGTTGCGGAAGGCCCGCAGCACGCCTTCGGCCAGCGTGCCCGCGCCCTCCCCCGACTCCTCCGGGATCTCCTCGAGTTCGGCCGTCAGGAACGGGCCGCTCGCGTCGACCGAGAGCAGTTTGACCCGGGTCGTGCCGGTGGCCAGCACCTCGAAGCTGCCGTCGGCGCGTTCCCGGATCGTCGCGGCGTCCGCGATGCAGCCGACGCGATGGAACGCCTGGATCGGGTCCGGGCCGAAGCCCGCGGCGGGGCCCTTCTCGGGCCGGGCGGTCTGGTCGGGCATCCCGGGCGCGGTCGGAGCGACCTCGCGGCCGTCGCGGATGGCGACCACGGCGAACCGGCGCGGCTCGGACTCGTCGGTCTTCGACAGCTCGCGCATCATGGCGCGATAGCGCTCCTCGAAGACGTTCAGCGGCAGCACGAGGCCGGGGAAAAGCACCGCGTTGAGCGGAAAGAGGGGCAGGCGAGCGGTGGTCACAGCGGTCAAGCGTAGTGGTCGCCGGGCACGGCGCGTCCGGCCGCCCGTCCCTGGCCGGCAACGGCCGTGCCTGCGGAGCGGATCCGCCGCCCGCGGCGGATCGGAGTCGAGGACGCCACCTCGATGCGGACCCCGTCCCGCGCCTCCAGGAACTGGCCCAGCGGGTCGTCCGTCAGCTGGTTCCACGGGAACGACGTGGCGTACGGGCCGATCGCGCGGAACTGCTCCAGCGCCTCGTTCCAGCGGCCCCGCGCGATCAGCACGTACACGAGGAGGTTGCGGACCTCGGCGGGCCAGTGATCGCCGTGCCGGTACCGGGCGGACAGGTCCGCCGCCCGGTCGGCGGCCGCGTCGATCCGGTCCGCCTGTACGGCCGTGACGGCTCCCGCGAGCAGCAGCGTCAGGGCGGCGCGCACCGGCAGGGCCTGTAGCAGGGAGCCGGGCAGGGCGTCCTCGGCCGCACGCTCGGCGAAGTCGAAGCACTCACGGTGCGAGCCGTGCCAGACCGCCGAGAGGTAGCGGAGCGCGGCGACATGGCAGCCGTAGTGGTGCGGGGAACGGCGCACCGCCTGTTCCCACAGCGCCTCGAAGGCGGTGTGGGTGGAGTGCGTGCCACGGGCGTGGTCCAGGGCGAGCCGCCAGGGCACGGGGTCGTGCGGATCGGCCTCGGCCGCGGCGTGGACGAGCGGGCCGACCTCGCGCAGCCGCTCGACGCTCGCGGGCGACCCCCAGGCCCTGCGGACTTCGAGCTCGGCCTTCACGAGCAGGGCGTCGGGGTCGCGGGGCGAGGCGGCGAGCCAGCCGGCGAGCCAGTCGGGCCTGCTGTACGCGAACGCCGCGAGCCGTACGACGTAGCGGTCGCGGTTCTCCCACTCGGCCGCTCCCCGGGTGGTGGCGAGCAGCTTCGAGGCCGGTTCGTGATCGCCGAGCGCGGCGGCCACGAGCGCGGGCCCGAGCTCTCCGTCCGGGGCGTCGAGCAGTACCGCATCGTCCGGGGGCAGACCGTCGGCGAGCCGCGGGGTGTGCCGGACCATGCGGGCGGTGCTGATCAGGGCGCGCAGCAGAGACATGGTGCGGACCATTGAAAGCTGCAGGTCGGGGTCGCACCAGAGGGCATCTGTGAAGTTTTGGTAGGAGGTGGAATGGTTGTCCTTACTCGGGTCAAGAAAACGCAAAGGAGCGCGCATTCGCGGCGTATGGGGGGCGCTCGACGCGCTCCGGGGAGCGCCCCGCGTGCCCCGGTGGCCGGCCCCGCTCAGCTGCGTCTCAGCAGCCGGGAGGCACCCGCAGCCACCGTCGTCGCGAGTATCCAGCCCAGCAGCACCAGCGCCGCGGCGACCCACTGCCAGTGGCCCTCCAGCCGCCAGTAGCCGTCCTGACCGAGGTTGATCACCGGCAGGAGCAGATCGAGGGCGTAGAGCGAGGGGTTCCACTCGGGATGCTCGCCCGGCTTCATCGCGTCGGGGGCGTAGCGGGAGAACGCCACCGCGCCGGCTGCCCAGAGCACCGCCATCCACAGTGCCGCGCGGCCCGGACGGTAGCCGTACGCCACCGTCCAGTCCTGGACGTAGCCCCAGAGCTTCGCGGCGAGCGGCAGCGTCTCGCGGCGGCGGCGCTGCTTGGCGAGGAGCACCTCGCGGGCGTCCGCGTCCTCCCCGCTGTTGCGCAGCACGGTCGCCAGCCGTTCGTAGGGCTCCGGCTGGTACTCGGGAGTGGCCGCGGCGACCCACTCCAGCCGTCGCGAGAGCGGGAAGCGGCTGTAGGGCACGAGGTTCTCGTAGACGAACCCGCCCATCGCCAGCCCGCCCGGCCCCGGCCAGCTCGTCGAGTGGTCGATGAGCGTGACGACCTTCGCGCCGTTCAGCACCACGCGCCCCTGTTCCGGCCGCTCCCCGTTGAAGCGCAGCTCCGGGGTGACGATCCGGCGCAGCGACAGCTCCTCCCGGCGCGCGCCCGACAGCACGAACCGGGCGTGGTGGAGGTCGACGGCGTCACCGAAGCGGCCGTCGTCCAGCCGCACGCCGCCATGGCACTCGAAAGGCCGCTCCCGCGCTCCCGCCCGGCGGCCCGGGGCGTCGAAGGAGAGGCCGAACGGGGGAGTGGCGCCCTGGTCGCCCGCACAGTCCACCCACGCCCTGGTCAGGTACAGCGTGCGCTCCACCGTCAGCTGGGGGGCGTTCAGCGCGCGCCTGCCCTCGGCCGCCCGCAGCCGGCTTCCGCGCAGGCTCAGCGACACGCCGACCTTGGCACCGCGCAGACTGACCTCCCCGTACGTCTCGATCAGCTCGGCCTGCAGATCCTGCCCCACGGACAGGCCGTCCGCGGCGATGGCCCTCCCGTGCCGGTCCGGCCGCACCCGGATCTGGTTGATCAGCAGGTCGGTGCCTATCTGCGCGTCCGTGAGCCGTATCCCCTGCTCGACGCGGCAGCGCGGAAGATGCAGATCGCCCTCGGTGTGCAGCCGGGCGGCCTCCAGCCGGGGCATCGCGCACCCCACCAGCCGCAGCGTGGTGAACCGCGACTCCGGCAGCGTCAGCTCGCTCTCGAAACGGCACCCGGTCAGCTCGACGTAGGGGGCGATGGTGCCGCCCGCGAGCGTGAGCCTCCCCGTCACGTACGCGCCCAGCAGCTTCAGCGCACAGACCCGCCCCGGACGCGCCGGTGGGCCGCTGAGCAGCAGCAGCGCGATCACATCGGCGCGCACGCTCCGCCCGGGGCCCCACTCCAGTTCGGAGAAGGGGTCGTTCAGCAGCGGATTGCCGTCGCGAAGATCGCACGTCATTCCGTACTCGAACGAGGTCCACATCGTGCGCTCGGCCGTGGTGAGATCGTTGGGCATGTCGACGCCCTGCGGCTCGGTCAATGCCGCTCCCTCGCTTTCCCCCGGTCCGCCTACCCGGTGTCGTACTGCCGTTCTTCCCTCTGGGTAACGCACTGAACACGAGTGGTCATGACCGACATCAGTGCCGTGCGGGGCGGACCGGCCCGCACGGGGCCCCCGGGTCCCACGGGGAGGACGCCGTTCACGTCCCGTGACCGTCTGACGGGTGGGCGTGTATCAGCCAGTGATACGGAGGGCCGGTACGCGGATCCCGTCTGAGAGAATTGACCCGTGATCTCTCGTATCGACCTCCGCGGCGACGCCCTCCCCGAGGGCGCCGCGCTGCGCGACCTGCTGCCCCGTGCCGAGTTCGACGTGGAAGCCGCCCTGGAGAAGGTGCGGCCCATCTGCGAGGACGTGCATCATCGCGGGACGGCGGCTCTGATCGAGTACGCGGAGAGGTTCGACGGTGTCACGCTGGACCGGGTCCGGGTCCCCGAGAAGGCCCTCGTGGAGGCGCTGGAGCAGCTCGACCCCGCCGTCCGGGCGGCCCTGGAGGAGTCCATCCGCCGGGCGCGGACCGTGCACCGCGCCCAGCGCCGGGAGACGCACACCGTCCAGGTCGTGCCGGGCGGCACGGTGACCGAGAAGTGGGTTCCGGTCGGTCGCGTCGGGCTGTACGCGCCGGGCGGCCGTTCGGTCTACCCCTCGTCCGTGATCATGAACGCCGTGCCGGCGCAGGAGGCCGGCGTCGAGTCCGTCGCGCTCGCCTCACCGCCGCAGAAGGAGTTCGGCGGACTCCCGCACCCGACGATCCTCGCCGCCTGCGCGCTGCTCGGCGTCGAGGAGGTGTACGCCGTGGGCGGCGCCCAGGCCGTGGCGATGTTCGCGTACGGCACCTCGGGACCGGACGGGTGTGCGCCCGCGAACATGGTGACCGGTCCCGGCAACGTCTGGGTCGCCGCCGCCAAGCGCTACTTCACGGGCCGTATCGGCATCGACACCGAGGCCGGTCCCACCGAGATCGCGGTCCTCGCCGACGCCACCGCCGACCCGGCCCATGTCGCGGCCGACCTGATCAGCCAGGCTGAGCACGACCCGCTGGCCGCCGCCGTGCTGGTCACCGACTCGCCCGGGCTCGCGGACGCGGTCGAGCGCGAGCTGGAGCCGCAGATCGCGGCGACCAAGCACATCGAGGACCGGATCGTCCCGGCCCTGTCCGGGAAGCAGTCGGCGATCGTCCTCGTCGACGGCATCGAGGAGGGCCTGCGCGTCGTCGACGCGTACGGCGCCGAGCACCTGGAGATCCAGACCGCCGACGCGGCCGCCGTGGCCGATCGGGTGCGCAACGCGGGCGCGATCTTCGTCGGCCCCTGGTCGCCGGTATCGCTCGGCGACTACTGCGCGGGGTCCAACCACGTGCTGCCGACCGGCGGCTGCGCCTGCCACTCCTCCGGTCTGTCCGTCCAGTCCTTCCTGCGCGGCGTCCACGTCGTCGACTACACGCGCGAGGCGCTCGCCGACGTCGCCCACCACGTGGTGACCCTCGCCGAGGCGGAGGACCTCCCGGCACACGGCGCCGCCGTGAAGGCACGTTTTGCCGGAGGCGAACCGGACGAGCGCAGTGCCGGAGGCGAACCGGACGAGCGCAGTGCCGGAGGCGAACCGGACAAGCGCAGTGCCGGAGGCGAACCGGACAAGCGCGGTGCCGGAGGCGAACCGGACGAGCGCGGTGCCGGAGGCGGACCGGACGAGCACAGTGACTGGAAGGTGCCCCCGAGCAAGTGAGCACGACCGACATCGGCATCGACGACCTGCCCATCCGTGAGGAGCTGCGCGGCAAGTCGCCGTACGGCGCGCCGCAGCTCGACGTGCCCGTGCAGCTGAACACCAACGAGAACCCGTACCCGCTGCCCGAAGCGCTCGTCGAGCGGATCGCCGAGCGGGTGCGCGACGCGGCGCGCGGCCTCAACCGCTACCCGGACCGGGACGCGGTCGAGCTGCGCACCGAACTGGCCCGCTACCTCACCCGCACCGGGAAGTACCCGGTCGCCCTCGAGAACGTCTGGGCGGCCAACGGCTCCAACGAGGTCATCCAGCAGCTGCTGCAGACGTTCGGCGGGCCGGGGCGCACCGCCATCGGCTTCGAGCCGTCGTACTCGATGCACGCGCTGATCGCGCGTGGCACCGGCACCGGTTGGATCTCCGGCCCGCGCAACGACGACTTCACCATCGACGAACGGGCGGCCGCCGGCGCGATCGCCGAGCACCGGCCCGACGTCGTCTTCATCACCTCGCCCAACAACCCCACCGGCACGGCCGTCGCACCGGAGACGGTCCTCGCGCTCCACGAGGCCGCCCAGCAGGCCAGGGCGGACGGCGCGGGGGCGCTCGTCGTCGTGGACGAGGCGTACGTCGAGTTCAGCCACCGGCCCTCACTGCTCCCGCTGCTCGAGGGCCGGCCGAACCTCGTCGTCTCGCGCACCATGTCCAAGGCGTTCGGCGCCGCCGGGCTGCGCCTCGGCTACCTCGCCGCGCACCGCGCCGTGGTCGACGCCCTGCAGCTGGTACGCCTCCCGTACCACCTCTCGGCCGTCACCCAGGCCACCGCCCTGGCCGCCCTGGAGCACACCGACACGCTGCTGAAGTACGTCGAGAAGCTCAAGGACGAGCGGGACCGGCTGGTCGACGGGCTGCGCGCCATCGGTTTCGAGGTGACCGACTCCGACGCCAACTTCGTCCAGTTCGGGCGGTTCGACGGCGAGGGCGGTGCCCACGCCGCCTGGCGGAAGATCCTCGACCGGGGCGTCCTGGTCCGGGACAACGGCGTTCCGGGCCGGCTGCGGGTGACCGCCGGCACCCCCGAAGAGAACGACGCGTTCCTCGAAGCGGTGCGCGCACTGAAGAGTTCGGTGGGGGACACCCCCACACCCCCGAAGGAGCAGAAGCGATGAGCCGGGTAGGACGCGTCGAGCGCACCACCAAGGAGACGTCCGTCGTCGTGGAGATCGATCTCGACGGCACCGGGAAGGTCGATGTGGCGACCGGGGTCGGCTTCTACGACCACATGCTCGACCAGCTGGGCCGCCACGGTCTGTTCGACCTGACCGTCAAGACCGACGGCGATCTGCACATCGACAGCCACCACACCATCGAGGACACCGCCCTGGCGCTGGGTGCCGCTTTCAAGCAGGCACTCGGCGACAAGGTCGGCATCTACCGCTTCGGCAACTGCACGGTGCCGCTGGACGAGTCGCTCGCCCAGGTGACCGTCGACCTCTCCGGCCGCCCCTACCTCGTGCACACCGAGCCGGAGAACATGGCGCCGATGATCGGCGCGTACGACACCACGATGACCCGGCACATCCTGGAGTCCTTCGTGGCCCAGGCGCAGATCGCGCTGCACGTCCACGTGCCGTACGGTCGCAACGCCCACCACATCGTGGAGTGCCAGTTCAAGGCGCTGGCGCGGGCGCTGCGCTACGCCTCGGAGCGCGACCCGCGCGCAGCCGGAATCCTTCCGTCCACGAAGGGTGCCCTCTAGTCGTGAACGGTCTTTCCACGGTTCTGATCGTCGTCGGGCTCTTCCTGATCGGCGGCATCATCTCCTTCGCCAAGCAGCAGATGCCCAAGGGCCTGATCGCGCTGCTGTCCGTCGGCGCCGCCATGTGCCTCGCCGCCGGCGTCCTGCGACTGGACGTGTGGTCATGAGCGGGCGGAAGAACGTCGTCGTCTTCGACTACGGCTTCGGCAACGTCCGGTCCGCCGAGCGGGCCCTCGCACGCGTCGGCGCGGACGTCGAGATCACCCGCGACTTCGACCGGGCGATGAACGCCGACGGGCTGCTCGTGCCGGGTGTCGGCGCCTTCTCCGCCTGTATGACGGGGCTGCGGGAGGCGCGTGGCCACTGGGTCGTCGACCGCAGGCTCTCCGGGGGCCGCCCGGTCATGGGCATCTGCGTCGGCATGCAGATCCTCTTCGAGCGCGGCATCGAGCACGGCGTCGAGACCGAGGGCCTCGACGAGTGGCCCGGGGTCGTCGGCCCGCTGAACGCCCCGGTCGTGCCGCACATGGGCTGGAACACCGTCAAGGCCCCCGAGGACTCGGAGATGTTCGCCGGCCTCGACGCCGGCGCCCGCTTCTACTTCGTGCACTCCTACGCCGTGCGCGAATGGGACTTCGAGGTGACCAGCGCGGCCATGGCCGTTCCGAAGGTCACCTGGGCGACCCATGGCGAGCCCTTCGTCGCGGCCGTCGAGAACGGCGCCCTGTGGGCCACCCAGTTCCACCCCGAGAAGTCCGGCGACGCCGGCGCCCAGCTGCTCACCAACTGGATCGAGACCCTCTGATCATGGCTCAGAAGCTTGAACTCCTCCCCGCCGTCGACGTCCGTGACGGCCAGGCCGTCCGCCTCGTCCACGGCGAGTCCGGCACGGAGACCTCCTACGGATCCCCGCTGGAGGCCGCGCTCACCTGGCAGCGCGCGGGCGCCGAGTGGCTGCACCTGGTCGACCTGGACGCCGCCTTCGGCACCGGCGACAACCGGGAGCTGATCGCCGAGGTGTCCGGTGCCATGGACCTCAAGGTCGAGCTGTCCGGCGGCATCCGCGACGACGCGTCGCTCGCCGCCGCCCTCGCCACCGGCTGCGCCCGGGTCAACCTCGGCACCGCCGCACTGGAGAGCCCCGAGTGGGTCGCCAAGGTCATCGCCGAGTACGGCGAGAAGATCGCGGTCGGCCTGGACGTACGGGGCACGACCCTGCGAGGTCGCGGCTGGACCCGTGACGGCGGCGACCTCTACGAGACCCTGGCCCGGCTCGACTCCGAGGGCTGCGCCCGGTACGTCGTGACCGACATCGCCAAGGACGGCACGCTCCAGGGCCCCAACCTGGACCTGCTGCGCAACGTCTGCGCCGCCACCGACAAGCCGGTCGTCGCCTCCGGCGGCGTCTCCTCCCTCGACGACCTGCGCGCGCTCGCCGGGCTCGTGCCGATCGGCGTCGAGGGCGCGATCGTCGGCAAGGCGCTGTACGCCGAGGCGTTCACCCTGGAAGAGGCCCTGGAGGCGGTGTCCCGGTGAGCGACGACATCCGACGCGTCGGTTCCGCCGGCCCCTGGGAGGACGCCTTCGGGTACTCCCGCGCGGTCGAGCTGCCGAACGGCCTGGTACTGGTGTCCGGCTGCACGTCGGTCGTCGACGGCGTGGTCGTCGACGGCGGTCCGTACGACCAGGCCGTCAACGCCTTCAACGCGGCCCTGGCCGCGCTGAAGGAGCTGGGTCTGGGCAGTGACCACGTCGTACGCACCCGGATGTACATCACGCACGCCCGGGACGTCGACGAGGTGGGCCGGGCCCACAAGGAGCTGTTCGGCGGCGTGCGCCCGGCCGCGTCGATGCTCATCGTCTCCGGTTTCGTCGACCCGCGGCTGGTCGTCGAGGTCGAGGTCGAGGCGTACCGGCGGGAGGGCGCATGACCCTCGCCGTCCGAGTCATCCCCTGCCTCGACGTGGACAACGGCCGCGTCGTCAAAGGCGTCAACTTCCAGAACCTGCGCGACGCCGGCGACCCCGTCGAGATGGCGAAGCTGTACGACGCGGAGGGCGCGGACGAGCTGACCTTCCTCGACATCACGGCCTCCTCCGGCGACCGGGAGACCACGTACGACGTCGTGCGCCGCACCGCCGAGCAGGTCTTCATCCCGCTCACGGTGGGCGGCGGGGTCCGCTCCGCGGACGACGTCGACAAGCTGCTGCGGGCCGGGGCCGACAAGGTCGGCGTCAACACCGCGGCCATCGCCCGGCCCGAGCTGATCCGTGAGATCGCCGAGCGCTTCGGGCGCCAGGTGCTGGTGCTGTCCGTCGACGCCCGCCGCACCCCGGAGGGCACCGTCACGCCGTCCGGTTACGAGGTCACCACCCACGGCGGACGGCGCGGCACCGGCATTGACGCCGTCGAGTGGGCCCACCGCGCCGCCGAGCTGGGCGCGGGGGAGATCCTGCTCAACTCGATGGACGCGGACGGCACCAAGGACGGTTACGACACCCGGATGATCGAGGCCGTCCGCGGGCACGTCACGGTCCCGGTGATCGCCTCCGGCGGCGCGGGCAAGCTCGGCGACTTCGCCCCCGCCATCGCGGCCGGGGCGGACGCGGTGCTCGCGGCGTCCGTCTTCCACTTCGGTGATCTGCGGATCTCCCAGGTCAAGGAGTCGCTGCGCGAGGCTGGGCACCCCGTCCGCTGACCGTGCGTTCCCGGTCCACTCCTCGGGCAGCCCGTCCGAGGAGTGGACCGCTCCTGGCCCCGCCGGGCGTCCTGGCGGATTCGCGCGCATAGTGCCGTTATGAGGCCGACCCGTCCGGTGCTGCTGCTTCTCGCGGGGACGCTCGTCGCGGCGAGCCCCGCCACGGCCGCCGCCCCCGAGCGGGCCGCCGGCACCGCGCGGCCCTGCGTCGCCTCGCTGCCGCCCAGGGGCGGGGAGGCGCGGGAGGCGCTGAACATCGCCCAGCGGGTCAAGGCCGAGCAGCACCTCAACTCGGTGCTGGTGCGCGTCGCCAGGGACGGCGAGGAGGTCATCACGACCGCCCTCGGCGAGTCGATGACGGGCGTACCCGCCCGGCCCGACATGCACTTCCGCGCGGGTTCGGTCGCCATCGTCCACATGGGCATCGTCCTGCTCCAGCTGGTGGACGAGAAGAAGGCGGGGCTCGACGACCCCCTGTCCCGCTGGCTCCCCGACGCCCCGCACGCCGACCGGATCACCCTGCGCATGCTCGGCGCCTCCACCTCGGGCCTCCGCGACTACGTCACCGACCCCGAGTTCCTCGCCGCTCTGGAGGCGGCGCCGTTCCGGCACTGGACGCCGGAGGAACTGGTCGCCTACCCGGCCGCCCACCCCCTCTGGTACGAGCCGGGCACCGGCTGGAGCTACTCGCACGCCAACTTCGTGCTGCTCGGCGCCGCCCTGGAGAAGATCAGCGGCACACCGCTCGACGAACTGCTGCGGCAGCGCGTCATGGACCCGCTCGGCCTGGCCGACACACGCAACGAGGCCACCCCCGAGATCCAGCCGCCGGTGCTGCACGCCTTCACCGAGGAGCGGGGCCCCTACGAGGAGTCCACTTTCTGGAACCCCTCCTGGACCACCGCGCCGGGGGCGGTCCTCACCACCCACATCTGCGACCTGGCCCGCTCGGCGGAGGCGGTCGCGACGGGCGAACTGCTGTCACCCGCCGCTTTCCGGACCCAACTCGACCCGGGCACGGTCGGACTCGGCGGCGGGACGAAGACCTGCCCCGCCACCGTGTGCCTGAAGAACACCGCCGCCGAGCACTTCGGGCTCGGGGTGCTCGTCATGAACGGCTGGATCCTGACGAACCCGTCCTTCTCCGGGTACGCGGCCGTCCAGGCATACCTCCCCGCCGAACGGCTCGCGATCGCCGTCGCGACGACCAGGGGCGAGGACACCCCGGAGGGCAACGCGGCACAGACGGTCGCGAACGGGATCGCCGAGGCGCTCGCCCCCGGACACCCCGCCCCCGGAGGCGGCTGAGGCCGCGAGCGGCGCCCCGGGACGACGGGAACCGCGGCCCGGCCCGCCGCCGACGGCCGGACCCGCCCCGCCCTGACTGCTCGACCGCCGCCCCGCCCCGGCGGCCTTGGCGCCCCGACGGCCTCGCGGTTCGACGGCCGCCCGGGCCGGAGTCAGCCCATCCCCAGCTGCGTCCTGCCGACCCGGTCGACCGCCTCCTTGTCGCCCTCGACCTCCACGTGCGCCGCGTCCTGCCGGCCGAAGGCGTACATGGTCAGCTCGCCGGGTTCACCGGTCACGGTCACCACCGGAGCACCGCGGTGCGCCACCGCCGTCTGCCCGTTGGGGCGCCGAAGCACCAGCCCCACCGGCGCCTTGCGGCCCAGCAGCCGGGCCGACTTCTCCAGCCGGGACCAGAGCGCGTCGGCGAACACCGGGTCCAGCTCCCGCGGCGTCCAGTCGGCCTGCGCCCGCCGCACGTCCTCGGCGTGCACATAGAACTCGACCGTGTTCGACGCCTCGTCCACCGGCTTGATCGCGAACGGCGACATCCTCGGCGGGCCGGTGCGGATCAGCCGGATCAGTTCCTCGTACGGCCTCGCCGCGTACTCGGCCTGCACCCGGTCCAGCCTGCTCCTGAGGGGTCCCAGCACGATCCCCGCGGCCTCCGGCCGCCGCTCGCGCACCACGACGTGGGCCGCGAGGTCCCGGGTGTTCCACCCCTCGCACAGCGTCGGTGCGTCCGGGCCGGCCGCCTCCAGCAGATCGGCGAGCAGAAGTCGTTCACGCTTCGCATGGGTCGACATGGCCGCCAGCCTACGACCGGCGCGCCACGTCCGCCCAGTGGACGCAGGCCCGTCACGCCCCCGCCGGCGCGGCACAATGGCGGCATGACCAGCACCCCCAGCGCACTCGACCCCGCCATCGCCGCCCGTCTCAAGCGCAGCGCCGACGGCCTGGTCCCGGCCATCGCCCAGCAGTACGACACCGGTGAGGTGCTGATGCTCGGCTGGATGGACGACGAGGCACTGCACCGCACCCTCACCACGGGGCGTGCCACCTACTGGTCCCGCAGCCGCCGGGAGTACTGGGTCAAGGGCGACACCTCCGGCCACGTCCAGCACGTGAAGGCCGTCGCCCTCGACTGCGACGCCGACACCGTCCTCGTGAAGGTCGACCAGATCGGGGCCGCCTGTCACACCGGAGACCGCACCTGCTTCGACGCCGACGTGCTCGCACTGGGCCAGTAGGGTCGTACGTCATGGATCTCGAGACGTTCCGCAAGCTGGCGGCCGACCGCCGCGTCATCCCCGTGAGCCGGCGCCTCCTCGCGGACGGCGACACCCCGGTCGGCCTCTACCGCAAGCTCGCCGGCGAGCGTCCCGGCACCTTCCTCCTCGAGTCCGCCGAGGGGGGTCGCTCCTGGTCCCGGTACTCCTTCGTCGGCGTACGGTCCGCCGCGACCCTCACCGTCCGCGACGGCCGGGCGCACTGGCTCGGCACACCGCCCGTGGGCGTCCCCACGGACGGCGACCCGCTGAAGGCCCTCCGCGCGACCGTCGAGACCCTCCACACCCCCCGGCAGGACCTCGACGAGGGCATGCCGCCCTTCACCGGCGGCATGGTCGGCTACCTCGGCTACGACATCGTGCGCAGGCTGGAGCGGATCGGCGAGCACGGCGGGGACGACCTGCGGCTCCCCGAGCTGACCATGCTGCTCACCTCCGACCTCGCCGTGCTCGACCACTGGGACGGCTCCGTGCTGCTGATCGCCAACGCGATCAACCACAACGACCTCGACACCGGCGTCGACGAGGCGTACGCGGACGCCGTCGCCCGGCTCGACGCCATGGAGGCCGACCTGGCCCGGCCCGTCGAGAGCCGCCCCCGCGCGCTCCCCGCCTCCGAACTGCCCCCGTACACCGGGCCCATGTGGAGCGGTGAGGAGTTCCGGGCCGCCGTCGAGGACATCAAGGAACGCATCCGCGCGGGCGAGGCCTTCCAGGTCGTGCCGTCGCAGCGGTTCGAGACCCCTTGCGAGGCGAGCGCCCTCGACGTCTACCGGGTGCTCCGGGCGACCAACCCCAGTCCGTACATGTACCTGCTGCGCTTCCCCCACGAGGAGGGCGGGTTCGACGTCGTCGGCTCCAGCCCGGAGGCGCTGGTCAAGGTCGAGGACGGGCGCGCCATGGTGCACCCGATCGCCGGCACCCGCCCGCGGGGCGCGACCCCGCAGGAGGACCAGGCGCTCGCCGACGAACTGCTGGCCGACCCCAAGGAGCGGGCCGAGCACCTCATGCTCGTCGACCTCGGCCGCAACGACCTGGGCCGGGTCTGCGAGCCGGGCTCCGTCGAGGTCGTCGACTTCATGTCGATCGAGCGGTACTCGCACGTCATGCACATCGTGTCGACGGTGACGGGCCGGGTCGCCGAGAACCGCACCGCCTTCGACGTGCTCACCGCCTGCTTCCCCGCGGGCACGCTCTCCGGCGCCCCCAAGCCCCGCGCGATGCAGATCATCGAGGAGTTGGAGCCGTCGCGGCGCGGGCTGTACGGCGGCGCCGTCGGCTACCTCGACTTCGCCGGCGACTCCGACACGGCGATCGCGATCCGTACCGCTCTGCTCCGCGACGGCACCGCCCATGTGCAGGCCGGGGCGGGGATCGTCGCGGACTCGGACCCGGTCGCCGAGGACACCGAGTGCCGCAACAAGGCGGCCGCGGTGCTGCGAGCCGTGCACACCGCGAACCGGCTGAACGGCGGCGGGACGCGTAAGGGATAGTGGGGGACGTGACTGCTGTACCCGTACCCCACTCCAGCGGAGAGACCGAGCGGACGGCGGGGGCCGCCGCGTCCGCCACGAGCGGCCGGCGCAGCCTGGCCGCGGCCCTCTTCCTCGGCGCCGTCGGCGCCGCCGTGGTGCTGCTCGCCTCCGGGCAGACCTGGGCCGAGGGCACGGCCGCCGTCGGAGCCGGCAGCGTGCCGCTCGGGGCCGACGGCCGTGACGTCACCGGGCTCCCCGCGGCGCTCGCCGTCGTCGGCCTCGCCGCCCTCGTCGCCGTCTTCGCGGTCCGCCGGGCGGGCCGTGTGATCGTCTCCGTGCTGCTCGCGCTGAGCGGGGCCGGGGCCGCGGCCGCCGCCTTCCTCGGTGCCTCCGACAGCGCCGCGCTCGACGAGAAGGCCCGGCGGACCACCGGCGACACGGCCGCCGCCGTCGACGGACTCACCCACACGGCCTGGCCGCACGTCACCGCCGTCGCCGGGCTGCTGATCCTGGCCGCCGGGCTGCTCGCCCTGCGGTACGGCTCCTCGTGGCCCGCCATGTCGGGGCGCTACGAGCGCGAGGGCGGCGCCCCGCGCGGGTCCCGCCCGGCCGCCGACCCGGACCGCCCCGAGGAACTGTGGAAGGCCCTGGACCGAGGCGAGGACCCCACCGGCGACAGGTGAGGCGTCCCTCCGCGATCAGTGACGACCCCCACGTCCCGGCAGCCCCACCGGTACGGGACAATGGGGCACGGAGCATCCGACCCACCCCCAGCGCAACACCAACGAGGAGCACTTCATGGCGGGCAGCAGCCACGGACACACCCCGGCCGCCTGGACCGGTGTCACCATCTCCTTCATCGGCTTCAGCATCGCCGGAGTCTTCATGGTGGCCGCAAACCCGCTCGGGTTCTGGGCCGGCATGGGCGTCGTCGTCCTCGGCGGTGTCGTCGGCGTCGCGATGAAGGCCGCCGGCCTCGGGCAGAAGGAGGCGGCCGTGCCCGTCCCGGCCCGTACCCCGGCCGCGCAGCCGGTGGCGGCCGAGGCGACCGCCTCCTGACGGCGGAGATCCCCCGCGGAGGCGCGGCCCGGCGAGCCCGGGCTGCGCCTCCGCGTACGACCGGGGACAATCACGGGGTGGAAGCCACGCCTGCCGCCACCCCCGCCCCCGTACCGGGGCCGTCCGCCGAAGCGGGACCGTCCCCCGCCGCCGTGCCGGGCCCCGGACCCGCGTCCGTGCCCTGGCACCACCACCAGGGTCCCCCGCCCGCACCCGCCGCGCCGCCGCCGCTGCGCCGCCGCCTCGCGGCGCCACTGGCCGCGATGGCCGTCGTCGCCGTGGCCTTCGCCTATGTGAGCGCCGTCGACCCGAACGAGCCGGGCCACTACCCGGTCTGCCCGCTGCTGCGGTTCACCGGGATCTACTGCCCGGGCTGCGGCGGGCTTCGCAGCGCCCATGCGTTCGTCCACGGCGACCTGGGCACGGCCTTCGGTGCCAACGCCGTCGCCGTCGCCGGATACCTGGTCTTCGCCGTGTTCTGGGTCGTGTGGTTGGTCCGCGCGGTCAGGGCGAAACCGGTGCGAATCGCTCTGCGGCCCGTCTGGTGGTGGGGTCTCGGCGCGCTCCTCGCCGTTTTCACGGTTGTCCGGAACCTGCCGTTCGGCTCGGGGCTCATCCCCTGATCCCGGAAGAAATCCCAGGTAGTGGGACGGGACGTCAACCGGATGCGGAGCCATCGCCCGCATCCGGATACCATCGGGATTGCCGACAGTGATCCATCATCAACATCCCGGAAGGGGGCCGCTCGCGTGAGTGTGCTCGACGAGATCATCGAAGGCGTGCGCGCCGACCTCGCAGAGCGGCAGGCGCGGGTCAGCCTCGACGAGCTCAAGGAGCGTGCCGCCAAGGCGCCCCAGGCCAAGGACGGCGTCGCCGCACTGCGCGGTGACGGCGTGAAGGTCATCTGCGAGGTGAAGCGCTCCAGCCCTTCCAAGGGCGCGCTCGCCGCGATCGCCGACCCCGCCGGCCTGGCCGCCGACTACGAGGCGGGTGGCGCGGCCGTCATCTCCGTCCTCACCGAGCAGCGCCGCTTCGGCGGCTCGCTCGAGGACCTGGAAGCCGTGCGGGCCCGGGTGGACGTCCCCGTCCTCCGCAAGGACTTCATCGTCACGTCCTACCAGCTGTGGGAGGCCCGGGCGTACGGCGCCGACCTGGCCCTGCTGATCGTCGCCGCCCTCGACCAGGAGGCCCTGGTCTCCTTGATCGAGCGCGCCGAGTCGATCGGGCTCACACCGCTCGTCGAGGTCCACGACGAGGACGAGGTCGAGCGGGCCGTGGACGCCGGAGCCAAGATCATCGGTGTCAACGCTCGCGACCTCAGGACCCTCAAGGTCGACCGTTCCACGTTCGAGCGGGTCGTTCCCGAGGTCCCCGCGGGGATCGTCAAGGTCGCCGAGTCCGGCATTCGCGGCCCGCACGACCTGATCGCGTACGCCAACGCCGGCGCCGACGCGGTGCTGGTCGGGGAGTCGCTGGTCACCGGTCGGGACCCGAAGGCCGCCGTGGCCGATCTGGTCGCCGCGGGCGCCCACCCGGCCCTGCGGCAGGGGAGGGACTGACCCGCCCCGTGACCGCCGTCGTCCGTCGCGCGCGCACCGCCACCGGGCCGGGGGTTCCCCGGCCCGGCCGGGCGGCCGTGGGCGCCCGCCCACCGCACGCCCCACTGGCGCGCGGCTGCCGTCCTCGCGGCTGCCGCGCCCCGGCCCGCCGGGTGCACGGACGACGGGTCAGGTACGTCATCGGGGACGAGCCCGGCCAGGTCAACGGCATGCGATGGCGTCGCTGAGCGACACGCTCAGCACCACTCGTCATCACTCATTCCTCTTCGGCTCACACGCACACGAGGAGTTCTGGCATGCCCAGTCAATACTTCGTTCCCGACCCCGAGGGCCAGGTGCCCAACGCCGCCGGCTACTTCGGCGACTTCGGCGGCAAGTTCATTCCCGAGGCGCTCGTCGCCGCGGTCGACGAGGTGGCCGTCGAGTACGACAAGGCCAAGTCCGACCCGGCCTTCGCCGCCGAACTCGACGACCTGCTCGTCCACTACACGGGCCGGCCCAGCGCCCTGACCGAGGTGCCCCGCTTCGCCGAGCACGCGGGCGGCGCGCGGGTCTTCCTCAAGCGCGAGGACCTCAACCACACCGGTTCGCACAAGATCAACAACGTGCTGGGGCAGGCGCTGCTCACCCGGCGCATGGGCAAGACCCGTGTCATCGCCGAGACCGGCGCCGGCCAGCACGGTGTGGCCACAGCCACCGCGTGCGCCCTCTTCGGCCTCGACTGCACGATCTACATGGGCGAGATCGACACCGAGCGCCAGGCGCTGAACGTCGCCCGCATGCGCATGCTCGGCGCCGAGGTCGTGCCGGTGAAGTCCGGCAGCCGCACCCTGAAGGACGCCATCAACGAGGCGTTCCGCGACTGGGTCGCCAACGTCGACCACACGCACTACCTGTTCGGCACGGTCGCGGGCCCGCACCCGTTCCCGGCGATGGTCCGCGACTTCCACCGGGTGATCGGCGTCGAGGCCCGGCGCCAGATCCTGGAGCGCGCCGGCCGTCTCCCGGACGCCGCCGTGGCCTGTGTCGGCGGCGGCTCCAACGCCATCGGCCTGTTCCACGCCTTCATCCCGGACGAGGGGGTGCGGCTGGTGGGGTGCGAGCCCGCGGGCCACGGGGTCGAGTCCGGCGAGCACGCGGCCACCCTGACCGCGGGGGAGCCCGGCGTCCTGCACGGCTCCCGCAGCTACGTCCTCCAGGACGACGAGGGCCAGATCACCGAGCCGTACTCGATCTCGGCCGGTCTGGACTACCCGGGTATCGGCCCGGAGCACTCGTACCTCAAGGACAGCGGACGCGGCGAGTACCGGGCGGTGACCGACGACGCCGCCATGCGGGCGCTGCGGCTGCTCTCCCGCACCGAGGGCATCATCCCGGCCATCGAGTCCGCGCACGCGCTGGCCGGCGCCCTCGAACTCGGCAGGGAACTCGGCGAGGACGGACTGGTCCTGGTCAACCTGTCCGGCCGGGGCGACAAGGACATGGACACCGCCGCCCGCTATTTCGGGCTGTACGACGCGGACGGCGGCGCGGGCACGGACGCAGTCGTCGAGGCGGACGCCACCGGCGAGGTCGCGGAGATCGAGGGGGACGCCAAGTGACCGGGAACATCCGACTGCTGAGCGACACCCTGGCGCGTGCGAAGTCCGAGGACCGGGCCGCCCTCGTCGCCTACCTTCCGGCCGGCTTCCCCACGGTGGACGGCGGCATCGAGGCGATCAAGGCGGTCTTCGACGGCGGCGCCGACGTCGTGGAGGTGGGCCTGCCGCACAGCGACCCCGTGCTCGACGGACCGGTCATCCAGACCGCCGACGACATCGCCCTGCGCGGCGGCGTCAGGATCGCCGACGTGATGCGCACGGTCCGCGAGGCCCACACGGCCACGGGCAAGCCGGTGCTCGTGATGACGTACTGGAACCCCGTCGACCGGTACGGCGTCGAGCGCTTCACCGCCGAGCTCGCCGAGGCGGGCGGGGCGGGCTGCATCCTGCCGGACCTGCCCGTCCAGGAGTCCGCGGTGTGGCGCGAGCACGCCGAGAAGCACGGGCTCGCCACGGTGTTCGTCGTCGCGCCCAGCAGCAGGGACGAGCGGCTCGCCGAGATCACTGCCGCGGGCTCGGGCTTCGTCTACGCGGCCTCGCTGATGGGCGTCACCGGCACCCGTGAGTCCGTCGGCGCCCAGGCCGAGGACCTGGTGGGACGCACCCGGGCCACCACCGCCATGCCCGTGTGCGTCGGGCTTGGCGTCTCCGACGCCGAGCAGGCCGCCGAGGTCGCGGGCTTCGCCGACGGGGTGATCGTCGGTTCGGCCTTCGTCAAGCGACTGCTCGACGCCGAGGACCGGTCGGCCGGGCTCGCCGCGGTGCGGGCGCTGGCGGCCGAGCTCGCGGAGGGCGTCCGCAAGCGCTGAGGGCGGGGACCGTCCGGTCACGGGGCGAGTGATCTGATCGGACCGGCTCACCCGTACGGGTGGACATGGGACCGGGGAGGCGCATGGGCGCCTCCCCGGTTCGTTGCTGTGGGCGTGAGCGAGAACAACCAAGACGGAAGGCGGGCCGCGCGCGAGCGGCTCATGCGCGATCGCGAGCTGCAGAAGGCCCGCGAGAAGCGACGGCGCCTGTTGATCGTGTCCGCGGCCGTGGTCGGCGTGCTGGGCCTGGCCGCGGTCGTCGGCGTGATCGCGGCGGGCGGCGGGGGCAAGGACGAGGGCTCGGCCGCCGACGGCCCGGTGGTCGCCCCGAGCGGCGCCCAGGGCGAGGACGCGCTCGCCCTCCCGGCGGGCGCCGACGACGCGCCGTCCACGCTCACGGTCTGGGAGGACTTCCGCTGCCCGGCCTGCGCCCAGTTCGAGAACGTGATGAGGGACACCATCCACGAGCTGACCGCCTCGGGGCAGCTCAGGGTCGAGTACCACCTCGCGACGATCATCGACGGCGGCATGGGCGGCGACGGATCGCACCGCTCGGCGAACGCCGCCGCGTGCGCGCAGGACGCCGGGAAGTTCGTCGAGTACCACGACGTGCTCTACCAGAACCAGCCGCCGGAGACCGAGGACGCCTTCGGGGACAATGAGCGGCTGATCGAGCTGGCGGGCAAGGTGCCGGGTCTGGTCACCCCGGCGTTCACGGAGTGCGTGGAGTCCGGCAGGCACGACGGCTGGGTGGACAAGTCGGGTCAGGCGTTCCAGGAGAAGAACTTCCGGGGCACCCCGACGGTGCTGCTCAACGGCGAGTCCGTGTTCCCGCGGAAGGGGAACGAGCAGATCAGCCCCGAGAACCTGCGCAAGTGGGTCACCGAGGCCAACAAGGGCGAGAAGCCGGGCTCGGCGCAGCCGAGCCCCGCGGCCTCCTGACGGGCCGGCGCTCCCGGTGGGGCGGCCCGCGGCACGGCCGGGGGACACCCACCGGCGGGTCCGCCGGGGCGCGTGTCCGCGTGCTCGTGCGCCCGCCGCCCGTGCGCCCGCCGCTGGTGCGCGTGTCCTCCGTGGGCGTGCCGCACCGGCACCGGGCGGGGGCGTGGCCCCGCCGGTCACAGGGCTCGTTATGCAGACGTTGCGCCGTCGCTTGCCGTGCCCGGGGCCCGGCAGGGTAGCGTCGGACCTGCCATGGACCTTGCCTACATTCCCAGCCCGTCCACGGGTGTCGTCCACCTCGGACCGCTTCCGCTGCGCGGCTACGCCTTCTGCATCATCATCGGTGTCTTCGTGGCCGTCTGGTACGGCAACAAGCGCTGGATCGCCCGCGGCGGCAAAGCCGGCACGGTGGCCGACATCGCCGTGTGGGCCGTCCCCTTCGGCCTCGTCGGCGGCCGTCTGTACCACGTGATCACCGACTACCAGCTCTACTTCGGCGAGGGTGAGAACTGGGTCGACGCGTTCAAGATATGGGAGGGCGGCCTCGGCATCTGGGGCGCCATCGCGTTCGGCGCGGTCGGTGCGTGGATCGGCTGCCGCCGCCGGGGCATCCCGTTGCCCGCGTACGCCGACGCCATCGCTCCGGGCATCGCGTTCGCCCAGGCGATCGGCCGTTGGGGCAACTGGTTCAACCAGGAGCTGTACGGGAAGCCGACCGATCTCCCGTGGGCGCTCGAGATCAGCGAGGGCGTGAACCGGGAGGCCGGCCTCTACCACCCCACGTTCCTCTACGAGTCGCTGTGGTGCGTCGGCGTGGCGCTGCTGGTGATCTGGGCCGACCGCCGCTTCCGGCTCGGCCACGGGCGGGCCTTCGCGCTCTATGTCGCGGCGTACTGCGCCGGCCGGGCGTGGATCGAGTACATGCGCGTCGACGAGGCCCACCACATCCTCGGCCTCCGGCTGAACGTCTGGACCGCGATCCTGGTCTTCGTCCTGGCCGTGGTCTACATCGCGCTCTCCGCCCGGCTCCGCCCGGGCCGCGAGGAGATCGTCGAGCCCGCGGCGGTGCCGCAGGACAAGGAGGACTCCGCCTCCGGGTCCTCCGCTTCCGGGTCCTCCGCTTCCGGGTCCTCCGCTTCCGGGTCCTCCGCTTCCGGGTCCTCCGCCTCCGGATCCTCCGGCTCCGGGGCCCGGCCGCAGGCGGAGGACGCCGAGGGCGATCCGGCGGACTCGGGGTCCGCGAACAGAGGCTGACCGTACCGGGCCCCAGGCCCTGACCGGACCCGAGGCCCGGACACGCACGCCGCTCCCGCAGGGCCGCCCCGCCGTCACCGGCCGGGCGGCCCTGCGGCGTTCGCGGGGCGCCCGGTGCCCCTCCGTTCAGACGCCTTCGCGGCCGGCGAGGGAGAGCGTGCGGTGGGCGGCGGCGACGACCGCCGCGTCCACGAAGCGGCCGTCGGGGAGGGCCAGGGCGCCCGCGTCCGTCGTCGCCGCCTTGACGATCTCCTCGGCCGCCTCGACCTCCTCGGGGCCGGGCAGATAGGCGCGCTCGATCACCGGGAGCTGCCGGGGGTGGATGGCGGCCCGGCCGAGGAAGCCCAGGGAACGCCCGTGGGCGCAGGAGGCCGCCAGCCCGTCCAGGTCGCGGATGTCGGGGAACACCGACTGGGTCGGTGGCGGCAGCCCCGCCGCGCGGGCGGCGACGACGACGCGGCTGCGCGGCCAGTCCAGTCCGGTGTCGTTCCGCACGCCCAGGTCCGCCCGGAGATCCGCCTCACCGAGCGCGATACCGCGCACCGCGGGGTCGGCGGTTGCGATGGCGTAGGCGTGCTCCACGCCGCCGGCGGACTCCAGCAGCGCGTAGAGCCCCTTCCCGGGGGCCAGCTTCGCCGGGACCCGGATGTCGGAGGCGTGCGTCACCTTGGGGATGCGCAGTGCCGCCAGGCCCGGCAGCGGGGCCAGGGGGGCGATGTCGCGTTCCGCGTGGATGCGGACGTGGACCGGCACGGGCTGGGGGGAGGAGAGCAGTTCGACGGTGGCCGCGAGCGCGTAGGCCTTGCGGTGCGGCGCGACGGCGTCCTCGAGGTCGACGATCACGATGTCGGCGCCTGTGGAGAGCGCCTTCTGAACCACCTCGGGGCGGTCCCCGGGGACGTACAGCCAGGTCAGCGGGGTCATAGCGCGCCCTCGCCGCGGAGAGCGGCGATCCGGCCCGGGGTGAGCCCGAGTTCGCCCAGGACGGTGTCGGTGTCCGCGCCGTGCGGCCGGCCGGCCCAGCGGATGCCACCGGGGGTCTCGGAGAGCCGGAAGAGGATGTTCTGCATCCGGATCGGGCCTAGTTCCGGATCGGGCACCTCGGTGACGCTGTCCAGCGCCCGGTACTGGGGGTCCTCCATGACGTCCCGCACGTCGTAGACGGGGGCGACCGCGGCCTCGGCCTTGTCGAAGGCGGCGATGACCTCGTCCCGGGTGTGGCGGGCGATCCAGGCGCCCACCGCCTCGTCGAGCACGTCGGCGTGCTCGGCCCGTCCGCTGCCCGAGGAGAACCACGGCTCGGAGACCAGCTCCGGACGGCCGACGAGCCGCATCACGCGTTCGGCCACGGACTGCGCGGAGGTGGAGACGGCGAGCCAGGAGCCGTCGGCCGCCCGGTAGGTGTTGCGCGGGGCGTTGTTGCGGGACCGGTTGCCGGTGCGCGGCTGGACGTAGCCGAGCTGGTCGTACCAGATGGGCTGCGGCCCGAGCACGGTGAGGATGGGCTCGATGATGGCCATGTCGACGACCTGGCCGCGGCCGGTGGAGGCTCGCGCGGTGAGCGCGGTCATGACGGCGTAGGAGGTGGCGAGGGCCGCGATGGAGTCGGCGAGGCCGAAGGGCGGCAGTGTGGGCGGGCCGTCCGGCTCGCCGGTGATCGCGGCGAACCCGCTCATGGCCTCGGCGAGGGTGCCGAAGCCGGGCCGGTGGCAGTACGGGCCGAACTGACCGAAGCCGGTGACCCTGGCCAGCACCAGCCGCGGGTTGGCGGCGCTCAGTTCCTCCCAGCCCAACCGCCACCGTTCCAGCGTGCCGGGGCGGAAGTTCTCGATCACGACGTCCGCGGTGGGGGCGAGCCTCAGAAAGGTCTCGCGCCCGCCGGACGTCGACAGGTCGAGCGTGATGGTCCGCTTGTTGCGGCCGAGCAGCTTCCACCACAGCCCGACGCCGTCCTTCCCGGGTCCGTGGCCCCGTGAAGGGTCGGGTCTGCGAGGATGCTCGACCTTGATCACATCGGCGCCGAAGTCGCCGAGCATCGTCGCGGCGAGCGGCCCGGCGAAGAGGGTGGCGAGATCGAGGACGCGCAGCCCGGCGAGCGGCCCGCCCGTGGCGGGCGCCCCGACCGGGGGGGACTGGCGGGCGCCGACACCGTCGGCGTCGGATTCGTGCATGGGGGCTCCTTGCAGGTCTCCTGCGGGTGTGCGTGAGGAAGCGACGGGGCGCGGGGTTCGGCCGCCAAGCGCGCGGGGGGCGACGCGTCCGGGGCGGGCGGACCGCACCGGCTCAGCCGTCCCTGGCGCCCTCCAGCCGCCCGGCGTCGATCTCCGGGCGGTACGGCATGGACGTCGAGGCGCCGGGGCGCCCGACGGACAGCGCGGCCGCGGTGGACGCCCACGCCATCGCCTCGGCCATCGGACGGCCCTCGACCAGCGCCACGGCGAGGACGCCGACGAAGGTGTCACCCGCGCCCGTCGTGTCGACGGCACGCACCCGGGGCGCCGGGACCGCGACGATCCCGGCGTCACGGGAGGCATGGAGGCTGCCCGCCGAGCCGAGGGTGATCACCACCTCCGGCACCTCCCGGAGCAGCGCCTCGGCCGCCGCTCGGGGGTCGGCGATTCCGGTGAGCAGAGCGGCCTCGTGCTCGTTGGGCACCAGCAGGTCGGTGACCGCCAGCAGCTCGGGCGGCAGGGGCCGGGCAGGAGCGGGGGTGAGGACGGTCCGTACACGGTGCCGATGGGCGGCCTCGGCGCCCGCGACCACTCCGGCGAGGGGCAGTTCGAGCTGGAGCAGCAGCGCGTCCGCGGCGCCGATGAGGGTCTCGTCGCCGGGTGTGAGGTGGTCCACGGTCCCGTTGGCGCCGGGGACGACGACGATCGCGTTGCCGCCCTCGTCGTCCACCACGATGTGCGCGGTCCCGGACGGCCCTTCCGCGGTGCGCAGCAGATCGGTGTCGACCGCGGAGTGTTCGAGCGTCTCCCGCAGCACGGCGCCGAAGCCGTCCGTGCCGACGGCGCCGATCATCGCCACGTCGCCACCGGCACGGGCGGCGGCGACGGCCTGGTTGGCGCCCTTGCCGCCGGGAACGGTGCGGAACTCCCGGCCCGCCACGGTCTCTCCGCGCAGTGGAGCCCTCGGGACGTGGACCACGAGGTCCATGTTGGTGCTGCCGAGCACGACGATGCCGGTCATGGGTGCGGGTCCTCCCGGAGAGTGGTGCGGTCGCACGTGAGGCGGGCGAGCGAGTCGAAGCCGATGCCGTCGAACCCGCCGACCGTGGTGGCGAGACGGTTCTTGAGCGGGGCGGTCCAGCGCTCGGGCAGCCGGTCGGGGCGCCCGGCGAGCAGCCCGGCCAGCGAACCGGCGGTGGCGCCGTTGGAGTCCGTGTCCCAGCCGCCCGACACGGCACGGCAGACGGAACCGGTGAAGTCGCCGTCCGCATGGGTGAGCGCGGCGGCGAGCAGAGCGGCGTTGGGGACGACGTGCACCCAGTGGTAGGCACCGTGTGCGGCGTGCAGCCGGTCCACGACGGTGTCGAAGTCGCCGTGCGCGGCGGCGGTGGCGATCGCGTGCCGCACGGCCCGCGCGAGCCGCGAACGGGGCGGGACGACTCGGAGCCCCTCGCGCAGGCACGCATGCACGTCGGTACCGCCGCCGGCCGCTACGGCGAGCGCGGCCGCGACGAACATGGCCCCGTACACGCCGTTCGCGGTGTGGGTGAGCACCGCGTCGCGGTGGGCCTGTTCGGCCGCGGCGGCCGGGTCGCCCGGGTGGGTCCAGCCGTGGACGTCTGCGCGGATCACGGCGCCGATCCACTCCCGGAAGGGGTTGTGCCGGGTCGCGGTCTCCGGCGGCTCCACGCCGTGGAGGAGATTGCGGTACGCGACCCGCTCGGCGGTGAAGGTACGGCCTGCGGGGAGTTCGTCCAGCCAGAGCCGGGCCACGTCGGCGGTGCCGAAGTCCTGTCCGTACCGCTGGAGGAGGAGCAGGTTCAGCAGCGGGTAGTCGAGGTCGTCGTCCTCGGGCATGCCGTCGATGTTCTCGGCGAGCGAGGTGGTGGCGGAGCGGCGGTTCCAGGGGTGGGCGGCAAGCAGCCGCGGAGGCACGCCCTCGGCGGTGAACCAGGTCGACAGCGGCCAGTTGCCGGTCGCGCGGGCGAGTGCGCGGATGGCGTGCAGGGGGAGCTTCTCCACGGGCTTGCCGAGCAGACAGCCGGCCGCCCGGCCGAGCCAGGCGGCGTGCAGCCGCTGCTCCAGTGGCCCGTCCCGTCCGCGCCGGGGCGCGCCTCGTGGCCGGCCGACCGTGCCTCCCCCGCTCTCCTCCCGCGAACCGGACGTGGGCCAGTCGGGGCACGCGGCCCGGATGGCCGGCAGGTCCGTCGGCTCGCGGTCGGCGAACGGAGCGGGGAGCGCGTCCAGTTCGTCCAGCAGCCGGGTCGCCAGCCTGCGCAGCCGGGGGTCGGCGGGCCGGGGCGAGGCGCCCGCGGCCCAGGGCGCCGGGGCGCCGCCCGCGGTACGCCAGCGGAGCGCGGCCGCAGCGGCGTCGCGGCCGTCCTCGGCGGCCTGGCGGAGCTCGTGGCCGACCAGGTCCTCGGGCTGGACCCAGGTGAGCCGGAGGCTCACCGGGCGTCCGTCAGTTCGGCGAAGGCGGCCTCGTGCGCCCGGCGGCGGCGGGTGTCGCGGGCGAAGATCTCGCGGGCGACCTCCGTGAGCGTGCGGGCCGGGGCGTGCAGATCGAGGCGGCTGGCCTCGGCGACGGTCTTGACCCACTCGGCCGGGATCGGCTCCCCGCCGTACAACGCGCCCGCGATCGCGCCGGCCATCGTGGCGATCGAATCGCAGTCCCGGCCGTAGTTGACGCAGCCCAGCACGGTCCTGCGGTAGTCGCCGTCACCGATGAGCAGCATGCCCAGCGCGATGGGGAGTTCCTCCACGGAGTGCAGCCGGGAGGGGCGGCGGGCGGCGAGGGACGGGGCGCGGTAGTCGGGCCCGACGCTGTCGAAGGGGGCGACGGCCTCGCGGAGTGGACGGAGCGCGGGCTCGAAGTCGCTGTACCGGCGGGCGACTTCGGCCACCGCCTCGATCGCGGAGCGGGTGCCGTCCTTGGCGAGGGACAGCGAGGCCTCGACGACGGTCTCCGGGCCGGCGCCGGGCGTGCAGGCGGCGGCGACCGCGGCGGCGAGGACGCCCGCGGCCTCCCGCCCGTAGGAGGACTGGTGGGCGCCCGCCACGTCCAGGGCCTCCGCGTAGGCGGCGGCCGGGGCGGCGGCGTTGACCAGGCCGACGGGGGCCATGTACATGGCCGCACCGCAGTTGACGATGTTCCCGGTGCCGGCCTCGCGGGGGTCGACATGGCCGTAGTGCAGCCGCGCCGCGAGCCATTTCTCGGCGAGGAACACCCGTTGCAGGGGCAGGGCCTCGGCCTCCAGCTCGGGAATCCAGCGCGGGGTGGAGACGAGGTCGGGCACGAGGTGGTCGGCGACGGCGTACGCGTCGAGGTGGTCCCGGACCGTGGCGTAGACCCGGACCAGCGCGTGCGTCATCAGGGTGTCGTCAGTGACGTGTCCGTCGCCCTTGTGGTACGGCGCGATGGGGCGGGCGGTGCGCCAGTCGGCGCCGTGCCAGGGGCCGACGACGCCCCGGACGCGGCCGCCGTGGCGCTCCACGATCTGCTCCGGCGTGTAGCCCTCGACCGGCCCGCCGAGAGCGTCGCCCACCGCCGCGCCGACGAGGGAGCCCGTGATGCGGTCGTCGAGCGTCGCGACCGGGTGCGCTGAGAGTGTCATGTCGGAATTGTCCACCCGGGGTGGGTGCGGGCGGGGCAGGCCGCGTCGGGGATTCGCGCACGGTACAGGCGAGTTACGGGCCCGCGGTCCGGTCGGCGCCGTGCAGGCGGGCGGCCGGGGACGAAAGGGGTGCCGCGCCCGGCGGTGCGGTGGACGGCGGGGTGTGCGGCGCGCCCGCGGAACTGTCCGGGGGGCGGACCCCACGGGCGAGCCGTCCCGCGAGTTCGACGAGATCCGTACCGGCGAGACGGGGGAGGGCGCAGCCGGCCAGGATACGGCAGGCGTCCCGCCACGCCGCGGGCACGGCCGTGCCGCCGCAGATGGCCCCGGACAGCGCACCGGCCAGGGCGGGCGCCGAGTCGGCCACGCGCGACAGGCACGCGGCGGCCGGCAGGGCCCCGCCCACCCCGCCGCGCGCCGCCGTCACCAGGGCGAGGGCGACGGGCACGGTCTCGGCGGCGGCGATGCCGTAGCTGTAGACGTGGTCGACGATCTGGTGTTCCAGCAGGGGCACGAGGGAGAAGGCGTCCTCCGCGTCGCGGGCGAGTGCGAGGGCGTGCCGGGCGTTGCGGCCGATCTCGGTGGCCGCGGGGAGTTCGGCCAGGGCGGCGCCGACGGCCGCGTCCACCCGTGCGCCGCCGAGCGCCGCGGCGACGGCGGCCGCCATGGCACGGGCGCCGTGCACCCCGTCGCCGTCCTGGGTGTACCGGGCGTCGAACTCGGCGAGGTCGGCGGCGTTCCGCGGATCACCGGGGTGGACGACGGCGAGCACCGCGGCCCGGACGCAGGCGGCGTCGTCGAAGTAGTGCGGGTTGTCGTGGCCGGTGGCGGGCGGGCGCAGCCCGGTCGCGAGATTGCCGAGTCCCGCGCGCACGGAGATCCGGGCCCGGAGTGGCGGCACGGCCGCCTCGACCTCGGGGGCGCGGGCCTCGGCCGCGGCGATCTTTCCGGCCAGGGAGTTCCAGGCGGCGTCGACGGCCGCGCGCATGCGGCGGCAGGGGTCGAGTCCGTCGAACCGCTCACCGGCGGAGGCGAGGACGGTCTCGGCGGTGAAGGCGGCCCACTCGGCGTCGTCGGACGGGCCCAGGCGTAGTGGTTCCGGGGGCTGGTTCAGGGCGATGGGAACCGGGAGCGTGGTCGTGGCGTTCTGCTCGGCGAACGTGTCCAGCTCACGGGTGAGGCGCCGGGTCCACTCCGGCATCCGCGCGGCCCGGTGCCGGGCGGCGGGCCATCCGGCGGCGTCTCCGGCGGCGAGGCCCAGCAGCAGCCCCTCGATCCGTGCGCGGTACGCGTCGTCGGAGGGGGGAGTGGTGCGCCCCAGGGAGCCGGGGGCCTCGCCGGGGCGGACCGCGGCCCGGTGCGGCCAGGAGGAGTAGCCCCACCCCGAGACGGGACCGCCGGCACCGGTCCCGGCATCGTGGGCGTCCTGCGGCCGGGCCCGACGGGCGGCCCGGCCGCCGTCCGCGGCCGTGCCGCCCGCCCGGCCGCCCGGTGCCGAGTGCCGCCGCGGCGGGTCCGCCCCGTGCCCCGGCCGTCCTGCCGGGCGGGAGTGTTCCGCATTTCCCGGGCGCTGCCGTGCCGCGTGGTCCGCACCCGGGGGACCGGCCGAGGGCCCGCCCGCCGGGCGGGGACCGTGCCGTGCCGCGCCCCGGTCCGCCGGACCGGTGCCCGCCGGCGTCCCGGGCGCCCCGCGGTGTCGCTCGGCCGGCTCCGTGTCCCCGTGGTGTGGTTGCCCCTCGCGGTGGTGTGGTTGCCCCTCGCGCTCGCGGTGTCGCTCGGCCGGGTCCGTGTCCCCGTGGTGTGGTTGCCCCTCGCCTTCGCCGTACGCACCCGCACCTTCCGCGTCCCCGCCCTGCCGGCGCTCGCCGTACGCACCCGCACCTTCGCCGCCCCCGCCGTGCCCTTCCACTGCACCCTCGCCGTACCGAGCCTCCACCCGGCAGCCGTCCTCGCCCTGCCGACGCTCGACCTCGCCCATCTCGCCGTGGCGGTCGTGCCCCACCGCGTCCTCCCCGGCGCCGACCGGTCCGGGGCTCGGGGCCGGCGCTCCCTCACCGCGGTCCTCGTCGGAGGTGCCCGACGGGTCCGACGTCAGGTCCGGAGGGGAGTCCGGGGTGTCGGGGGCGGGGTGGTCCGGGGCCGCCGGGTCGAGGGGGCGGGGGGTCATGACAGGGCCTCGGACTCGTCGTACGGAGTGAGCAGGTCCGCGATCTCCAGGACGTGGTGGCCGCGCATCGAGGGGAGGCAACTGCCGCGGACGGGGCCGATCGCGGCGGCCCAGTCCGGCGGGATGGCGGAGGCGCCCGACATCGCGCCGGCCAGCGCGCCCGCGACCGCCGCGGTGGTGTCGGCGTCGCGGCCCATGTTCACCGCGGTCAGCACCGACGTGCGGAAGTCGCCGCGGGCCGCCGCGAACGCCCCGAAGGCGAGGCCGACGGCCTCGGGAGCCAGGTCGGTCCACGGGTAGCCGCCCACGACGACGGCGGAGCGGACCGTCCGTTCGCGGCCGAGCGGATCCGTCCCGGCGCGTTCCGCCGCGACGACCGCCCGGCGCATGGAGCGCGAGGTCCAGGAGTCGAGGGGGACGACGGACAGGGCCGCGCCGATCACTCCCGCCGGGCCGGCCCCGGCCATCGCCGCGGCCACCCCCGCCGCCACCGCCTGCCCGCCGTAGATGCCCTCGCCGTCATGGCTCACGCAGCCGTCGACGGCCACCAGCCGCGCGGCCTCGTCGGGTCGGCCCGCGGCGAACACGCCGAAGGGTGCCGCCCGCATCGCGAGCCCGTCGCTCCAGGCGTGCCGGTGCTGCGCGGTGATGGGCGCCGCCAGTCCCCGGCGCAGGTTCTCCAGCGTGCCGCGTTCGCTGAAGCCGGCGCCGCGGAACGGCCCCTCGTCCAGATCGGCGATCCAGTGGTGCCACGCCTTCTCGACGTGGGCCACGGTCAGCGCCGACCCGTGCCGGGCGAGCAGCAGCCCCGAGAAGATCGCGTACTCCGTGTCGTCCGTGCCGGCGGGGCTGTCGGTCACGAAGCCCTCGATACGGCCCCAGCGGCGGCGGATCTCGGACGGCCGCATGTTCTCCGCCGGTGCGCCGAGGGCGTCGCCCACCGCGAGTCCCAGAAGCGCGCCGCGGGCCCGATCGCATGCAATCCAGTCCACCGCGCCACTCCTTCGCACCCCCCTCGGGCCTGTTCCCCGATCTGTCCCCCGCGGGGCGCCGGGTGGGGGCGCGCGGGACATCGGTTCATGCATCCGGCCCAACGGCGGAGCGCACCTCCCCGGTCAGGTAAGTAAAGCCTGCCTTGCTGGCGCGCCCCTTACGTCGCGCGTACTTTCGAGAGCGGGAAAAGGGGCGGGACGCGGACGCGGACCGCTCGGGTTCGAGGGGAGAGCTGTGTCCATCATCGAGACCGAGGCGACGCTTCACGAGGCGCACCGCGACAATCACACGCACCGGGACGTCAGCGGCGGCTGGCTGCGTCCCGCGGTGTTCGGCGCGATGGACGGGCTCGTTTCCAACCTCGCCCTGATGACCGGGGTCGCCGGCGGCTCGGCCTCCCCGCAGACCATCGTGATCACGGGCTTCGCCGGTCTCGCGGCCGGCGCCTTCTCGATGGCCGCCGGCGAGTACACCTCGGTCGCCTCGCAGCGCGAGCTCGTCCAGGCGGAGCTGGACGTCGAGCGGCGTGAGCTGCGCAAGCACCCGGTCGACGAGATGGAGGAGCTGGCAGCGCTGTACGTGGCCCGCGGAGTCGAGCCCCGGCTGGCCCGCGAGGTGGCCATCCAGCTGTCCAAGGACCCCGAGCAGGCTCTGGAGATCCACGCCCGCGAGGAGCTGGGCATCGACCCGGACGAGTTGCCCTCGCCGGCGCTCGCCGCCGTCTCGTCGTTCGGTTCGTTCGCCCTGGGTGCGCTGCTGCCGGTCCTGCCGTACCTGCTGGGGGCCACCTCGCTGTGGCCCGCGGTGCTGCTGGCGCTCCTGGGGCTGTTCGGCTGCGGCGCGCTGGTGTCCAGGGTGACCGCCCGCGGCTGGTGGTTCAGCGGGGTGCGGCAGCTGGCCCTGGGCGGCGCCGCGGCAGCGGTGACGTACGGGATCGGAAGCCTGGTCGGCGCCGCGGTGTAGGGCGTGGCGCGGGTGCGGGGCGGGGTGCCGGGAACGGCGTCGTCACAGCCTCCGGGGAGTCCTCCCGAGGCTGTGACCTATGTCCTGCTGCCCTATCGGCCCGTGAGGTGCGACACTTGTTCTTGGCCTCACATCATGAGCCGTTACCCGGCGGTTTCGAATCGTTAACCGCTGGGCATGAGCCACACGCGCTGTGGGCAACGAAGCCTGCTCAGCATCCCGGGTCCGTGGACGCCGATCCCGAACCGATCTGTCCGCACCCGCCCCCACCTGCGCCGCTATCAGATCCTCATAGCGCGGTGTCCGCATGTTGGAATGGGGTATCCGCTTCCCGAGAACCACTCCATCATGTAACCTGCACGAAATTTCAGCGGAGGGCCAACGTCGTCCCTCGGCACCGCCATATGCCACGACGACGACGGGAGAGCCGATGCGTTCCGACGCCTGGTCGCCCATGGACGGTCGCCCCGCTCCGCAGGGGATGTACGACCCCCGTAACGAACACGACGCCTGCGGTGTCGGGTTCGTGGCCACCCTCACCGGTGTTGCCAGCCATGAGCTGGTCGAGCAGGCGTTGACCGTTCTGCGCAACCTCGAGCACCGCGGCGCCACCGGCTCCGAGCCCGACTCCGGCGACGGGGCCGGCATCCTGCTCCAGGTGCCCGACGCCTTCCTGCGCGAGGTCGCCGGATTCGAGCTTCCCGAGGCCGGTTCGTACGCCGTCGGCATCGCCTTCGTCCCCCGGGGTGACGAGGACGAGGCCGTCTCACGGATCGAGACGATCGCCGCCGAAGAGGGTCTCGCCGTCCTCGGCTGGCGGGACGTCCCCGTCGCACCCGAGCTGCTGGGCGCCACCGCCCGTTCGACGATGCCCGCCTTCCGCCAGCTCTTCGTGAGCGGGGAGACCTCCCGGGCCGAAGGCTCCGCGGGAGGCGAGAAGATCAGCGGCATCGCCCTCGACCGCAAGGCGTTCGTGCTGCGCAAGCGCGCCGAGCGCGAGGCGGGCGTGTACTTCCCGTCGCTCTCGGCCCGCACCATCGTCTACAAGGGCATGCTGACCACCGGCCAGCTGGAGCCCTTCTTCCCCGACCTCTCGGACCGCCGTCTCGCCACCGCCGTGGCACTGGTCCACTCGCGCTTCTCCACGAACACGTTCCCGAGCTGGCCGCTCGCCCACCCGTACCGCTTCGTGGCGCACAACGGTGAGATCAACACCGTCAAGGGCAACCGCAACTGGATGCGGGCCCGTGAGTCGCAGCTGGTCAGCGAGCTGTTCGGAGACAGGGACCTGGACCGGATCTTCCCGGTCTGCACCCCGGACGCCTCCGACTCCGCCTCCTTCGACGAGGTCCTGGAACTGCTCCACCTCGGCGGCCGCTCGCTGCCCCACAGCGTGCTGATGATGGTCCCCGAGGCGTGGGAGAACCACGACTCCATGGACCCCGCCCGGCGCGCCTTCTACCAGTACCACTCCACGATGATGGAGCCGTGGGACGGACCGGCCTGCGTCACCTTCACCGACGGCACCCAGGTCGGCGCGGTCCTCGACCGCAACGGCCTGCGCCCCGGCCGCTACTGGGTCACCGACGACGGCCTCGTCGTGCTCTCCTCCGAGGTCGGCGTCCTGGACATCGACCCGGCCAAGGTCGTCCGCAAGGGCCGCCTCCAGCCGGGCCGGATGTTCCTCGTCGACACCGCCGAGCACCGCATCATCGAGGACGACGAGATCAAGGCGTCGCTGGCCGCCGAGCACCCCTACGAGGAATGGCTCGAGGCCGGGATTATCGAGCTCGGCGACCTGCCCGAGCGCGAGCACATCGTGCACACCCACGCCTCGGTCACCCGCCGCCAGCAGACCTTCGGCTACACCGAGGAGGAACTGCGCGTCCTGCTCGCGCCGATGGCCCGCACCGGCGCCGAGCCGATCGGCTCCATGGGCACCGACTCGCCGATCGCGGCCCTCTCCGAGCGCCCGCGGCTGCTGTTCGACTACTTCACCCAGCTGTTCGCGCAGGTCACCAACCCGCCGCTGGACGCCATCCGCGAGGAACTGGTCACCTCGCTGCTCTCCTCGCTCGGACCGCAGGGCAACCTGCTTGAGCCGACCGCGGCGTCCTGCCGCTCGGTCACCCTGCCGTTCCCGGTGATCGACAACGACGAGCTGGCCAAGCTCATCCACATCAACGCCGACGGCGACATGCCCGGCATGAAGGCCGTCACGCTGTCCGGTCTCTACCGGGTCTCCGGCGGAGGCGACGCCCTCGCCGCCCGGCTGGACGAGGTCTGCGCCGAGGCCGACGCCGCCATCGAGGGCGGCGCCCGGCTGATCGTGCTCTCCGACCGGCACTCCGACGCCGAGCACGCGCCGATCCCGTCGCTGCTGCTCACCTCCGCCGTCCACCACCACCTCATCCGCACCAAGCAGCGCACCCAGGTGGGCCTGCTGGTCGAGGCCGGCGACGTCCGCGAGGTGCACCACGTCGCGCTGCTCATCGGCTACGGCGCCGCCGCGGTCAACCCGTACCTGGCGATGGAGTCCGTGGAGGACCTGCTGCGGGCCGGTACCTTCATCGAGGGCCTGGAGCCCGAGCAGGCGATCCGCAACCTGATCAAGGCCCTCGGCAAGGGCGTCCTCAAGGTCATGTCCAAGATGGGCATCTCGACCGTCGCCTCCTACCGCGGCGCCCAGGTCTTCGAGGCCGTCGGTCTCGACGACGTCTTCGTCGCCAAGTACTTCGACGGCACCGCCACCAAGATCGGCGGGGCCGGGCTCGACGTCGTCGCCGAGGAGGTCGCCGCCCGGCACGCCAAGGCGTACCCGGCCAGCGGCATCGCGCCGGCGCACCGCGCGCTGGAGATCGGCGGCGAGTACCAGTGGCGCCGCGAGGGCGAGCCGCACCTGTTCGACCCGGAGACCGTCTTCCGCCTGCAGCACGCCACGCGCACCAAGCGGTACGACATCTTCAAGCAGTACACGGGCCGGGTGAACGAGCAGTCCGAGCGCCTGATGACGCTCCGCGGCCTGTTCGGCTTCAAGTCCGGCCGCCCGTCGATCCCCGTCGAGGAGGTCGAGCCGGTCAGCGAGATCGTCAGGCGCTTCTCCACCGGCGCCATGTCGTACGGCTCCATCTCCAAGGAGGCGCACGAAACCCTCGCCATCGCCATGAACCAGCTGGGCGGCAAGTCCAACACCGGCGAGGGAGGCGAGGACCCGGACCGCCTGTACGACCCGGCGCGCCGCTCCAGCATCAAGCAGGTCGCCTCCGGCCGCTTCGGCGTGACCTCCGAGTACCTGGTCAACGCGGACGACATCCAGATCAAGATGGCCCAGGGAGCCAAGCCCGGCGAGGGCGGCCAGCTGCCCGGGCCCAAGGTCTACCCGTGGGTCGCCAAGACCCGGCACTCCACCCCGGGGGTCGGCCTGATCTCCCCGCCGCCGCACCACGACATCTATTCGATCGAGGACCTGGCGCAGCTGATCCACGACCTGAAGAACGCCAACCCGGCCGCCCGCATCCACGTGAAGCTGGTGTCCGAGGTCGGCGTCGGCACGGTCGCCGCGGGCGTCTCCAAGGCCCACGCGGACGTGGTCCTCATCTCCGGCCACGACGGCGGCACCGGCGCATCGCCGCTCACCTCGCTGAAGCACGCGGGCGGCCCCTGGGAGCTCGGCCTTGCCGAGACCCAGCAGACGCTGCTGCTCAACGGCCTCCGCGACCGCATCGTCGTGCAGACCGACGGCCAGTTGAAGACCGGCCGCGACGTCGTCATCGCCGCACTCCTCGGTGCCGAGGAGTTCGGTTTCGCGACCGCCCCGCTCGTCGTCTCCGGCTGCATCATGATGCGCGTCTGCCACCTGGACACCTGCCCGGTCGGCATCGCCACGCAGAACCCGGTCCTGCGCGAGCGCTTCACCGGCAAGGCCGAGTTCGTCGTCAACTTCTTCGAGTTCATCGCCGAGGAGGTGCGCGAGATCCTCGCCGAGCTGGGCTTCCGCACCCTGGACGAGGCCGTCGGCCACGCCGAGCTGCTGGACACCACGCGCGCCGTGAACCACTGGAAGGCCCAGGGGCTCGACCTGGCACCGCTGTTCCACGTGCCCGAGCTGCCCGAGGGCGCCGTCCGCCACCAGCTGGTCGAGCAGGACCACGGCCTGGAGAAGGCCCTGGACAACGAGCTGATCAAGCTGTCCGCGGACGCGCTGGCCGCGGACAGCGCCGAGGAGGCCCAGCCGGTCCGCGCCCAGGTCGCGATCCGGAACATCAACCGGACCGTCGGAACCATGCTCGGCCACGAGGTGACGAAGAAGTTCGGCGGTGCGGGCCTGCCCGACGACACCATCGACATCACCTTCACCGGCTCCGCCGGCCAGTCCTTCGGAGCCTTCCTGCCGCGCGGCGTCACGCTGCGCCTGGAGGGCGACGCCAACGACTACGTCGGCAAGGGCCTCTCCGGCGGCCGGGTCGTCGTCCGCCCCGACCGCGGCGCCGACCACCTGGCCGAGTACTCGACCATCGCGGGCAACACCATCGCCTACGGCGCCACCGGCGGCGAGCTGTTCCTGCGCGGCCGCACCGGCGAGCGCTTCTGCGTCCGCAACTCCGGTGCGCTGGTTGTCTCCGAGGGCGTGGGCGACCACGGCTGCGAGTACATGACGGGCGGCCACGCCGTCGTCCTCGGCGAGACGGGACGAAACTTCGCAGCCGGCATGTCCGGCGGTGTCGCCTACGTCGTCGACCTCGACAAGGACAACGTCAACGCCGGCAACGCGAACGCCGTCGAGACCCCGAGCGAGGCCGACAAGGAGTGGCTGCACGACGTCGTGCGCCGCCACCACGAGGAGACGGGTTCCACCGTGGCCGAGAAGCTCCTCGCCGACTGGCCCGCCGCCGCGGACCGGTTCAGCAAGATCATCCCGACCACGTACAAGGCCGTGCTCGCCGCCAAGGACGCCGCTGAGCTCGCCGGTCTCTCCGAGCGGGAGACCACCGAGAAGATGATGGAGGCGGCGACCCATGGCTGACCCCAAGGGCTTCCTGACCACCGGGCGCGAGGTCGCCGAGACCCGCCCCGTCGCCGAGCGCGTCAAGGACTGGAACGAGGTCTACGTCCCCGGCTCCCTGCTGCCGATCATCAGCAAGCAGGCCGGGCGCTGCATGGACTGCGGCATCCCGTTCTGCCACAACGGCTGCCCGCTCGGGAACCTCATCCCGGAGTGGAACGACTACGCCTACCGCGAGAACTGGCAGGCGGCCAGCGAGCGGCTGCACGCCACGAACAACTTCCCGGAGTTCACCGGACGGCTGTGCCCCGCCCCGTGCGAGTCGGCGTGCGTCCTCGGCATCAGCCAGCCCGCCGTCACCATCAAGAACGTCGAGGTCTCGATCATCGACAAGGCGTGGGACACGGGTGACGTCAAGCCGCAGCCGCCGGAGCGGCTGTCCGGCAGGACCGTCGCGGTGATCGGCTCGGGGCCGGCCGGCCTCGCCGCCGCCCAGCAGCTGACGCGGGCCGGCCACACCGTCGTCGTCTATGAGCGCGCCGACCGCATCGGCGGCCTCCTCCGCTACGGGATTCCCGAGTTCAAGATGGAGAAGCGGCACATCAACCGGCGTATCGAGCAGATGCGCGCGGAGGGCACCAAGTTCCGTACCGGGATCGAGATCGGCCGCGACCTCACGGCGACTGACCTGCGCAAGCGGTTCGACGCGGTGGTCATCGCCGCCGGTGCCACGACCGCGCGGGACCTCCCGGTGCAGGGCCGTGAACTGAACGGCATCCACCAGGCGATGGAGTACCTGCCGCTCTCCAACAAGGTCGTCGAGGGCGACTTCGTGACCCCGCCGATCACCGCCGAGGGCAAGCACGTCGTCGTCATCGGCGGCGGCGACACCGGCGCCGACTGCGTCGGTACCGCCCACCGCCAGGGCGCGGCGTCCGTCACCCAGCTGGAGATCATGCCCCGGCCGGGCGAGGAGCGCAGCGCCGGCCAGCCGTGGCCGACGTTCCCGATGCTCTACAAGGTGACGTCCGCGCACGAGGAGGGCGGCGAGCGGGTCTACTCCGTCTCCACCACCCACTTCGAGGGCGACGCGGACGGCAACGTCCAGTCCCTGCACCTCGTCGAGGTCGAGTTCGTCGACGGCAGGCCGGCCCCGAAGCCCGGCACGGAGCGGGTCATCCCGGCCCAGCTGGTCACCCTCGCCATGGGCTTCACCGGCACCGACGTCGAGAACGGCCTGGTCACCCAGTTCGGCCTGGCCCTGGACGAGCGCGGCAACATCGCGCGCGACGCGGACTTCGCCACCAACATCGACGGCGTCTACGTCGCCGGCGACGCGGGACGCGGCCAGTCGCTGATCGTCTGGGCCATCGCCGAGGGCCGCTCCGCTGCCCGCGGAGTGGACCGCTACCTCACGGGCGCGAGCGAACTGCCCGCCCCGATCCGCCCGACGGACCGGGCCCTGACGGTCTGATCCGGCGAGTCCACCATCAGGACCGTATGCTGACGGTCCCTCATATACGTCCCGTACAAAGGCGTACGGAACAGACGCGGCGCCTGCCCCCGTCCCCGACCGGATGATGGGCGGGCGCCGCGGCGTCTTCCGCGGTGACGGTACGCGGTCGTAGCCTCGCGCCCCGCTCACCCGGTGGCGTGTGCGCGGACCCCGCCCCGGATTCCGGGCATTCGCCCCTGGGCGTCCCGGTTCCGCGCGTAGTCTCACGGCACGGGCGCGGCCCAGCGGCACCCGAGAGCCCGGCGAACGGAGACATGTCCATGGCGGCGATCAGCCTGCGCAAGATCGAGGAGACCGCTCCGGCGCTCGTCAGCCTCTACAAGTCCGCGGCGGTGTCGCTGGCGAAGCACGGGCTGAGCGACCGGCGCGCGGCGGTCTATCTGGTGCTCGACCACTCCGGTTCGATGAGGCCGTACTACGGGGACGGCAGCGTCCAGGCCCTCGCGGACCGGGTCCTCGGGCTATCGGCCAATCTGGACGACGACGGGCGCGTCCCCGTCGTCGTCTTCTCCACGGACATCGACGCCGAGACCGACATCGAACTCGCCGACCACGAGGGCCGGATAGACCGGATCGTGGCCGGCCTCGGTCACATGGGCAGGACCAACTACCACCTCGCCATGGACGCGGTCATCGACCACTATCTGGACAGCGGCGCAACCGAGCCGGCACTCGTCGTCTTCCAGACCGACGGCGGCCCCAGCAACCGGGCCGCTGCGGAACGCTATGTGTGCAAGGCGGCCAAGCTGCCGATGTTCTGGCAGTTCATCGGCTTCGGCGACCCCGGCAGCCGGCAGTTCGAGTTCCTGCGCAGACTCGACGACCTCGCGGTCCCCGCCAAGCGACCCGTCGACAACGCGGGCTTCTTCCACGCCGGGCAGGACCCGCGGAAGGTCCCGGACGCGGAGCTGTACGACCGCCTGCTGTCCGAGTTCCCGTTGTGGCTGGCGAACGCGCGCGAGCTGGGGATCGTACGCTCCTGACCCCGGTGTCCCCCGGACCCTCCCCGGACCCCGACCGGGGCGGTACGAGCTGGCCGCCGTCGGGGTGATGTGCCGGCCGTCACGGCACCCTGCTCGGGATACCGGACGGCGGATGTCCGGTATTCGGGGTTTCCTGGGCCCATGAGCAACAGCTGGGCAGACTTTCAGGCCGCGGAGCCGGACTTCGCCACGGTGGTGCGGGAGCGCTTCGAGAAGTACAGGCACCATGTCCTCGCGACCCTCCGAAGGGACGGATCGCCACGGCTCAGCGGGCTGGAGGTGACCTTCCGCTCCGGGGAGCTGTGGCTCGGGATGATGCCGGACTCCCGCAAGGCGACGGACCTGCTGCGCGACCCGCGGTTCGCGATCCACGCCAATCCGGGCGCGGACGACTCCATGGCCGACGGGGACGTCCGTGTCGGTGGACGAGCCGTCGAGGTGACCGACGCGGAGGCGAAGGCCCCGTTCCAGTCGGCGACCGAGGCACCGGAGCCGTTCCACCTCTTCCGGGTGGAGCTGACGGAGGTCGTGCGGATCGGGGTCGAGGGCGACGAACTGGTCGTCCGCGTCTGGCGGCCGGGCCGGGACCTGCGAACGGTACGGCGCCGTTGACGACGTTCGTGGTCGGAGCGGGGTCTCAGAGCCCGGTGACCCTGGCGCTCGCCGAGAGTTCGTAGACCAGCGTGACCGTGCGGTGGCCGCCGGGCGGGAGGGCGACGTCCCAGCGGGCCATGCCGTCGGCGTCGAGCACGTCGGGCGGCGGCGAGCAGGCTTCCTTGCGCAGGCTCACCTCCACCGCCGAGACCTCGGACACCGGGATCCGCTCGCGGAGGACGACCACCCGATCCCCCTGCTCCCCGGGGGCGGAGAAGCGGGACAGGTGCAGCCGGACCGTGCGGGTGACCACGGTCCGCTGTGTGATCCCGGCGGTGGAGCGGGCCTCCTCCGCCTCCCGCACCACACGGTGGTCGTCGGAGCTGCCGAAGGCCAGCTCGGCCGGGGCGCCGGGGGCCGTGAAGTCCAGGGTGCCGCGGCCGGTGAAGCCGCTGCCGCGGATCAGGTCCACGGGCCCCGCGAGCAGTGCGTGACCGGATCGGTTGTCGAACCGCACCACCTGCGTGACCAGCGGGGACAGCTCGGGTGAGCAGGCGTACTCGCTTCGCGCGTCGATCGTGAAGGCGGAGACGGGCACCCGGTGGGCGCGGCCGTCGCCGGCCACCGAGACCGGGGCGGGGGACTCCAGCACCCGGACCTCGCCGCCGTCGTCCACCCCGGGCAGGCCGACCACCGGCGCCGGGCCGAGGTCCCCGATCTCCTCCTCGCGCAGTTCGACGTCGACCGTGCGGCGCTCGGCCGCGGAGCGGTCCCTGAGCGTCAGCCGGTCCTCGCCGAGCCGCGGCGGGTCGGTGGCGAGTGCCGAGCGGGCGGTCGAGAACGTCAGCCGTGCGTCCGACCAGTCCTCGCCGGTGCGCTGCCAGACCATCGCGTCGGTCTCCAGCGTCAGGGTCCCGCCGTCGAGCACGGCCCGGTAGACGGGCCGCCACAGGGCACACGGAGTCAGATGGCTGAGCCTCAGGCGGGCCGGTCCGGCCGCCGCGGCGTCCACGGTCAGCTCGATGTGGCCGATCAGCTCGGCGGGCTCCGTCTCGGCGAGGGCCAGCGCCCGGCGGGTCTCCCCGAGTCCGGCCGCGACGGTGGCCAGCCGGGCCTCCACGGTGCGGAGTTCCTCGCCGCGGGTGTCGCGATCGGTGTCCACCCGGTCCAGTTCACGGGCCCAGCGCTCCGGTTCGGCCTCGCCCGCCCCGGCGCCCTCACCGATCTCCCGCAGCAGATCGGCGGCGAGCCGGCCGAGCAGGTCGAGGCGGGCCCGGAGGCGGTCGCGCCGCTGTTCCAGGGCATGCTGTTCTTCCTGGAGTTGGTGCTCGCGACGGCGGAGTGCCGAGTCGTCGCCGGTGGGCGGCTGCGGGTTCCGCGGCGTCCAGTCGCGGACGATCCGCAGATCGAGCACGCTCGCCGGACGCTCCGCGTGATCGGTCGTCAGCTCGGCGTGCAGGGTGCGATCGACGGCCGTCGCGGCGACGGGTCCGAGACGCAGCCGCTGGACCCCGGCCTCCAGGTCGAGCACGGCGACGCGCTCGACGTGGGCCCGGTCCTCCAGGCACGTGACGGCGGTGACGGGAAGGGGGATCGGCGGCGGGACGGTGGACATGGAGTCAGCTCCTCCGGTTGCCGCCGGCCAGACCCTTGCCGGCCGGGATGCGGATCTCGTAGCCACCGTCGAGCGCGGCGCTGCCGCCGGCGGGAAGGTCCACCCGCCAGACGCGGGCACCCGGGGCGTGGTGCTCGGGCCCGTCACCGTCCACGGGCGCCGCCCAGTCGGCGCGCTCCTCGATCCGGACGTCCGGTTCCGAGGTGACCGGGACGCGCTCGTGGACCTCCACGGTGACAGGGCTCCCCAGCCGGTTGGCCAGCTCCACGTGGACGCGGTGGTCGAGCACGGTGGTGCCGTTGCGCAGCCCCGCGGCGGACTCGCGCAGCTCGGTACGCCGGGTGACCCGGACGGCCTCGGCCGGCCCGAGGCCCACCCGGCGCTCCCCGCCGGGGGCGAGCGTGGGCAGTGCGGCGGTCAGGACGAAGCCGTCGTCGACGGTGACCTCCACCGGGCCGGCCAGGAGCGCCCGTCCGGTGGCGTTGGAGAGCACCAGCGTGGCGTACACGGTCTCCTCGACGGACGGCACACAGACGTACTCCGTACGCAGATCGACCGGCATCTCCGTGACGGTGACGGTGTGCCAGGTGCCGTCCGACGGAACGTCGGCGCGTGCGGCGGAGTCGAAGCGGTGGTCGAAGGAGCCCGCCGACTCGCGGGGCCGTACGGCGTGCCCGGGCAGCGGCAGGGCGGCCACCCCCTCGGCCCGGCGGCGGTGCTCGGCGGCCACCAGGTCGCCGGACGGCGCCGGGAAGAGCCGCCCCCGTCGTCCGCGCTGCTCGTCCGGACCGCTGAGGACGAGGCCGGCGTAGTCGAGCTCGGCACCGCTGGGCCGCGGAGGCCCGGCCACCGGCTCCCGCGGCGGTGGCGGCGCGGGACTGCCGGGAGCGGCAGGCGCAGCGGGGGCGTGGGCCGCGAAGGACGCAGCGCGCGCCCGAGGCCCGGCGCCCGGCCGTGCCCCGGCCGGGCGTGCGAGGTCGGGCACCCCGCCGCCGAATGCCGCCGGGGCGGGGCCGGCCGTACCGCCGGGGACCGGCGGCGCCCCGGGCGGAGCGCCGTAGCCCTGCGGAACCTGCGGGGGCGGCGGGGCGGGAACGGGTGGTGAACCGACAGCCACGGGCAGGCCGCCGGCCTCGGCACCGGCCGCGGGGCGCGGCCCCGCCGCGTCGTAACCCACGAACAGGTCGGCGAGTCCTGCCGGGGGCTCGCGCCAACCGGAGGGCGCGGGGGCGGGCTGACGGCGCCCGATCCGGATCGAGCGGAGCCTCGGCAGGTCCGTACGCCGACGCAGGTCGGCGGTGGACAGGCCGATGCGTACGCCCGTCCAGTCCTCGCCGGTGCGCTGGGCGACCGAGGCGCGCAGCACCAGTCGGCCGCTGCCGTCGCCCTGACGGTGGGTGAGCCGATAGGCGGGCACCCAGACCGCGCCCGGCACCCCGTACTCCAGCTCCACCTCCGTCGCCTCCGGCCCCGGCTCCCGCCCGCCCTCTCCGACCCCGGCTCCGGCTCGCGCTCCGGCCTCTACCTCGACTCCGGCTTCGGCCCCGGCCCCGGTTCCGGTGAGTGTCAGGACCACGGAGACCGTGGTCTCCACATGCGCCGACGGTGCGCCGGTGGAGGCGCGTTCGAGCCTTGCCACCGCGAGGTCGAACTCGTGGTCGACGGCGCGCAGCGCCTTCTCCAGTTCGGCGAGCCCGGCGTGAAGAAGCGTCAGCCGTTCGTCGACGAAGTCGCCGAGTCCGAGCCAGGCGTCGACCGGTGTGCGGCGGTGCGGGTCCTCGCGCCTGCGGGTGGGCGGGACCGGACGCAACGCCTGGACCTCTTCGATCAGGCCGAGTTGACGGTCCCTGCGCCCCTCCGCCGCCGCGTGCTCGTCGCGCAACCGCTCGACCTCGCGCCACAGGGCGTCGGAGTTCTCGGCGGCGACCGGCTCCGCCTCGACCTCCACCCGGGCTTCGGCGACCCGTACGCCGGACCCGCCCAGGACCCGTGCCCGCAGGGAACCGGCGTCCAGTGAGCGGGGCAGTCCCGTCACCCGCACCCGGCCGTCCGGCGGCACGACTCCCCGGGCCAGCCGGCGGCAGAGCGCCCCCTGCGCGTACACGACGACCGAATCGAGGGTCGATCCCCACCGCCGTGCCGTCTCGGCCGTCATCCGCCAGCCCCCGCCCCCAGTTGCGTCCACGTGCAGTGAAGCCTACGCGAGGGCCCACCCGCCCGGCGGCCTCCGGACGCCCCGGGTCCCGGCTCCCGTTCGGTGTCGGCGAGCGGACGTGCGGGGCTTTGGTGCACCGGAAGCACGGGCTTGTGGCGGCGTCGGAGCTACGCGCGGCACAGGCGGTTCACGCGGATCGGGCGGTCCCGGGGAAGAGAGGCGCCATGCCCGGCACCGGCCGCACCGGCGCGCACGGCCGCACCGGCGGCCGTTCCCGCCGACGGAAGGGCGGCGTGCCGGCGGCGGAGGTGGTTCGGGCAGCACCGGCGCACGGCGTATCCGCACGCGCACGCCGGCCGCGCACGCCGGCAGCGGGCCGCGCCCCACCCGTCGGCCACGCCCCCCGCTGCGTCCCGGCTACGCAGAGGCGGAGGCCCAGCCCTCCAGCACCGCCGCCCTGCACTGCGCCGGGGTGCCCCACGCGTCCCGCAGCGGGCGCGCCTTGCGCAGCCACAGCGACAGGTCCAGCTCGTCGGTGTAGCCGACGGCACCGTGGAGCTGGAGCGCGGTGCGGGCGGCGGCGTACGCGGCCTCGCCCGCGGCGGTCTTCGCCGCCGCGACATCGGCGGCGGTGAGGGTGAGCGCCGCCCCGTGCACGAGCGGCCGCGCGAACTCCAGGGCGATCAGCGTGTCCGCCAGCCGGTGCTTGACCGCCTGGAAGGAGCCGATCGGCGCCCCGAACTGGCTGCGCTGCCGCACGTAGGCGACGGTCCGCTCCAGCAGTGCGAGTCCGACGCCGAGCGCCTGGGCCGCCGTCGCGAGCCGCGCCCAGCCCGTCGCCTGCCGCACCGCCGCCGTGACGGCGGGCCCGGCGGCGACCACCTCCCCGCCCGCGCCGGGCACGGCGAGCCGCCGCACCGGGTCGACGGAGGCGCGGACGGGCCCGTGCCCGGCGGCGATCCGCAGTGCCGTGCCGTCGCCGTCGCCGCGGTCGACCACGAGCAGACGGTCCGCCGCGTCCGCGTCCAGGGCGTACGGCCCCGTCGCCGACGTGTGCAGCGAGACCAGCAGGCCGCCCGACGCGATGCCGGGCAGCAGGCGTTCGGCGAGTGCGGGCTCGTCCAGGGCCGCCACGAGCACCGCGCCCGCGACCGTCTCCACCAGTGGCCCCGGCGCGGCGTGCCGGCCCAGCTCCACGAACGCGAGGGCCAGTTCGACCGGCAGCGTCCCGAGCCCCTCGTACGCCTCGGGCACGGCCAGCGCGGGCACGCCGGAATCGGCGATCCGCGTCCACAGCGCCCGGCCGGGTGCGGCGTCGCCCGCCGCCCAGGCGCGCGCCACCGCGGGCGTGTCCGCGGCCGACAGCAGCGCGTCCAGCGAGCGGACGAACGCGCGCTGTTCGTCGGTCGGCAGGAAGCGCATGGTCAGCGGCGTCCCTTCGGCAGGCCGAGCAGCCGCTCGGCGATGATGTCGCGCTGTATCTCGTTCGTGCCCGCGTAGACCGGCCCGGCCAGGGCGAAGACGTACCCCTCCGTCCACCCGCCGGGCCCGTCCGCCGGCTCGCCCGCGGCGCCGAGCAGGTCGAGCGCCGTCTCGTGCAGGGCGATGTCGTACTCGGACCAGAACACCTTGTTCAGGCTCGACTCCGCGCCGATCGCCGAGCCGGCCGCGAAGCGCGAGGCGCCCGCGCACGTGAACAGCTGGTACGCCCGCGCGCCGATCACCGCGTCCGCGACGCGGTCCCGCAAAGCCGTGTCGGACGGGTCGGCCGCGGCGCCCCACAGCTCCACCAGGCGCCGCGCGGCGGCCAGATAGCGGCCGGGGGAGCGGAGCACGAGCCCGCGCTCGCTGCCCGTCGCCGACATGGCGATGCGCCAGCCCTGCCCCGGTTCGCCGATCACGTCCTCGTCCGGGACGAACACCTCGTCCAGGAACAGTTCGGCGAACGCGGGCTTCCCGTCCAGCCGGCGGATCGGCCGGACCGTGACGCCGGGGGCCCGCAGGTCGAACATCAGGTACGTCAGCCCCCGGTGCGGCCGCCCGGCGTCCGGATCGGTGCGGAAGAGCCCGAACGCCCGGTCCGCGAACGCCGCCCGCGACGACCACGTCTTCTGGCCGGACAGCAGCCAGCCGCCCGCCGTTCGGACCGCGCGGGAACGCAGCGACGCGAGGTCCGAGCCGGCCTCCGGCTCGGACCAGGCCTGGGCCCACACGGTCTCGCCGCTCGCCATGGGCGGCAGGATCCGGGCCCGCTGCTCCTCCGTGCCGTGGTCGAACAGGGTGGGCGCCAGCAGGCCGATGCCGTTCTGGGAGACCCGGCCGGGGGCGCCCGCCGCGTAGTACTCCTCCTCGAACACCAGCCACCGGAAGACGTCCGCCCCGCGCCCGCCGTACCGCTCCGGCCACGACACCGCCGACCAGCGGTCCGCGGCCAGCCGCGCCTCCCACCGCCGGTGCTCGGCGAAGCCCTCCCGGGTCTCCAGCGAGGGCAGCGGCGCGTCCGGGACGTGTACGCGCAGCCAGGCGCGGGCCTCGGCGCGGAACGCGTCCTCGTCCGCCGTGTGCGTCAGGTCCATCAGCGCACCTCGGTTCCCTAACAAGTGTTTGGTAGGTTAACGTGCCGGTGTGACGGACAACAAGGCTCAGTACGTTCCGGGGCACGCGCTGCTGGCCGGCCGGACCGCCGTCGTCACCGCCGCCGCCGGGGCCGGGATCGGCGGGGCCACCGCCCGCCGGCTCCTGGAGGAGGGCGCACGGGTCCTCATCGGGGACGTCCACGCGCGACGGCTGAAGGAGACGGAGAAGGCGCTCGCGGACGAGTTCGGTCCGGACGCCGTCGCCTCCCTGGTCTGCGACGTCACCGACGAGACGCAGGTGCGTGCCCTCTTCGACGAAGCGGTACGGCTCCACGGCGGTCCCGACGTCGTCGTCAACAACGCGGGCCTCGGTGGGACGGCCGCGCTCGTCGACATGAGCGACGCCCAGTGGTCCCGTGTCCTCGACATCACCCTGAACGGCACGTTCCGGTGCACCCGGGCCGCGCTGCGGGCCTTCCGCGACACCGGCCGCGGCGGTGTCGTCGTCAACAACGCCTCCGTCGTCGGATGGCGGGCCCAGGCCGGGCAGGCCCACTACGCGGCCGCCAAGGCCGGGGTCATGGCCCTCACCCGGTGCGCCGCCGTCGAGGCGGCGGAGTTCGGGGTCCGCGTCAACGCCGTGGCCCCCAGTCTCGCCATGCACCCGCACCTGGTGAAGGTCACCTCCGCCGAACTGCTGGCGGACCTCACCGCCCGCGAGGCGTTCGGTCGGCACGCCGAGCCCTGGGAGGTCGCCAATGTGATCGTCTTCCTCGCCAGCGGCTACTCCTCGTACATGACCGGCGAGACCGTGTCCGTCAGCTCCCAGCACCCGTAGGGGCCGGGGTGGACCGGACGAGCGCAGGCCCGGGGCGGGAACGGGCCGTCCAGAAGCCGGCCCCCGACCGGGCGTCCCCGGCACCCGGACGGCGCCGGCCGTCCCCGGACCGCCCCGGGGCGGACCAGAATGGACATGTGGCCACGACCAAGAAGAAGAACCAGGTGAACGCCTCGCCCGAGCGGCGCCGCGAACTCCTCGGCACCGCCGCCGAGGTCTTCGCCGCCCACGGCTACAACGCCACCACCGTGCGCAGGATCGCCGACGAGGCGGGAATGCTCGCGGGCAGCCTCTACTACCACTTCGACTCCAAGGAGTCGATCGTCGACGAGATCCTCTCCACCTTCCTCGACGAGCTGTGGGCGGGGTACGACGCCGTCCTCGCCGCCGGGCTCGGGCCGAGGGAGACCATCGAGGCGCTCGTCACCGAGTCCTTCCGGGAGATCGACCGGCACCGCGCGGCCGTCGCCATCTACCAGAAGGAGTCCCGGCACCTGTCCGCCCTGCCCCGCTTCCGCTATCTCGCCGACTCCCAGCAGAAGTTCGAGAAGGCATGGCTCGGCACGCTGGAGCGCGGGGTCGCCGCGGGCGCCTTCCGGGACGACCTGGACGTCCGGCTCACCTACCGCTTCGTCCGCGACACGGTGTGGGTCGCGGCGTCCTGGTACCGGCCGGGCGGCCACCACGCCCCCGAGGAGATCGCCCGGCAGTACCTGTCGATGGTCCTGGACGGCATCGCCGTACGGGACTGAGTCCCGCACATCCGCCCGACAACCCACGGAGCAGCCATGGCCGAGGCATTCATCGTCGAAGCGGTCCGCACCCCGGTGGCCCGGCGCGGGGGCGGCCTCGCCGCCGTGCACCCCGCCGATCTGGGCGCGCACGTCCTGAGGGCCCTGGTCGACCGCTGCGGCATCGACCCGGCGGCCGTGGACGACGTCGTCTTCGGCTGCCTCGACACGGTCGGACCGCAGGCGGGCGACATCGCCCGGACGAGCTGGCTGGCCGCCGGGCTGCCGGAGGAGGTGCCCGGCGTGACGGTCGACCGCCAGTGCGGCTCCTCGCAGCAGGCCGTGCACTTCGCCGCGCAGGGTGTGATGTCCGGCACACAGGACCTCGTCGTCGCCGGCGGTGTGCAGAACATGTCGCAGATCCCCATCGCCTTCGCCTCCCGGCGGGCCGCCGAGCCGCTCGGGCTGACCGAGGGCCCGTTCGCCGGCAGCGAGGGCTGGCGGGCCCGGTACGGCGACGCGCCCGTCGACCAGTTCCACGGCGCCGAACTCATCGCCCGCAAGTGGGGCATCACCCGCGGTGACATGGAGGAGTACGCCCTCGGCTCGCACCGGCGGGCCGTGCGCGCGATCGACGAGGGCCGCTTCGCCCGGGAGACCGTCGCCCACGGCGACGTCACCGTGGACGAGGGCCCGCGGCGCGACACCACCCTGGAGCGGATGGCCGCCCTGCCGCCCGTGGTCCCGGGCGGCACGATCACCGCCGCCTGCTCCTCCCAGGTGTCGGACGGGGCGGCGGCGATGCTGCTCGCGGGCGAGCGGGCCGTACGGGAGCACGGACTGACCCCCCGCGCCCGCGTGCACCACCTGTCGGTACGCGGTGAGGACCCGGTCCGGATGCTCTCCGCGCCGATCCCGGCGACGGCGCACGCACTGGGGAAGACCGGACTGACGATCGACGACATCGACCTCGTCGAGATCAACGAGGCCTTCGCCCCGGTGGTGCTGGCCTGGCTGAAGGAGACGGGCGCCGACCCGGACCGCGTCAACGTCAACGGCGGCGCCATCGCCCTCGGGCACCCGCTGGGCGCCACGGGGGTCCGGCTGATGACCACGCTGCTGCACGAACTGGAGCGCACGGGCGGCCGGTTCGGGCTCCAGACGATGTGCGAGGGTGGCGGCCAGGCGAACGTGACGATCATCGAACGGATGTAGCTCCGTACACCGGACGCGGCCCCGGCGCGCCGACCGCCGGGGCGGGGCCGGCTCCCTGATTCCGGGCCTGCGGGGTGGAACCCGCCGAGCGGAGGAGCCCGGTCCGCGGCGAGACGTGCTACGTTGTGACGGTTGCAGTTTGGTACCCATGAACTTTATGCGCGCCTGACGGGAATGATCCGCAGGCGCGTTATCGTTTTTCCGGCATCTCCGGATGGGGCCCCTACCTATCGGGAGAATGACATGGCCACCGGCACCGTGAAGTGGTTCAACTCGGAAAAGGGCTTCGGCTTCATCGCGCAGGACGGCGGCGGCGCCGACGTCTTCGCCCACTACTCCAACATCGCCACCCAGGGCTTCCGTGAGCTCCAGGAGGGCCAGAAGGTCACCTTCGACGTCACGCAGGGCCCGAAGGGCCCGCAGGCGGAGAACATCGTCCCCGCCTGACGCCCCAGGGCTGTCCCGAGGACGCGTACCACGCGGCCGGGGCCCGCACCCTCGCGGTGCGGGCCCCGGCTTGTGCTGTGCTCAGCACCAGGAAGGCAATTCGCATGACTCGTTCCGCACGCCCCGCCCGCAAGCGGCCGGCCGAGCGCACGCCGAAGCGGGCCCCGAAAGGGGCCGGCGGTGCCCGCCGTACGGCGGGCCCGCAGGAATTCACCGTTCCGGAGCCCCGTGTCCCCGGCCTGCCCGCCGTCCGGGCCTTCGAGGAGCTGACGGACCTGCCGGCGGCGCTGCTGAAGGCCCTCGCCGCGCAGGGGGTCACGGAACCGTTCCCGATCCAGGCGGCGACGCTGCCGAACTCGCTCGCCGGCCGTGATCTCCTCGGGCGCGGGCGTACCGGATCCGGCAAGACCCTCGCCTTCGGGCTGGCGCTGCTCGCCCGTACCGCCGGGCGCCGGGCGGAGCCGGGGGCTCCCCTCGGCCTGGTGCTCGTTCCCACCCGGGAGCTGGCACAGCAGGTGACGGACGCCCTCACCCCCTACGCGACCGCGGTGAACCTGCGTCTGGCGACGGTCGTCGGAGGACTGTCGATCACCAAGCAGGCCAACCAGCTGCGGCGCGGCGCCGAGGTGCTCGTGGCGACTCCGGGGCGGCTGCAGGATCTCGTCGAGCGAGGCGACTGCCGCCTCGGCGAGGTGGCGGTCACGGTGCTGGACGAGGCCGACCAGATGACCGACATGGGTTTCCTCCCCCAGGTCACCGCCCTGCTGAAGCAGGTGCATCCCGGCGGGCAGCGCATGCTCTTCTCGGCCACCCTGGACCGGAACATCGACCGGCTGGTACGGGGGTTCCTGAGCGACCCCGTGGTGCATTCGGTCGACCCGTCCGCCGGTGCCGTCACCACCATGGAGCACCACGTCCTGCACGTCGCCGACGAGACCGACAAGAAGGCCGTCACCGTGCGGATAGCAGCCCGTGACGGCCGCGTCATCCTCTTCCTCGACACCAAGCGTTCCGTGGACCGTCTGGTCAAGCGGCTGCTGGCCAGTGGTGTACGGGCGGCCGGCCTGCACGGGGGCAGGACCCAGCCGCAGCGCAACCGCACCCTCGACCAGTTCAAGAACGGCCAGGTCAGCGCGCTGGTCGCCACCAATGTCGCCGCCCGAGGCATCCATGTGGACGATCTGGATCTGGTCGTGAACGTCGATCCGCCGACGGACCACAAGGACTATCTGCACCGGGGCGGCCGCACCGCGCGGGCGGGCGGGTCGGGCAGCGTCGTGACCCTCGTACTGCCGGACCAGAAGCGGGAGATGACCCGGCTGATGGTGGACGCCGGCATCACCGCGCGTACGGCCGCCGTCAGGTCCGGCGACGAGGAGCTGGCCCGGCTGACCGGAGCCCGTGAACCGTCGGGGGTGGCGGTGACCGTCGAGGCGCCCCGAGCCCAGCAGCCGACCACCGCGAAGTCCCGGCCGAAGCGGAGGCGCACGCAGGACGGCGGCCGTGCCGGTGGACGTGACGGGGCCGCCCGAGAGGACGGCGGCGCTCGCACCGACGGCGGGCGCAGGACCGGCGCGCGCGCCGAGGCCGGCCGCACGGAGCGCGGCACGGCCGACAGTGGACGAGCCAGGGGCGGCCGCGCCGCCAAGGGCGGAGCCGGCCGTGACGACGGCGGACGTGCGAGGGGCGGCCGCGCCGCCAAGGGCGGCGCCGGCCGCGGAGAGACCGGACGCACCGGTGCCGGACGGGCCGGGGACGGCGCGGGGCAGAACCGCGGACGCACCGCGGGCCGGCCGCAGGGCGGGTCCAGGGGAAGCAGGGCGACGGCCCGCTGATGCCGTGACCGGGACCGCTGGGCAGCCGCTCTGCGGCCCCGGCCCGGAACCGGTACGGACGGCTCAGGCCGAGCTCCCCAGCCCCCGCAGCACCCCCTCCGCCTCCGCCATCACCCGGGCGACCAGCTCCCCGCAGCTCGGCAGGTCCCCGATCACACCCGCGACCTGGCCGGAGGCCATCACGCCGAGATCGGTGCGGCCCTCGACCATCGCGGCCCGCAGCAGCATGGGCGTGTTCGCGGCGAGGAGTACCTGGCTCCAGGAGAGGTCCTTGCCGTGCCGCAGCGCGAGGCCGTCGCGGACCATCTCCGGCCAGGACAGCCCGGAGAGCTTCCGGAAGCCCGCCGCCCTGCGCAGCGCGTGCAGCAGGGCGCGGACGCGACCGGAACGTTCCAGGGCCTCGACGAGGTCGGAGCGGAGCATGCGGTGCGGCAGGCCGTCGACGGCGGTGGTGACCGTGACGTCCCTGACGGACGCCGCCAGATAGCGGGCCTTCACCGCGTCCGGCACCGTCGAGTCTGACGTGAGCAGGAAGCGCGTGCCCATGGCGACGCCCGCGGCCCCGTACGCGAGGGCCGCCACCAGACCGCGTCCGTCGTGGAATCCGCCCGCCGCGACGACCGGGATGTCCACGGCGTCCACCACCTGCGGCAGCAGCACCGTCGTCGCCACGTCCCCGGTGTGCCCGCCGCCCTCGCCGCCCTGCACGATCACGGCGTCGGCGCCCCAGGCCGCGACCTTCTCGGCGTGGCGCCGCGCGCCGACCGACGGGACCACGACCACGCCGGCGTCCTTGAGCTCCGCGATCAGCTCCCGGGACGGGGCCAGCGCGAACGACGCCACCCGTACGCCCTCGTCCACGACGATCCGAACCCGTTCCCGGGCGTCCCCGGCGTCCGCCCGCAGATTGACCCCGAACGGAGCCTCCGTGCGGGCCTTCACCTCGCGGACCGCCTGCCGCAGCCGGGCCGGCGTCATCGTCGCGGAAGCCAGGACGCCCAGGGCGCCGGCGTTCGCGGCCGCCGAGACCAGCCGAGGTCCCGCCACCCAGCCCATGCCGGTCTGGACGATGGGGTGCCGCACCCCGGTGAGTTCGGTGAGCGCCGTCCTCATCGGGCCCCGATCTCACGGTCGCGCCGGCCGTCCGGATCGAGCACCTCGCGGATGAGCCGCAGCTCCTCGGCGGTGGGTTCGCGAGTGCACGGGACGGAGCCGCCGCCGGGCAGGGCGAGCGGGAAACCGGTCGCCTCCCGGGCCTCCTCCACGGTCACGCCCGGATGCAGTGAGCACAGCCGCATCGACCGGTCCCGCGTCTCGAAGTCGAACACGCCCAGGTTGGTGACGACCCGCGGGATGCGGTGGAAGCGCGCCCCCTCCGCACGGTCGTACCCGACGCCGCAGACCATGTCGACCTTCTCGACGAAGACCCTGCGCGACTGCCGGGGTACCCAGTAACTGACCGGATTGTTGAGCGTGTTGACCGGTGCTCCGCGCACACCGAGCAGCTGGCGCGCCGGCCGGGCCCAGTCGCCGATGCAGGAGATGTTCTGGTTGCCGTACCGGTCGAGCTGGCTCGCGCCCATCATGACGTGCCGTCTGCCGCCCGTGACCATCGTGAGGTGACGGCGGTACGGAAGCCAGCCCTCCACCTCGTCCCCGGGACCGACGAGCAGCGCCTCGCCGTCGGTGAGCAGCAGTTCGGGGGAGAAGGTGTGCCGGGCGAGCCGGGCCCCGAGGGACGGGATCACCCCCATGGGACTCGCCAGCACCTCCCCGTCGCCGCGCCAGGTCTCGGCACAGGCGATCACGCAGTACTCGGACCGGGACGGTGCAGGGACGCGGGTCTGGTCGACGGTCACCGCTGCTCCTCGTGCCAGGTCCGCACGGCGGACCGGTAGGCGTGCTCGTCGGGACCGGACAGGAAGCGATCGGTGAACTCCGACCACGGCGTGGTCGCGTACAGCTGCTGGAAGGGCTCGTCCCGGGCGTGGTCGGGGGCGCAGGACGTGAAGTGCGCCCCGCCCGGGGCCTCGACGACCCCTGTGACGCTGTGCCGTCCCACCAGCAGGGTCTGCGGGGCGGCGTCCCTGGTCAGCTCGGCCGTGTCCACGAGCCGCTCGCACGAGACGTACGCCGCGTCGGCCGCCTCGCAGAAGAGGTCGTCGAAGTACGGGTCGGGCCCGAGGTACTGGCCGTTGCCGAGGCGGTCGGCACGATTGAGGTGGACCAGGGCGGCGTCCAGGCGCAGTGCGGGGACGGCGACGAACTCCTCGCCGTCCTCGTACGGTGAACGGACCGTGCGCAGTTCCGGGTTGACCCGCATGACGTCCGAACCGAGGCCCGACCGCACGGGCATGAAGGGCAGCCGGTTGGCCGCGGCGTGCAGCCCCCACATGAACATCGCCTCGTCGAGCTCCGTCATCGCGATCGCCCCGGATTCGCGGGCCGCCCTGAAGTGGGGTTCCAGGGGCACCGAGTCGAGCGTCGCGAACGGCGCGACGAGCCTGCGGACCCGCCCCGCGGCACAGAGCATCCCCACGTCCGGGCCGCCGTAGGAGACGACGGTCAGGCCGGTGATCCCGGATCGCAGCAGCGCCCTCACCAGGGCCATCGGCTTGCGGCGCGAGCCCCAGCCGCCGATGCCGACGGTCATGCCGCTGCGCAGCCGTCCCGCGACGTCGTCTGCGGTCATCGTCTTGTCCGCCATGGGTCAGGCCCCCTTGCCGAAGGTGTCCCGGACGCGGCCCGCGGTCCCGGCGAGGTTCGCCTCGAAGGTGAAGCCCTGCTCGTACCGGTAGCTGCGGTGCACGTCCACGGGGTCGATGCCGTTGATGGCGGCCTTGGCGAGCCGGATCAGACGGCCGTCCTTGGCGGCGATCTCGCCCGCCAGCCCCAGGGCCGCGGCCCGGAGTCCGTCCCGGGGCACGACCCGCCAGACCGATCCGTGGGCGTGCAGTTCGGCCGCCGTCACGGTGCGGGAGGTGTAGTACAGGGTGCGCATCAGGTGCTGGGGGACCAGCCGGGCGAGGTGCGTGGCCGCCCCGAGCGCGCCCCGGTCCAGCTCCGGCAGCCCGAAGACGGCGTCGTCGGAGGCCACGACGGCGTCCGCGTTCCCGACGAGCCCGATCCCGCCTCCCAGGCAGAAACCGTGTACGGCGGCGACGACGGGGACCTCGCACTCGTAGACGGCCCCGAAGGCCTCGTGGCAGCCCCGGTTGGCGCCGATCAGGGCGTCGTGCCCGGCGTCGCGCTGCAACTCCTTGATGTCGACGCCGGCGTTGAAGCCGCGGCCCTCCGCGGCCAGGACCACACAGCGGACCTCCGGGTCCCGGCCGGCGCGGCGCACGGCGTCGGCGAGTGCGTACCAGCCGTGGACGGGAAGGGCATTGACGGGCGGGAAGTCGGCCGTCACGACGCGAACGCCCTTCTCCGGGCTTGCGGTGGAGACACCCATCAGCGGATCAGCTACCTTTCCACCAAACGTTTGTTAGGTGACTGCTCGTCAGGAAGGTAGCAGCCGATGGAGCTGGACGGGAGGGTCGCGGTCGTCACCGGCGGAACACGCGGTGTCGGCGCCGGCATCGCAAGGGCGTTCCTGGCGGCCGGGGCGGACGTCGTCGTCTGCGCCCGCAGGCCACCCGACGCCCCCGTCGCCTCCGCCGGCCGCGCGGCCCGGTTCCTGCCCGTCGACCTGCGGGACCCGGCCGCCGTCGAGGACTTCTTCGCCGACCTCGCACGCCGCCACGGCCGGCTCGACGTCCTGGTCAACAACGCCGGCGGGGCTCCGTACCGGCCGCTGGACGACGGCGGCCCGGCGCGGCACGCGCGGGTGCTCGAACTGAACCTGGTGGCACCGCTGACGGCCTCGCTCGCCGCCCGTCCGCTGCTGCGCGCCGCGCGCGGTTGCGTCGTGATGGTCGGCAGCGTGAGCGCGACCCGGCCGTCGCCCGGGACGGCCGCCTACGGAGCGGCCAAGGCAGGGCTGGAGAGCCTCGCCCGGTCCATGGCGGTGGAGTGGGCACCGGACGTGCGGGTGAACACGGTCGTGCCCGGAATGGTCCGCACCGAGTTGTCGCATCTCCACTACGGCGACGGGCACGGGATCGCGGCGGTGGGCCGGACCGTACCGCTGGGCCGGCTCGCCGAGCCGGACGAGATCGGGAACGCGGCGGTGTTCCTCGCGTCCCCACGGGCGGCCTACATCACCGGGGCCTCGCTGCTGGTCCACGGGGGAGGGGAGCGCCCCGCCTTCCTCGGCGCGGCGACGGTCAACGGGGGCGGGCCGGGCGGCGGGGCCGCGGGGGCGGGTGGGGCACTGGTGGACGGCGACGGGGCCGGAGCGGACCACGACCGGTCCGGGGCGGGCGGCGAAGTCGGGCCGCGCGGCGCCGTCGGCAGGACGGCCGGCGCCCCCTCGGGGGCCACCGACGACAAGGAGGGCTGAGATGAACGCAGTTGCCGGGATCTGCCGCGGCCGGGTCGTGGCCGTGACGGGTGCGGGCCGGGGGCTGGGGCGCGCGCACGCGCTGGCGTTCGCGGCGGAGGGCGCGCGGGTCGTGGTCAACGACCTGGGCGTCGGGCCGGACGGTACGCCCGGCGGGGACGGTGTGCCCGGCGGGGACAGCCCGGCCGGCCGGGTCGTCGAGGAGATCCGCGCGCGGGGCGGAGAGGCGGTGCCCCACTCGGGCGACGTGTCCTCGGCCGACGGCGCCGCCTCGCTGGTGGCGACGGCGCTCGGCTCCTTCGGGCGGCTCGACACGCTCGTCAACAACGCCGGGTTCCTCCGCGACCGGATGCTGGTCAATCTCGACGAGGACGACTGGGACGCGGTGGTGCGGGTCCATCTGAAGGGCCACTTCCTGCCCCTGAAGCACGCGGCGGCCCACTGGCGGGCCGAGGCCCGGGCGGGGCGCGAGCCGGCCGCCCGCGTCGTCCACACCTCCAGCGGGGCCGGGCTGCTGGGCTCCGTCGGCCAGGGCGGCTACAGCGCGGCCAAGGCCGGCATCGTGGGCCTGACCCTCGTCGCGGCGGCGGAACTGTCGCGCTACGGCGTCCAGGTCAACGCCATCGCCCCGGTCGCACGGACGCGCATGACGGAGCGGACCTTCGCCGAGACGATGGCGGCGCCCGAGGACCTCGGAACCTTCGACGCGATGGCGCCGGAGAACGTCTCGCCGCTGGTGGTGTGGCTGGGCTCGGTGGCGTCGGCGGGCGTCACCGGCCGGGTCTTCGAGGCGGAGGCCGGCCGCATCACGGTCATGGAGGGCTGGCGGCGGGGCCCCACGGCCGACCGCGGCGCCCGTTGGACCCCGGCGGAGGCGGGGGAGACGGCACTGAGACTCCTCGCGGAGGGAACGCCGCCGCAACCGGTGTACGGGGCGCGGTAGCCGGCACCGGCGGCCCGGGCCCCGGGTGCGGGGTCCGTGATGTCGGGGCGCGGTCACGGGCACCGGCGGGGTGCTCCCGGCGCTCCGGGCAGATCGCTCCGCGTAGGGTGCTCCCGGCAGGGTGACCGCCGCCCGTGGCTCGTCGCCTGTCGCCCGCGGCTCGGGGGTGGGGGCGGGGGTGTGCGGCCGGTGGCCGGGCCGGCCCGGGTGCGCGGTGTCCGACGGGTCCGGTGGTCGTGGTGCGGCGGCCCGGCGTCCGCCCCGGCCCGGTGCGCGGTCGTGGTGCGGGGGCGCGGTGGCGGGTTCCCGGGGTCGTGGCGGCCCGGGGCCCGGACTGGGCCCTGCCACCGGTCGCGCGGCCGGCAGCGTCCTGCCCGGCCCGGGAGGCGCCGCCCGGGACCGCGTCCGACCGACGCCCCTCGTCACCGGCGCCCGCCCGTCACCGCGATCTGGGTACCGTCGCCTCCAGGCGCAGCCGCACCTCTTCGTCCTCCACGTACTCCACGGCCTGGTCCGCCGTGGAGTACGCGTATCCGTCCGGGTCCTCGGTCTCCAGGATGCGGGCCAGCGCCCCGGCGGCACGGGGGTCCTGACGCATCGCCAGCCCACGTGCCGCCTCCGCCTCGATGTCGGGCACGGCGTCTTCGAGGCGGGCGGCGAGGGCGTCCCGGATCGCCGGGGTGTCCTGCTCGACGTCGGCCAGCACCGTCGTCGCCCAGTCCCTGACCCCGTCGTCCGGATCCCGGGTGAGCGCGACGACCGCCTCGACCCCGTCCGCGCGGTCCGCGGGCAGCAGTCCGTGCAGCGCCACCGCCACCCCGAAGCGCACCTCGGGATCCGGGTGCCCGGCGTGCCGGAGGATCTCCGTCACGCCGGCGGGGTCTGCCTGCTGCCCGAGCGCCGCCACCGCCGCCCGGATCACCTCGGGGTCGCGGGCCTCCCGCGACAGCTCCCGCAGCAGCGGCACGGACCGCGCCGGCATCCCGTCGTCCACGAGCCCCGCCAGTACGTCGGCCGCGAACATCTGCCGCAGCGGGTCCCCCGTCCCGCACCACGCGGTCGCCGCGCGGAAGGTGTCCTCGTCGCCGCGGCGCTGGAGGACCGCCACGGCCTCGGTCCAGTCGTCCCGGTCCGGGTCCCCGCCGCGCAGGGCGCGCTCGGCCAGGGTGCCGGCCGGGGTGCGCAGTCCCAGGTCCTCCTCCAGGAGGGTCGCCACGGCCGCGTGTCCGGTCTGCTGCTCGGCACCCGTGACCCCGCCCCCGTCGTGGTGCAGCTCGACCACGACGGTGACCCCGCCGTCCTCCTCCACCCGGCGCACGAGAGCCCCCACGAAGGTCGCGCAGTCGTCCCCGTGCTCCTCGCGGTGCCGCTCGGCCATCGTCCGGCGCAGCTCCTCCTCGATGTCGACGCCGAGCCGGCGCCGGGCCTCCGCGAGCGCGTCCTCCCGTCCCCCCGCGCCGTGCCGCAGCAGAGCACGGACGCTCGAGGGCGAGCCCCGCCGCGCGGCCGTGACCAGCGGGGGCTCCTCGCCGGGGCCCGGCAGGTCAGGGTCCGCCCCGTTCGCCAGCAGCAGTTCCACGGCCTCCGCGCGGCCCTGGCGGCAGGCCCAGGTCAGGGCGCGAACGCCATCCGCGCCCTCCTGGAGATCGGGGCGGGCTCCCGCCGCCAGCAGCGCCCGCATCACCTCGGTGCGGCCCCACACGGCGGCCCCGCACAGCGGCAGCTCCGCCCCGTCGGCACCGCTCGCCCGGTCCGGGTCGGCGCCCGCCGCCAGCAGCAGACGCACCATGACCGGCCGGTCCTGGGCCGTGGCCACGTACAGGGCGGTCTGCCCGTCCTCGTCCGTGGCCTCGGCCGGCGCCCCGGCCCGCAGCGCCCGCACCACAGCGTCGTCGTCGCCCCCGTACAGCCCCTCGAAGAGATCTTCGACCGGATCGGGCGCTTCGGCCGGATCCAGAACCGGTCTGCCGGTGTCCTCGGTCTCCTTGGTGCCCATACCAGAACCCTACGGAAGCCCCCTCAGGTGTCGCATTCGAGAACCGTCCGGCACAGCCCGCACCGCGCCCGCACCCGGCCCCGCACCGGCAGCCGGATCCGCTGGTGGCAGGTGGGGCAGGGGAACGTCACGCGCAGCACGCCGCCCGGCGCGTACTCGAAGGCGTACGGCGAGCCGTGTCCGGTCCGGCCCGGTCCCGGATGGTCCACGGCGTACCGCCGGTCCTTGGCGTAGCGGCGCCGTCCGTTCCACCCCGCCGCCGAGAGCGGGGGCTGCCGGCCGTCGCGCAGCGCCCGGTCCCTGCCCTTGGTGTAGGCGGAGTAGCCCTGCGGGCTGGTGAACCAGACCGATGGGTCCTCGTCGAAGACCTGTGCGCGTTTGGCCAGTACGTAACCGAATTCCTCAGGGGTCAGATAGCCCAGTTTCTGGCTGGAAACCTCGTCCTCGCGGTAGGCGTCGAGCAGCAGCCAGCCCGCTCCGAGATAGGTCGTCACCGTGTCGGTGAGGATCTCGTTGTCCCGGGTCCCGTTGAACTCCAGCCCGAGCCGGTGCAGCAGCACGTGCGTGATCTCGTGCGCGAGGGCCGCTCCGATGTCGCGGCGATGGCGGCGGAACCGGTCGTTCAGTTCGATGAAGTACTCGGGGCCCGCCGTGAGTTCCACGCTCGCGGCGTGGTGCATCTCCCGGAAGCTCACGATCATCCGGGCCTCCGGCAGCCGGAGCTGACGGACCAGTGCACGGGCCACCCGCTGGGCCCCGAGGTGGAGGTCGTCGTCGGCGGCGAAGGCGACGTCGGCCGGCGGGACGCTGCTCGCGTAGGCGTGCACGCCGTCGTACGAGAGCCGCTTGTGCAGTGCCGTGATCGCCGCCCGCACCGTGTCGAGGTGCGGGAAGCCGTGCACGACCTCGCTGCCGTTCGCCACGCCCGAACCCCCTGTGGGTGCTGTCCGAGGCCGGTCCGCCACCGGCCGGGAGGGCGGCCGGACCCTCCCGACTCTACGGCGCGCGACGGCCTCCCGACGGTTGCCCGCGGTGCCGTCGAGAGCTCTCGTCTGGCCGAAAAGTGCTTCTTGTGGGGCTCATGTGACGCTCCCCATAATCCGAACACGCTTTGACGGGCTCATGTCACTACCCATGGCGCGGGCCCGCCTGCGCGCACGCGTCAACCCCCCACGAAAGAAGGCAGACCTTGAACAAGTTCGTTCGCGCCCTCAAGAGATGCGCGGCCGTCGGCGCCGTCGTCCTCGCGGCCGTCAGCCTCCAGCCCGCCTCCGCCTCCGCCGCCGCCCCGCCCGTCGTCGGTGGAACCCGTGCCGCCCAGGGCGAGTTCCCCTTCATGGTCCGGCTCTCCATGGGCTGCGGCGGCTCCCTGCTCACCCAGCAGATCGTGCTCACCGCCGCCCACTGCGTCGGGTCCTCCGGCAACAACACCAGCATCACCGCCACCGCCGGTGTCGTGGACCTCCGCAGCTCCAGCGCCATCAAGGTCAGGTCCACCAAGGTCCTCCGGGCCCCCGGCTACAACGGCGACGGCAAGGACTGGGCGCTGATCAAGCTCGCCCAGCCGATCAACCTGCCGACGCTGAAGATCGCCGAGTCGGCCGCCTACAACAACGGCACCTTCACCGTCGCCGGCTGGGGTGCGGCCCGCGAGGGCGGCGCACAACAGCGCTACCTGCTCAAGGCACAGGTCCCCTTCGTCTCCGACGCCTCCTGCCGGCAGTCCTACCCGAGCCTGATCGCCGACGAGGAGATCTGCGCGGGCTTCACCCAGGGCGGCGTAGACACCTGCCAGGGCGACTCCGGGGGGCCCATGTTCCGCCGCGACAACGCCGGCGCCTGGATCCAGGTCGGCATCGTCAGCTGGGGCCAGGGCTGCGCCCGGCCCGACTACCCCGGTGTCTACACCGAGGTCTCCACCTTCGCCTCCGCGATCAAGTCCGCCGCGGCGACGCTGTGACCCGGCCGGGCGCCCCTCGCGCCGCACCGGCAGCGCACTGACCCGAGAGCGCGGCGGGGAAGCCGTCGCCGGCACCACAGGCGTACGTCCTCCCCGCCGCGTCACGTCTCCGCCCCCGCACCCCGCCGGTCTCTCGCCCGGCACCGGGCCGGGCGCGAACGTCGACACCCGCGCTGTTGGCCGGCACCGGTCCGGGCGGCGGCACTTCCCCAGCCGAAGTCCCCGCGTCCAGCCGGGCGGTTCCGGCCGCGCATCCCCGGCGGCGGCCACCTCCGCGACGGCCCGGTACCGCCGGGCAAGCCCCGTAGGCGTCCCCGTCCCACCGCCGCCGTCCGCCCGCCGCCGTCCGTCCGCCGCCCTCGGTGCGCCCGGTCCCGTCCCACCCGGCCGCGACGGCCCTGCCCACTCGCACCCGGCCGTCACCCGCCGTGCCGGTTCCGCCCCGATCCGCCTCCGCGAGCGGCTGGGCCGGGCGCCCCGCCGGCCGGAGCGACCGCGTCCCGGATGCCGAACACCCCCCGGCCGGCACCCCCCGGCCGACGTAAGCTCCCACCCCATGACCACCAGCGAGACGAGCGGCACCGACGACTCCGTCCTGGCCGAGCTCACCAGGCTGCGCGAAAGCATCGACAACATCGACGCGGCCGTCGTCCACATGCTCGCCGAGCGCTTCAAGTGCACCCAGCAGGTCGGCCACCTCAAGGCCGAACACGATCTCCCGCCCGCCGACCCGGCCCGCGAGGCCCGCCAGATCGCCCGGCTGCGCAGACTCGCCGAAAGCGCCAAGCTCGACCCCGGCTTCGCCGAGAAACTCCTGAACTTCATCATCGCCGAGGTCATCCGCCACCACGAGCAGATCGCCGACACCCCCGGCGCCGCCACCGGCAAAGGCTGATCAACACACATACCCCGTGTACGGGACCGGGGCCATCGGGCAGCATGGCCCCCATGCCCGTACTCACGCATGACGAAGCGCAGACCCGAGCCCAGCTCCTGGACGTCCGCCGCTACTCGGTCGAACTGGACCTCACCACCGGCGAGACCTTCGCGTCACGCACCGTCATCGGGTTCACCGCCCGCGCCACCGGCGACACCTTCGTCGAGCTCAAGCCCGCGACCCTGCGCTCGGCGACCCTCGACGGACGGCACCTCGACCCGGAGGAGCTCGTCGACAACCGGCTCCCGCTCACCGGACTCACCGAGGGGGAGCACGAGCTGCGCATCGACGCCACCATGCACTACTCCCGCACGGGCGAGGGCATGCACCGCTTCACCGACCCCGCCGACGGCGAGACGTACGTCTACACCCAGCTCTTCCTCGACGACGTGCAGCGCGTCTTCGCCGCCTTCGACCAACCCGACCTCAAAGCGGTCTTCGAACTGTCGGTGACCGCCCCCGAGGGCTGGACCGTCCTCGCCAACGGCGTCACCACCGACCACGGCGACGGCCGCTGGACCGCGGCCCCCACCCCTCGCATCTCCACCTACCTCGTGGCCGTCGCCGCCGGCCCCTGGCACTCCGTGCGCACCGAGCACCGGGGCCTGCCCTTCGGCATCCACTGCCGCCGCTCCCTCGCCCCCCACCTGGACGAGGACGCCGACGAGATCCTCGACATCACACGGCAGTGCTACGACCGCTACCACGAGAAGTTCGAGGAGCCCTACCCCTTCGACTCCTACGACCAGGCCTTCGTACCCGAGTTCAACGCCGGCGCCATGGAGAACCCCGGACTCGTCACCTTCCGCGACGAGTTCGTCTACCGCTCCGCCGTCACCGACACCGAACGCCAGACCCGCGCCATGGTCATCGCCCACGAGATGGCCCACATGTGGTTCGGCGACCTCGTCACCCTCCGCTGGTGGGACGACATCTGGCTGAACGAGTCCTTCGCCGAGTACATGGGCTACCAGACCCTCACCGAGGCCACCCGCTTCACCGAAACCTGGACCGACTTCGCGATCGGCCGCAAGTCCTGGGGATACGACGCCGACCAGCGCCCCTCCACCCACCCCGTCGCCCCCGACCCGGACAAGGTCCCCGACACCGCCTCCGCGCTGCTCAACTTCGACGGCATCTCCTACGCCAAGGGCGCCTCCGCGCTGCGCCAGCTCGTCGCCTGGCTCGGTGAGAAGGACTTCCTCGCCGGGATCAACATCCACTTCGCGCGCCACCGCTTCGGCAACGCCACCCTCGCCGACTTCATCGACTCCCTCGCCGACGCCACCGACCGCGACGTGCACACCTGGGCCGCCGCCTGGCTGCGCACCACCGGCGTCGACACCCTCACGCCGCGAATCACCGCGGGCACCGGCACCTGGCGCCTCGACATCGACCAGGACGGAAGCCGGCCGCACCGCGTCGCCGTCAGCGCCTACGACCGCGACCCCGTCGACGACCGCGCGCTCGTCCTGCGCGAACGCTTCGAGACCGACGTCCCCCAGGGCGAGAACGGCACCGTCCGCACCGGCCGCCGCCCCGACCTCGTCGTCCTCAACGACGGCGACCTCACCTACGCCAAGATCCGCCTCGACTCCGCGTCCGAGGAACGGGCCCGGCGCGACCTCTCCGGGATCCCGGACGCGCTCACCCGCGCCGTCCTCTGGAACAGCCTTCGCGACATGGTCCGCGACGGCCGGCTCGAACCCGCCGCGTACCTGGAGACCGCCCGCGCCCACCTCCCGCACGAGCGGGACCTCGCCGTCGTCCAGGGCGTCCTCGCGTTCGCCCGGGCCCAGATCGCCGACCGCTACCTCACGCCCGCGGACCGCCCCGCCGCGCTCGCCCTGCTCACCGGCCTCACCCGCGACCTCATCCGCCGCACCGAGGACGGCAGCCACCCCGACCTCCGCCTCACCGCCGTACGCCACTTCATCGACGCCGCCGCGCACCCCAACGGTCTCCACGACTGGCTCGCCGACGGCAGCGTGCCCGGCGGCCCCGCCCTCGACGCCGAGTTGCGCTGGCGCGTCCTCGGCCGGCTCGCCGTCCTCGGCGCCACCGACGAGGCCGAGATCGCGGCGGAACTCGACCGCGACCCCAGCGCCACCGGGCAGGAGGGCGCGGCCCGCTGCCGTGCCGCACTGCCCACCCCGGAGGCGAAGACGGCCGCGTGGGCCCGGCTGTTCGACACCGACGACCTGTCCAACTACGTCTTCGCAGCGACCGCGCAGGGCTTCTGGCAGCCCGAACAGGCAGACCTCGTCAGCGCCTACGTGCCGCGCTTCTTCCCGGCGGCCGTCGCCCTCGCGGACCGGCGCGGCCCCGCGATCGCGGAAGCGGCCGGGCGCTACGCCTTCCCGCTCCACTCCGTGGACGCGCAGACGCTGCGCCTCGGCGAGGAGTGCCTGCGCGACGCGAAGATGATCCCGCTGCTCCGGCGCAAGCTGGTGGACCAACTGGACGACCTGCGCCGGGCCCTGGGGGTGCGGGGGTACGCCGCGTAGGGCGGGTGCGCCGGGAGCGCGCGGCGCGTGGAGGCCCGCGCCGCGACGCCCCCGCGCCGGCGCCGCGACGCGCCCGTGCGGTGGCCGCCCCGCCCGCGCCTGCCCCGCCAGTGCCC
>NZ_JBFAMM010000033.1:11016-76832 GCF_040656535.1 Streptomyces sp. NPDC049887 | reverse complement strand
GGCGGCGGCGGGCTGCGCGGGAGCCGCCGGGGCTGCAGGGGCCGCGGCGGCGGGCTGCGCCGGGGCCTCGGGAGCGGGGGCCGGGGCGGCAGCGGCGGGCGCGGGCTGCGCCGGGGCCTCGGGAGCGGCCGGAGCGGCACCCGGGGCGCCGATGACGGCGAGCTTCGCGCCGACCTCGGCGGTCTCGTCCTCGCCGACCACGATCTCCAGCAGCACGCCGGAGGTCGGGGCGGGGATCTCGGTGTCGACCTTGTCGGTGGAGACCTCGAGCAGGGGCTCGTCCTCCGCGACCTCCTCGCCGACCTCCTTCAGCCAGCGGGTCACGGTGCCCTCGGTGACCGACTCGCCCAGAGCGGGCAGGACGACGTCGGTGCCCTCGGCGCCGCCACCGCCGGCGGCGGCCTCGGCGGTCGGGGCCGGAGCGGGTGCGGCCTGCTCCGCGGCCGGGGCGGCCTGGGCGGGCTGCTCCGGCTCGGGGGCGGGGGTCTGGGCCTGCTCGGCGGCGGGCTCCGGGGCGGCGGCAGCCGCGCCCGAGCCGTCGTCGATGACGGCCAGCTCGGCGCCGACCTCGACGGTCTCGTCCTCGGCGACCTTGATGGACGACAGGACGCCGGAGGCCGGGGCGGGGATCTCGGTGTCGACCTTGTCGGTCGAGACCTCGAGCAGCGGCTCGTCGGCCTCGACGCGCTCGCCCTCGGCCTTCAGCCAGCGGGTGACGGTGCCCTCGGTGACGCTCTCGCCGAGCGCCGGGAGGGTTACGGAAACCGGCATGGTTTCGGTTGCTCCTTACGGTGGGGTCTCCCCGGCCCGCGCGGAGCGCGGGGCCGGGGGAAGTGCGGTAGTGGTCGTCGCGCCCGTGGACTCGGCTCAGTCGTGGGAGTGGAGGGGCTTGCCGGCGAGGGCCAGGTGGGCCTCGCCGAGCGCCTCGTTCTGCGTCGGGTGCGCGTGGACGAGCTGCGCGACCTCGGCCGGCAGGGCCTCCCAGTTGTAGATCAACTGGGCCTCGCCGACCTGCTCGCCCATGCGGTCACCGACCATGTGGACGCCGACCACGGCACCGTCCTTGACCTGGACGAGCTTGATCTCGCCGGCGGTCTTCAGGATCTTGCTCTTGCCGTTGCCCGCCAGGTTGTACTTGAGAGCGACGACCTTGTCCGCGCCGTAGACCTCCTTGGCCTTGGCCTCGGACAGGCCCACGGAGGCGACCTCGGGGTGGCAGTACGTCACCTTCGGTACGCCGTCGTAGTCGATCGGGACGGTCTTCAGACCGGCCAGGCGCTCCGCCACCAGGATGCCCTCGGCGAAACCGACGTGCGCGAGCTGGAGGGTCGGGACGAGGTCGCCGACGGCCGAGACGGTCGGCACGTTCGTGCGCATGTACTCGTCGACCAGGACGTAGCCGCGGTCCATCGCGACGCCCTGCTCCTCGTAGCCCAGGCCCTGCGAGACCGGGCCGCGGCCGACGGCGACCAGCAGCACCTCGGCCTCGAAGGTCTTGCCGTCGGCGAGGGTGACCCGCACGCCGTCCTCGGTGTACTCGGCCTTCTCGAAGAAGGTGCCGAGGTTGAACTTGATGCCCCGCTTGCGGAAGGCGCGCTCCAGGAGCTTCGAGCTGTTCTCGTCCTCGACCGGGACGAGGTGCTTCAGGGCCTCGATGATCGTGATGTCGGTGCCGAAGGACTTCCACGCCGAGGCGAACTCGACACCGATGACTCCGCCGCCCAGGACGATGGCGGACTTCGGCACCCGGTCCAGGACCAGCGCGTGGTCGGAGGAGATGATCCGGTTGCCGTCGATGGTCAGGCCGGGCAGCGACTTCGGCACCGAACCGGTGGCGAGGAGGACGTGGCGGCCCTCGACCCGGCGGCCGTTCACGTCGACGGACGTCGGGGAGGACAGTCGGCCCTCGCCCTCGATGTACGTGACCTTGCGGGAGGCGATCAGACCCTGCAGGCCCTTGTACAGCCCCGAGATCACCTCGTCCTTGTACTTGTGCACGGCCGGGACGTCGATGCCCTCGAAGGTGGCCTTGACGCCGAACTGCTCGCTCTCGCGGGCCTGGTCGGCGATCTCGCCGGCGTGCAGCAGGGCCTTGGTGGGAATGCATCCGCGGTGCAGGCAGGTGCCGCCGACCTTGTCCTTCTCGATCAGGGCGACGTCCAGGCCCAGCTGGGCTCCGCGCAGGGCCGCGGCGTAACCACCGCTGCCACCGCCGAGGATCACTAGGTCGAAAACGGTGCTGGCGTCGTTCGCCACGTCACGTCCTCCATGCATGTGCGCCGGGCGCCGGTGTCTCCCAGGGCGGGGAGCACCGGGCGGCGGCTGGTGTTCGGCCGCTTGTCTTCGGCCCTGTGGTGGGGGCCCTGTCCTGCCGAGAACCCATCTTCGCACTTGTCGACGGGAGGCGGGACGCGGGGCCGGGATACGGGACGGCGGTTCGGCCGTCCCCGGCGGTTACCTGTACGTACGAACCTACGGATTTCGTCGAGGGCGAACGGAAGGCCGGCGCCCGATATTCCTGCGGACCCGGGGCGCCGGCCTGGGGCGGCGGGTACCGGGGGCCCCGGAACCCGCCGCGCGGGCGTCAGCCCAGGTCGCCGTCGGCCGTGCGCTCGGCGAGCCTGACCAGGGTGCGGACCGCGGAGCCGGTGCCGCCCTTGGGGGTGTAGCCGAACGGGGCGCCCTCGTGGAAGGCCGGGCCCGCGATGTCCAGGTGGGCCCAGGTGATGCCCTCGCCGACGAACTCCTGCAGGAACAGGCCCGCGACCAGGCCGCCGCCCATCCGCTCGCCCATGTTCGCGATGTCGGCGGTCGGGGAGTCCATGCCCTTGCGCAGGTCCGCGGGGAGCGGCATCGGCCAGGAGTCCTCGCCGGCCTCCTCCGCGATCTCGTGGACCGAGGTGCGGAAAGCCTCGTCGTTGGACATGATCCCGAAGCGCCGGTGGCCCAGCGCCAGCACCATCGCGCCGGTCAGCGTCGCCACGTCCACGATCGCGTCCGGGCTCTCCTCCGAGGCCTTGGTGATCGCGTCGGCCAGCACCAGGCGGCCCTCCGCGTCGGTGTTGAGGACCTCGACCGTCTTGCCGCTGTACATGCGCAGGACGTCGCCGGGCCGGGTGGCGTTGCCCGACGGCATGTTCTCGGCCAGCGCCAGCCAGCCGGTGAGGTTCACGCGCAGCCCGAGCCGGGCGGCCGCGACGACGGCGGCGAACACGGCGGCGGCGCCGCTCATGTCGCACTTCATCGTCTCGTTGTGGCCGGCGGGCTTCAGCGAGATGCCGCCGGAGTCGTAGGTGATGCCCTTGCCGACGAGCGCGAGGGACTTCTCCGCGTCCGGGTGCGTGTACGCCAGCTTCACCAGGCGCGGGCCGTGCGCCGCGCCCTGACCGACGCCGAGGATGCCGCCGAAGCCGCCCTTGACGAGCGCCTTCTCGTCCCAGACCTGCACCTTGAGGCCGTGCTCCTTGCCTGCGGCGGTGGCGACCGCGGCGAACGACTCGGGGTAGAGGTCGTTCGGCGGCGTGTTGATCAGGTCGCGGGCGCGGTTCATCTCCCCGGCCACGGCGACGGCGCGCTCCGCGGCGGCCTTGAATGCCTTGTCGCGGGGCTTGGCGCCCAGCAGGGCCACCTCGGCCAGCGGCTTCTTGGCGCTCTTCTCGTCCTGGTAGGCGGTGAAGGCGTACGCGCCGAGCAGGGCGCCCTCCGCGATCGCCTGGGCGTCCTCGGCGGCCTCGACCGGCAGCGCGAACGCCGCCTTCTTCGAGCCGGCCAGCGCGCGGGCGGCGGAACCGGCGGCGCGGCGCAGCGACTCGGCCGGATACGCCCCGTCCTTCTCCGGTGCGGTGCCGAGCCCGACCGCGAGCACGACCGGGGACTTCAGGCCCGACGGCGCGGGCAGCTTGGTCACCTCGCCCTCGGCACCGGAGGCGCCGAGGGTCTCGAGGACGGTGGCGAGCTTCCCGTCGAACGCCGCGTCCACGGCCTCGGCGCCGGCTGCGACGACCGGGCCCTTGGCGCCCTTGGCGACGCCGACGACGACCGCGTCGGCGCGCAGCGTCGCAGCGCCGGCTGTGCTGAGAGTGAGAGCAGTCACGGTGGTGAAATCTCGCTTCCGTTGAGTTTCCTGGGCCGAAGTGGTGGGTCGGCCGCCCGGCGCATCGTAAGTCGGGCGGACAGGAGCGCCGCCACGAGCCTACGCGCGCCCGCGATGTTCGCTCGTGCCGACGGGGATTCACCCATCCGTGGTGTCTCCGCCGAGTTGCCCCCGCGGCCGGCGGGTCCTGCGTCACACTCGGGCCGAATGCGCAAGGGAGCAAGTGGCTGCTTTGCATGATTTCCACATGTCCTCCCCGGCGTCTTCGCGGGGAGGATCAACAAGGGGTGGGGGAAACACCATGGCACCCGTATTCGCCACGGGGTTCGGCACGCGTGCACTGACGAGCGGACCCGGCCGGGCATCCGCGCCGGGCGCGCTCGACGGGGGAACGGCCGGGCGGGGGCCCGGCCGAGGGGGCAGGCTCGGCGCGGCGGCGGTCGCGCTCACCACGTCGGCGCTGTTCGCGGCGGCACTGCCCGCGTCCCAGGCGGCGGCCGCCGACCCGGTGCCGCGGATCGACCTCAAGGTCCTCGTCGTCGACGACGGAGGCTCGGCGGTCGCCGCCGTCACCTCCGAGCTGCGCAGCACCGGCGTCCCGTACAGCGTGCTCGACCTCGGGGACCCGGGCCGCCCGAAGATCGACGCGACGTTCCTGAGCGACACCGTGAGCGGCCGGCCGCGAGCCAGGTACCAGGGAGTGGTGCTGCCGAACGAGGCCCCGTTCGGTTCGGACTCCGCCGGGACGGCGGAGCAGGCCGCGCTCGTGGAGTACGAGAAGCGGTTCGGCGTCCGCCAGGTCGACGCCTACACCTGGGCCCACCCGGGAGTGGGGCTCGACTACACCAGCGAGGGCGGCTGGTCCGGCACGCTCGACGGCACGGCGGCCGCGGTGACCGCGGCGGGCCGGTCCGGTCCGTTCGGGTACCTCGACGGCGCCCTGGCCTTCGAGGACAACGCGCCGGAGATCAGCGAGAGCTACGGATACCTGGCCCGCCCGCGCGAGGGATTCACCAGCTATGTCGACGCCCCGGTGCCGGGCGGCGAGGGCCGCGCCAGCCTCCTCGGGGAGTACGCCCACGACGGGCGCCGCGAGCTCGTCGTCACCTTCGCGTACAACCAGCACCAGCGGCAGTTCCGGCTGCTGGCGCGCGGCATCGTCGAATGGCTCACCCAGGGCGTCCACCTCGGCCAGAGCCGCAACTACTTCTCGGTCCACATCGACGACGTCTTCGCGCCTGACGCCCGCTGGGACACCGAGCGCAACTGCACGCCAGGAGACATCGACTGCACCGGGGGAGCGGGCGAGCAGGCCCCGGACATCCGGATGACCGCCGCCGACGCGCAGTACGCCGCCCAGTGGCAGCGCACCAGCGGCCTCACCCTCGACATGGTCTACAACGCGGGCGCCGGTGAGGAGTGGAAGGCCGAGAACGGCGGCACGGACGCGCTCACCACGCAGCTGCTCGCCGACCGGGCCCAGTACCGCTGGGTCAACCACACCTACACCCATCCGTTCCTCGGCTGTGTCCAGGACGTCTCCGTCGTCCCCTGGCAGTGCTCGAAGGACGCGGCGGGCAACACCCGCTGGATGAGCCGCGCCGAGATCTCCGCCCAGATCCGCGACAATCACAACTGGGCGGTGAACAAGGGAATTTCGGTCGACCGCACGGAACTCGTCACCGGAGAGCACTCAGGGCTGAGGACGCTTCCGCAGCAGCCGGTGGACAACCCCAACCTGGCGCCCGCGCTTGCCGACAACGGCGTCAGGTGGATCGCGAGCGACAACTCCCGCGAGCCCCAGCAGCGCCCCGTCGGCAGTGCCCTGACCGTGCCCCGCCACCCCATGAACGTGTACTACAACGTGGGCACGGCTGCCGAGATGGCCGACGAGTACAACTGGATCTACACCTCCCGGGCCGACGGCGGAAGCGGCATCTGCGAGACCAACCCGGCCTCCACCTGCCTGGACGAACCCCTCGACGTCGCCACCGGCTACGGCACGTACATCGTCCCGCAGGAGGCCAGGATCGCCCTCGGCCACATCGTGGCCAACGACCCGCGCCCGCACTACGTCCACCAGTCCAACCTGGCCGAGGGGCGCATCCTCTACCCCGTCCTCGACCGGATCCTGGACGACTACCGCACGCTGTTCGCCGACAACACGCCCCTCGTCAACCCGCGCCACCGCGACGCCGGCACGGAACTGGGCCGCCGCGCCGCCTGGCAGTCGGCCCTCGACGCCGGCCGGGTCACCGCGTACCGGATCGGCACCACCGTCACCGTCCAGGCCCCCAACGGCGTCGACGTCCCGGTCACCGCGCCCGAAGGCACCCGCAAGCAACTCCTGCTCGGCACCAGCGCCTTCGGCACCGCCTACGCGGGTCAGCGATCGGCCTGGACCCAGCCGGAGCTGCTGCAGTCCGCCGTCACCCTCCGACTGCCCTCCTGAGAGGGCCGGCCCGGTAGTTCCGCGCGCACCCCGGCCGGACGGCCGGGGTGCGTCGCCGCCGCGCCGCCGCGCCCCCGCGTCGTGCCGGGGGTACCTCACGTGCCCGGCCCTTCGACCTCAGCACCCTCAGACCCTCAGACCCTCAGACCTCAGTACGTCAACACCGTCATGCCCAGGGAGACACAGCACGATGAGCCAGGGACGCCATGTCACCATGCTCACCGAAGGCACCTATCCACATGTCCACGGCGGCGTCAGCACCTGGTGCGACCAGCTCGTCCGGGGCATGCCCGAGGTCGACTTCACCGTCGTCTCCCTCACCGGCAGCGGCCGTGAGCCCGTCACCTGGGAGCTGCCGCCCAACGTCCGCGCCCACAGCGCCGTGCCGCTGTGGGGGCCGCGCCCCGGCCGTGGCCGCTCCCCGCGCCGGGGCGCCGACCGCAGCCGCTTCCTCGACACCCTCGAGCGCTTCCTGCTGTCCCTGCTCTCCCCGGAGGCACACGCCGACTTCGGCCCCGCGCTCGACGCGCTGGCCGACGAGGCGCGCGGGGGCCGTCTCTCCGCCGCACTCCGCACCGAGGCCGCCGTCCGCACCCTGATGCGCCTGTGGACCCGGCAGTCCCTGCCCACCGCCGCCGCCGGACCCACCGTCCACGACGCCCTGACCGCGGTCGACCTGCTCGAACACGCCCTGCGCCCGCTGGCGGTGCGCATCCCCGGGGACAGCGTCGCCCACGCCGTCAGCAGCGGGCTCGCGACCCTGCCCGCGCTCGCCGCACAGCGCCTGGACGGGGTGCCGTTCCTCCTCACCGAGCACGGCATCTACCTGCGCGAGCGCTACCTCGGGTACCGCACCGGGGCGCCGCGCTGGCCGGTCAAGGCACTGATGCTCGGCTTCTACCGCGAGCTCAACACCCTCGGCTATGAACGCGCCGATCTGATCACCCCGTGCAACCGCTACAACCGGCGCTGGGAGGAGCGCGGCGGCGCGCTCCCCGGAAAGATCCGCACGGTCTACAACGGGGTCGACCCGTACGCCTTCCCGCACGCCGGGGCCGAACCGGCCGTGCCCACCCTGAGCTGGGCCGGCCGGATCGACCCCATCAAGGACCTCGAGACGCTGATCCGTGCCTTCGCCCTGGCCCGCGAGGAGGTCCCGGAACTGCGGCTGCGGCTGTTCGGCGCAGCCCCGGCCGGGTGCGAGTGGTACGCCACGGGGCTGGAGAAGCTCGCCGCCGAACTGGGCGTCGCCGACGGGGTGTTCTGGGAGGGCCGGATCGGCGACGTGGCACGCGCGTACGCCGCCGGCCACGTGGTGATGCTCTCCAGCATCAGCGAGGGCTTCCCCTTCTCGATCATCGAGGCGATGTCCTGCGGGCGCACGACGGTGTCCACCGACGTGGGCGGGGTGCGCGAGGCCGTAGGCGACACCGGCCTGGTGGTCCCGCCGCGCGAGCCCGAGGCGCTGGCCGCCGCCGCCCTGGAACTGCTCCGGGACGACGCGCGCCGCGCCGAACTGGGCCGCCGCGCCCGGCAGCGGGTCGTCGACCTCTTCACCCTGAGGCGTTCGGTGGACGCCTTCAGACAGATCTACCGGGAGCTCGCCGGCACGCCGGGAGAGGTGTACGAGCCGCCGGCCGCCGAGACGGTCGCCGACTGGACCCTGGAGCTGAGGGACCCCTGGTACCAGGAGCACACGGCCTGGGGGCACCACTGGTCCGAACCCTCCGAGCCCGTCGGAGGGGGCGTCCGGTGAGCGGTTCCCGGTGGCCGAGGGACCCGGGGACGGCCGTGCGGGACGCCGTGCCGTCGGTGCCGGAGAAGGGCCCCTCCGTCCGGGCCGGGGCCGACCCGGTCGGCGAACTGGCCGGGCGGCTGGCTGGCTTCGTGGCGGCCGCCGTCCATCCCGACGAGGTGGCGGCGCTGCTGGAGTCCGACGGGCTGACGGACGAGCAGATACGCCGCGCGTACGGACACGACGACTCCTTCGCCCTGGCCGAGGACCTGTACGCCCGCGTCGAGCGGCGCTTCCCCCGGTCCGGGGAGACGCCGCCGGTGCCCGGCAGCCCGACGCTCCTCGTCTGTCTGCTACGGGGCCTGCTGTTCACCCTCCCGGGGCTGGGCCATGTGCTGGCCGCGCCGCTCCTCGTGGGCGGTCGACCCGCGCACGTCGCGCTGCTGGCGGCGGCGCTCGCCGGCTGGGCCTGGAACCAGGCCCTCGCCCACCGCGCGTACGCCTGGCTGGGCCTGGGGGACCGTCCCGCGGCGGCGCGGGCGCTGCTGCGGGGCGGGCCCGTGGGAGTGCTGCTCGGCGCGGCCGCCGCCGCGGCCGCGGCACCCGTTCACGTTCCGGCGCTCGTGTTCGCCGCGGGCCAGTCGCTCTACCTCGCCGCGGCGACGGTGCTGCTGGTCCTCGGCCGAGAGCGGGTCCTGCTGCCGGCCCTGCTGCCGCTCGTGGCCGGGGCGCTGCTCGCGGCAGTGCACCCCGCGCCCGCCTGGACGCACCTCGTGCTCCTCCTGGCGTCGGTCACCGCGGCCGTGGGCCTCGCGGCGGCCGCGGTCGCGGGCGTGCCGCGATCGGCGGGCTTCCGCGGCCGTGGCCGGGACCGACGCCGGCACACGGGGCCGGGAGGGCTGGGCGCTTCGGTGCCGTACGGCCTCTTCGGGCTGGGCTCAGGGGTGCTGGTGCTCCATGTAGCGCTGGACTCACCGCCGTTCGCGGTGGCCCTCACCCTCGGCATGGGGCCCGCGGAGTGGCTGCTCCACCGGTTCCGGGCCGACAGCCTCGCCGGACTGCGGGCCTGCACCTCCCCGCGTGCCTTCCGGACGTCGGTCGCGAGGGCGCTGGTGCGTGCCCTCGCCGGCTACGCGGGCGCCCTGCTGACGCTCGTGGCCGCCGCGCTGCTGCTGTGGCCCGGCGGGGGAGCCGGCCCGGAAGCGACCACCGCGGCCGGAGTGCTGCTGCTCGGGGCGGTGCTGTGGACCGGGCTGCTGCTCCAGGCGTTCGGGGCCGTGCTGAGCCCGGCACTGGTGTGCTGTGCGGCCGCGCTCGCCCCGGTGCTCCTGCCCGGTTCGGAGCGGCTTCTCGTCCCGGCCGCCGCGTCGGCGGTGCTCGTCCTGCTGGTCTGTGCTCAGCTGGGCCGGATCACCGCACACCGCTGAGGGAGTCCCGGACATGAGCCTTCCCGCCCGGACGAGAAGCCTGCTGCTGCCGCTCGTGGCCCTGCTGCTGCTCGCCGGCTGCACATCGGCTCCCGACGATCCCGCGCCGCCGCGCCCCACCCGCTGGCTGCCGGGGCCCGGCACGCCGTGGCAGTGGCAGCTCAGCGGCCGGCTGGACCCGGACGTGGACGTCCCGGTGTACGACATCGACGGCTTCGAGCACCCGAGGTCCACGGTCGCCGACCTCCAGCGACGCGGCCGGAAAGTGATCTGCTACCTGTCCACCGGCGCCTGGGAGGAGTTCCGCCCCGACGCCGCGCGGTTCCCCCGGGAACTGCTCGGCAAGGGGAACGGCTGGCCGGGGGAGCGCTGGCTCGACATCCGCCGCACGGACGTGCTGGAGCCGCTGATGGCCGAGCGCTTCGACATGTGCCGGGACAAGGGCTTCGACGCGGTCGAGCCCGACAACATGGACGGCTACGCCAACGACACCGGCTTCCCGCTCACCGCCGGCGACCAGCTCCGCTACAACCGGCTGATCGCCCGGATGGCCCATGAACGAGGGCTGTCGGTCGGGCTGAAGAACGACCTGGACCAGATCCCCGCCCTCGTCGGCGACTTCGACTTCGCCGTCAACGAACAGTGCGCGCAGTACGCGGAGTGCGCGGCGCTGACGCCGTTCGTCGAGGCGGGCAAGGCCGTGTTCCACGTCGAGTACGAGGTGCCGACCGGCCGCTTCTGCCCCCAGTCGCGGCGGCTCGGACTGAGTTCGATGCTGAAGCGCTACGAGCTGGACGCCTGGCGCCGGCCCTGCTGACCCGGTTCGGCGGGTCTCCGGCGGCCGGCGGAGCCGTTGCCCGCGGCACCCGGGCGGGTCCGAGGACGGGCGGCCGGCGGACGGGCCCCGGCGCGGCCACGGGGGCGGTGATCCGGACGGCCGCTGGGCCGCACGGAAGCTGCCGGGATCCGGCCGTGTGCCGTCCGGCGCGCGGCGCTCCGGCCTACCGGGGCCCGACCACGAGCGCGACGAGTGCCGCCGTCGCCGCCGTCTCCGCGATCCCCCCGAACACATCGCCCGTGACCCCGCCGAAGCGCCGTACGCAGTGCCGCAGCAGCAGTTCGGCGGCGGCGGTCCCGGCGAGTACGGACAGCACGAGCCGCAACGGCCCGTACCCGCCCGGCAGCGCTCCCCAGGCGGCGCAGACGGCCGCGACCACAAGGGCGACCCCCAGCGCCTGCCGCACCGGGACGGTGGCGGCGACCATCGCGCCCAGCCCCTCAGGGCGGGCGGCCGGGACGCCGGAGCGGGAGGCGAGCGTCAGCGCCAGCCGGGCGACGACCCCGGCGGTCGCCGCCGCCGTCGCCCCGTACGTCCAGCCGCGCCCGTAGAGCTCGTACAGCGCCGCGACCTGGGCCAGCAGCACGAACAGCAGGGTGATCACCCCGAACGGCCCGATGTCCGACCGCTTCATGATCCGCAGTGCGTCCTCGGTGGGCTTGCCGCTGCCCAGGCCGTCGGCGGTGTCGGCGAGTCCGTCCAGGTGCAGACCGCGGGTGAGGACGGCCGGCACGGCGGCGGAGGCGACCGCGGCGAGCAGCGGACCCGCGCCGAGCAGCAGGAGCAGCCCGCCGGCGGCCGCCGCGCAGAGGCCGACGACGAGTCCGGCGAGCGGGGCCCAGCGCATACCCGCGCGTGCCGCGTCGCGGTCCCAGCGGGTCACGCGCACCGGCAGCACCGTGAGGGTGCCGAAGGCGAACCGCAGGCCCACGGGTCCGTCTGTGTTGAGGGAGCTCACCGCGCGCAGGGTAGCCGGTGCGCCGCGACGGTAAATTGCGCATGACGGACAAAACGGGAGCGGGTGGCATGGGTCACTGGTTTTACCGCAACATCGTGGAGCCCGGGAAGCTCCCGCTGCTTCTCGCGCTGGCCTCGTTCGTCCTGACGTTCCTGATCACGCGGACCGTCACCCGGATGATCCGGGCGGGCAAGGGGCCCTTCGGGAACGTCAAGGCGGGCGGGCTCCACATCCACCACGTGGTTCCGGGTGTCGTGCTCACCGTGGTCGGCGGCTTCGGCTCGGTCGCCAGCAGCCAGCACACCGGCGCCGGGACCGTGGTGTTCGCCGTGGTCTTCGGCGTCGGCGCGGGGCTCGTCCTGGACGAGTTCGCGCTGATCCTCCACCTGGACGACGTCTACTGGACCGAGGAGGGCCGCAAGAGCGTCGAAGTCGTCGTCCTCACCGCGTCCGTGCTGCTGCTCACCCTCGGCGGCTTCGCGCCGCTCGGCGTCAACGACCTCACGGCGGACGAACGCGACGACCGGCGGGCCTTCCTGCTCACCCTCGCCGTCAACTTCATGTTCGTCCTGATCACCCTCTTCAAGGGCAAGCTGCGCATGGCGGTCATCGGCACCCTGGTGCCGTTCGTCGCGATCATCGGGGCGCTGCGGCTGGCCAGACCCACCTCTCTCTGGGCCAAGCGCCTCTACCGGCACCGCCCGCGCTCCCGGGCCAGGTCGATGCTGCGTGCCTTCCGTCACGACCGGCGCTGGAGCGGGCCGCGCCGAAAGTTCCAGGACCTGATCGGTGGCGCCCCGGACCGGCTGCCGGTCACCGGAGCCCCCGGAACCGGCCGGGACCGCGAACCGCGCTGAAAGCACGCCGTCACGGCCAGCGCCGCGAACACCCCGGCGATCGCCGCCAGGTGCTCCTTGCCGGCCAGATTTGGCTTCACCACCACTTCCACCACCATGGCGACCACCACCAGACCCATCGTCAGCCGGGCGGCGCAGCGGGCGCACACGTACACGGCGAGGCCGACCACAGCGGCCGACGGGCCGGTGTCCACGACATGGGCGTCCGAGGCGGGCAGTCCGAGCGGATGGTCAGGCCCGAGCGCGACCCCGGCCCGCGCGTACAGGGTCCCGGCGAGCGTCGCCGCGTACGCGACCGCCAGAGTGCGCGGCCGGCCCAGGCAGATCTCGGCGATGCCGAACACCAGGAGGATCTGCGCCAGCGCGCCCCACACCGGCAGGTCGAGCGCCGGGACGAACAGGGACAGCGGAGTGCGGAGCAGAGCGAGCCAGAGCGGGTCCTCGGCGCGCACCGAGCCGACGGCCTGCACCGGCTCGTAGCCCCAGGACCGGTTCTGCACGAGCTGGCAGAGGGCGGTGAGGCAGACCGCGGTGAGCGTGAGAGGGATCGCACGCCACGTCCTCGTCGTGAGGGCCGTGCGCACGGTCCGGTACAGCGGCCCCCACTCACGGCGCGCGAACGCGCGCCCCCGGCTCACCGGCCGTCCGCGGAGGGCGCGCGGCGGGCCGGCGCGGGTGGGCGGCGGACGGTCCCGGTCGGCGGGGGACCGGCGGCCTCGTGGGCGAGCATGGAAGGTGGCTCCCGGACGGGTCGGTACTCGGCATGGGCGCGGTACGACGACTCGTTCCACCACCGGCGGGGCGGGTCCCGGGACCGGATGGCGGGCGCCACCCCCGGCGCCGTCCCGCCCGAGCGTCGCGCCGTGGTGCAAGACCCGCCGCAGTGCGCCGAAGTTGACACGGGCCGGAGTGATCCCGATCTCTCGCCGGGGGCCGGGGGCCGGGGGCCGGGGGCCGGGGGCCGGGGGCCGGGGGCCGGGTGCCCGGCGACCGCCGGGTGGCCGGTGCGCGGGCGGCCCGTGGCGGGTGCGCCCTGCGGCCGGCGGGGTGGGGCCGGTCGGTGCTCCGTGAGCGGCCGGGTGGGGCTGGTCGGCGGCCCGCCGTACCCGCTCGTGTCAGGGGGCGTCGCCGTTCAGCGGGCCTCGCCGCCGACGGCGGTCACGCTCCCGTCCCCTCCTCGGCCGGGGTCGCCTCCACGGTGTCGCTTCCGCCGCCGGCCGGGCGCTCGGGCAGCTCCGCGGCGAGCGCGGCGGCCGCCTGGACGAGGGGGAGGGCGAGCAGGGCGCCCGTGCCCTCCCCGACCGTGACCCCCTGCTCCAGGAGCGGTTCCAGGGCCATCCGGTCGAGCGCCTTGGCCTGGGCCGGCTCCCCGCTGACCTGCCCAGCGAGCCACCAGTCCGGCGCCCGGAACGCCGCCCGCTGGGCGACGAGGGCGCACGCGGCAGACACGACCCCGTCCAGGACCACCGGCATCCGGCGGACCGCCGCCTGCAGCAGGAAGCCGGTCGTCGCGGCCAGATCCGCGCCGCCCACGGCCGTCAGCAGGGCCAACTGATCGCCCAGCACCGGCCGGGCCCGGCGCAGTGAGTCGCGGATCGCCGCGCACTTGCGCATCCACGCCAGATCGTCGATACCTGCGCCGCCGCGGCCGGTGACGACGGAGGCGTCCGTCCCGCACAGTGCGGCCACCAGAGTGGAGGCAGGCGTCGTGCCGCCGACGCTGAGATCGCCGAGCACGACCAGATCGGTGCCGGCGTCGGCCTCCTCGTCGGCGATCGCCACGCCGAGACGCACGGCCCGCTCGGCCTCCTCGGGGGTGAGCGCGTCCTCGACATCGATCCGCCCGCTGCCACGCCGCACCCGGTGCCGGACGACGTTCTCCGGCAACAGATCGGGGTCGCAGTCCAGACCGGCGTCCACGACCCGCACCGGCACATCCATCCGCCGGGCCAGCACCGCGACCGGGCTCGATCCGTCCAGCACCGAACGCACCAGTTCGTGCGCCGAGCCCGCCGCACGGCCGGACACCCCCAGCTCCGCCACCCCGTGGTCCCCTGCGAACAGCACCACCCGCGGTCGCTCGACGGCCCGAACCGGCACGGCACCCTGCGCCGCCGACAGCCACTCACCCAGCTCGTCCAGCCGCCCCAGGGCGCCCGGCGGCACGGCCAGCCGCTCCCGGCGTTCCTCGGCATCGCGCCGCACACCGCTGTCGGGGCGCTCGATCAGATCGGAGAAGTCGTCGAGATTCAGCGAGCTCATTCGCCGAACAGTACCGGCCCGCGCCCGCCGTCCCGCCGCCGCGTCGCGATCTCCGACGGCGGGGAGCAGCGCCGCGACGCGTCTCCGCGCCCACGGTCCCGGCCGGGAGCGGCCGCTGCGCCGGTCGCGCGCGGTTCACGCGGGCGTGCCCCGGCCCGACGGGGCACACGGGCGGGGGGACGTACGGGAGGTGTGGAACCGGCCTCGTCCCGCGCCTCGACGACGGCCCGGCGCCGGCCCGTGCGGGGCCGCCACGGTGCCGGGCCCGGAACCGTCGGCCCTGTCAGGGGTCACCGGAGCGGCAGCGCCTGCCCCGCCACCACCAGCAGCACGTGCTCGCACTCGGAGGCGAACGCGGCGTTCAGACGCCCCAGTTCGTCCCGGAAGCGGCGGCCCGACGCGGTCGCGGGGACCACGCCCGAACCGACCTCGTTGGTGACGGCGACGACCGTACGGCGCGTGGCCCGCAGTGCCTCGACGAGGGCGGCCGTGCGATGGCGCAGGGCCGCGCGGCCGACCGTCTCCCATCGTTCGTCGTCCCAGGCTCCCACCTGGTCCATCGCGTCCGTCAGCCAGAGCGCCAGGCAGTCGACGAGCAGCGGAGGGCCGTTCTCGGCCAGCAGCGGGACGAGGTCGCAGGTCTCCACCGTCCGCCAACTCCCCGGCCGGCGTTCACGGTGGGCCGCGACCCGCTCCGCCCACTCCGTGTCGTCGCCACGCGTCCCGCCCGTCGCCACGTACACGACGTCGGGGAAGGACTCCAGCCGCCGCTCCGCCTCCAGCGACTTCCCGGACCGCGCCCCGCCGGTGACGAGGGTCCGCCGGGGCACGTCCGGTACGTCCTGGTACTCGCCCACGTAAAGCGTCGTCCCGTCCGGTACGGCACGGGCGCCCGCCGCCGCCAGCCGCCGGTCGAGCTCGGGACCGGGCGGGACGTCGTGGTCGATGTGGACGGCGACGACATCGGTGGTCGGCCCCACCGCGCCGCGCGCCCGCAGCCTCGCCAGACCGTCCGGCCGCCCCAGCACATCGGCGACCACCATGTCGTACGGGAGGGGATCGCCGTCCGTGACACCGGCCGGTGCCCCGCCGGGCGGCAGGTACAGCAGCCGCTCACCGTCCGGCGAGGTGACCTCGTAGCCCGTGCCGGGAGAGTCCAGCGCCACCGCCCGCACCCGGTGCCCGCTGATCAGCGTCAGTTCCCGGCCGTCCGGCACCCGCCCTGCCGACGGCAGCCCGGCGGGCAGCTCCACGGCGGGCCCGCTGTGCGGGTGCGACAGGAGCACCTGGCGTACGCCCACGAGCGAATGGCCCGCGCGCGCCGCCGCGAGGGCGGCACCGGGCGTCAGGTCCAGCAGCAGCGCGCTGTCCACGAGCAGGGCCGTCGCGGCGCGCGCCCGGTCGCCGCGGGCGGCGGCGCAGCCCGCACAGGTGCAGTCGGGGCGGGGGAGTCCGGTGGGGGCTCCGGTGCCGAGCAGAGTCAGTTCCACGGTCACGATCTTCCCGCGTCCCCGCGGCGGGTGCGCGCCCGGCTACGCTGCGGGCAGCAAGGTGATCGGCAAGGACGATCGGCACAGCGATCACGTGGTGGGACCAGGAGGCGCACATGGCATGGACGTGGCGGTTCGAGAAGTCCGACGGGACGGAGGTCCAGCCGGCAGTCGAGCCGGAGGAGTTCAGCACGCAGGGGGACGCCGAGTCCTGGATCGGTGAGGTCTGGCGCGATCTCCTAGAGGGCGGCGCCGACCAGGTCTTCCTCTACGAGGACGGCAGCCGCATCTACGGACCCATGAGCCTGCACGCCGAGAGCTGACTCCTCGCAGCCGCGGACCCGCGGCGCCGCCGACGCGGCGCGGGGTCCGCGGCTGCTCGTGCCGAACCGGGCCTTCGGCGGGGCCGAGCTGCGGGGCCTGTGTCCGGCGGGCCTGCCTCCGACGGTTCTGCGGTCCGCGGGCGGCGTGGGTCGGCCCGCTTCCGACGGGCCCGTTTTCCCATTTCCGACGGGTCCGTTTTGCACGGGCCCGTTTCCGACGGCCCCGTGTCCTTCGGAGCTCGTCGCAGCGCCGCCCCTCCGGCCTCCGCCTCCCCGCGCCTCCGCGCCTCCGCGCCTCCGCGCCTCCGCCGACTCACCGCGTCGCGGACAGGAACTGTGTCGCCGCGAGTTCCCCGTAGAGGGGGTCCTCCGCCACCAGTTCCGAGTGGGTGCCCGTCGCACGGACCCGCCCCGCGTCCATCACCACGATCCGGTCTGCCAGCGTCACGGTGGAGAGCCGATGGGCGACCACCAGGACCGTCACCTCGCGGGCGACCTCGGCGACCACGTCCCGGAGCGCCATTTCGTTGACCGCGTCGAGCTGCGACGTCGCCTCGTCGAGGAGGAGCAGCCGGGGCCGCCGCAGCAGGGCGCGGGCTATCGCGACCCGCTGGCGCTCGCCGCCCGAGAGCTTCGAGCCGCGGTGCCCGACCACGGTCTCCAACCCGTCGGGCAAGCGGTCCACGAGTGCGTCCAGCCTCGCCCGGACGAGGACGTCCCGGATCTCGTCCTCCGTCGCGTCGGGCGCCGCGAAGACCAGGTTCTCCCTCAGGGTCCCGGCCAGCACCGGAGCGTCCTGCTCGACGTAGCCGATGGCGGCGCGCAGTGCGGGCAGGGACCAGTCCCGTACGTCCCTGCCGTCGACCAGTACCCGGCCGCCGACCGGCTCGTAGAACCGCTCGACGAGGCCGAAGACCGTCGTCTTGCCCGCGCCCGAGGGGCCGACGAAGGCCGTCATCCCGGGGCCGGGCACGTCGAAGGTGACGCCGTGGTGGACGTACGGCAGATCGTCCCGGTACCGGAAGCTCACGTCCTCGAAGCGCACGGACGCCGCCCCGCCGGTGGCGTCCGGCCCCGCCTCCGGTGGCCGCGCCCCGGCCGGCGCGGACCTCCCCACGGGACCCGCCGGCACCTCCTGCCTCCCGGCCGGTCCCGCCGGCCGTTCCGGTCCCGCCGGGTGCAGTTCCTCCGTCTCCAGCCGCTCCGCCTCCGCGATCCGGGCGACGGCCGCCGACCCCACCTGGTACTGGGAAGCAGCCTCGACCAGCTCCGTCACCGGCTCGATGAGATAGAACAGGTAGAGCAGGAACGCCATCAGCGTGGACACGGATATCGCCCCCGAGGCGACCCGCGCCCCACCGATCCCCAGCACTGCCAGGAACGACACCTGCACGGCGAGCCCCACGGACGAAGCAGCCACCGACTGCCACTTGGCCGTCCGCACGCCGTACCGCCACGCGCGCCGCGCCGCCGTCTCCACGACGGCGGCCTCGCGCTCCTCGGCGCCCGACGCCTTGACCGTACGGAACGCGCCGAACACCCGCTCCAGCACGGTGGAGATCTCCCCGACCGCCTCCTGCGACCGCTGAGTGGCCTGCGCGATCCTCGGCATCACCAGTGCGACTGCTCCGCCGATCAGGACGATCACCCCCACGGTGACGCCCAGCAGCACGGCGTCCATGACCGCCATGAGCACGAGCGTCGCGACGCACGAGAGGGATCCGGTGACGGCCGAGACGATCGACTGGGTGGTGACGGCCCGCAGGAGGGTGGTGTCCGAGGTGACCCGGGACATCAGATCCCCCGGCTGGGTGCGCTCCACTTCCGGTACCCGCAGCCTCAGCAGACGGCCGATGAGCGTGCGGCGAGCGGCGAGCACGACCGACTCGGCGGTGCGTTCCAGCACATAGGCGCCGAAGGCGTGGATCGCCGTGCCGAGGACCACCAGCGCGGTGAGCACCAGCAGGATGCCGTTGATCGACTCGCCGGCGCCGAGCCGGTCCACCAGGGCCTTCGCGGCCAGCGGCTGGAGCAGTCCGCTCACGGCCCCGAGCAGCGCGAGGGCGGCCCCGAACGCGACCGTCCAGCGGTGCGGCCGGAAATGGCGGTAGAGCGCCCGGAACGTGTCCCGGGCGGGCAGGCGGGGCGTGTCCGTCGTGGTCAGGTCTGATGCAGTGGTCACACGGAGACGGACGCACCGACGGCCCCGCTGCCTGAGCGGGCGCCGGCGTTCGTGCGACCGGGTGCCTCGGGCGCCGCCCCGAGCGATCCGCCCCGGCGGCGGCCGGTGTCCGCCACCGCCCCGATGAGCAGGCACCCGCCGGGACCGCCGACCCACGGCCCGCACGGGCGTGAACCCGCACGCGCCTGAACCCGCGCGTGCGTGAACCCCGCACGCGCCGCTACTGGCCGCGCACTCCGCAGAGATGCAGCAGCGCCGCCACCGAGCGGTACGGGTCCGTCCGGCCGGCTCGGTCCTCGGCCGCCAGCAGCCGGGTCAGCTCGTCCCCGGACGGCGGTTCCGCGTCGTCCGCCGCGGTGTCCGTGAAGACCCGCACCCCGTACCAGGCATGCAGCGGCGCCGCGATCCCCGCCAGGGTCGCCGTCAGCGACGCCAGCCGGTCGCCGCGCACCTGGAGGCCGAGACGATTGGTGTACGTGTCCGAGTCGAAGGCGGTCAGCGCCCCGTCCCAGTCCCCGGCCAGTCCGGCCCGCATCGCCAGCGCGTCCGCGTTCCGCACCAGCAGCGACAGCAGACCGCCGGGTGCCAGCATCCGCGCCAGACCCGCCAGCATCGCGTCCCGTTCCTCGACGTACATCAGCACGCCGTGGCACAGCACCACGTCGAAGGAACCGGGCAGGAAGTGCACGCCCGTGTCCCGGCCGTCGCCCTCGATCATCCGGAAGCGCTCCCGGATGCCCTCGGGCTCGTGGGCCAGGGCCTCACGCGCGACCTGCAGCATCCCGGCGTCGGACTCCAGCCCGGTCACCCTGTGCCCGGCCCGCGCCAGACGCAGGGCCTGGGTGCCCTGGCCCATCCCGACGTCGAGGACGCGCAGCCGCTGCCCGACGGGGAAGCGTGCGGCCAGCTGCTCGTCGAGCTGCCGGGCCACCAGCTCCTGCCGGACCGTGTTGCGCAGCCCGCCCAGGCCCTGCAGCCAGGCGGCGGCCCCGCTCGCGAAACCCGAGACGTCGCCCCTGCCGGGGACGTCGCCCCTGCCGGGGACGTCGGCTCTGCCTGGGACGTCGGACTTCGCGGAGACGTCCGACTTCGCGGAGACGTCCGCGCTCAGGGCCGCTCTCCGCGCTTGACCTGGGGCTTGGGCAGGCGCAGCCGGCGGATCTGGAGCGTGCGCATCAGACCGTAGGCGACCGCACCGCGCTTCGGCTCGTCCGGGAAGCGGTCGTTCAGCTGCTTCTTGAGTCGGATCCAGATGCCGATCGAGTCGACCACGATCATCACGATCACACCGAGCCAGAGCAGCATCGCGATGTTCTGCAGCTGGGGGATGCGGATCATGGAGAGCACCAGGATCACCACGGCCAGCGGCAGGAAGAACTCGGCGATGCAGAACCGCGAGTCCACGAAGTCGCGGACGAAGCGACGCACCGGCCCCTTGTCGCGCGGCGGCAGGTAGCGCTCGTCGCCGCCGGCCAGCGCCTCGCGCTGTTTGGCCAGGTCGGCACGGCGGGCCTCGCGCTGGCGGCGCATGGCCTCCTTGCGGTCGAGGGGTGCCGACTGCGCCCGGCGGCGCTGCGTCTGGGCCTCACTCCGCTTCGGGGTCGGGCGGCCCTTGGGGGCCTCGGGGTCGCGGGGCTGCTTGGAGAGGTCCGCCGTCACCTTGCCGGTGGGGGCCTTCTCTTCCTTGGAACGGCTACGGAACACAAAACACAAGGGTACGGGGTGGCGGGGCGACTGCCCCAGCCTCCTGGGGAACGATCCGGCAACGGCGCGCGTCCTCACGGGCAGAAGCAGCAGGAACGTGCCCGGCGCGACACGACCGCCGCCTCCCCTGAACACCGCCTACTCCTTGCGCGGGAGCGGGACGGCCCGCAGGTCGTCCTTGGGGATGAGCGCATCGGCGCTCGAACAGTGCGGTAATGGATGCAGGGCCCGTACTGTGGGTTCTGGAGAAGCCGGAGCTGAGTCCGTCAGAAGGGGGCGCGCGAAGCCCATGAGCGGTGTCATGAAGCGTATGGGGATGATCTTCCGCGCGAAGGCAAACAAGGCCCTTGACCGGGCCGAGGATCCGCGCGAGACCCTCGATTACTCGTACCAGAAGCAGCTGGAGCTGCTGCAGAAGGTCCGCCGCGGCGTCGCCGACGTGGCGACCTCCCGCAAGCGCCTCGAGCTGCAGCTGAACCAGCTCCAGAGCCAGTCCTCCAAGCTGGAGGACCAGGGCCGCAAGGCGCTGGCCCTCGGCCGCGAGGACCTGGCGCGCGAGGCGCTGTCCCGCCGTGCCGCGCTCCAGCAGCAGGTCACCGATCTGGAGACCCAGCACCAGACGCTGCAGGGCGAGGAGGAGAAGCTCACCCTCGCCGCCCAGCGGCTGCAGGCCAAGGTCGACGCCTTCCGCACGAAGAAGGAGACCATCAAGGCCACGTACACGGCCGCCCAGGCCCAGACCCGGATCGGGGAGGCGTTCTCCGGCATCTCGGAGGAGATGGGCGATGTCGGCCTGGCGATTCAGCGCGCCGAGGACAAGACCGCCCAGCTGCAGGCGCGGGCCGGTGCCATCGACGAGCTGCTCGCGTCCGGCGCGCTGGACGACCCTACCGGGATGGCGAAGGACGACATCGCGGCGGAGCTGGACCGCATCTCCGGAGGCACGGACGTCGAGCTGGAACTGCAGCGGATGAAGGCCGAGCTGGCCGGAGGCAGCACGCAGCAGCAGGCCATCGAGGGCGGCGACGGCTCGGCGCAGGACCAGGCCCAGGGCCGGGCCCAGCACAAGTTCGACAAGCAGTAGGGACGGCGCGTCATGATCGTACGGATCATGGGGGAGGGCCAGTGGACGGTGGCGGACAGCCACTTCGCCGAGCTGAACAAGCTCGACGACGAACTGCTCGCCGAGATGGAGACGGGTGACCGGGACGGCTTCCGCCGCACCCTGTGCGCCCTGCTCGACGAGGTGCGCCGCTGCGGGGCACCGCTCGCGGACGACGCACTGGAGCCCTCCGAGCTGATCCTGCCCTCCCCGGACGCGACACTCGACGAGGTCCGCGCCATGCTCAGCGACAACGGCCTCATCCCGGGCTGATCCCGGCCCCGGCTCCCGCTTCGACCACGGCCCTCTGGACCACGGCCCTCGGCCGGACACCCCGTCCGGCCCTGGACCGGGCTTCGACGACGGCCCGCGCCCGGACATCCCCGTCCGGCCGCGGGCCGCTTGGTCGCCGCTTCCGGCCCGGCCGCAGGCCACGTCGTCCGGCCCGCGCGCCTGCGTCCGGCTCCCGCCTTCCGGCTCCCGCCCTCCGCCTCCGTCCGTCCGGACGCTTCCCTCCGGCCCGCGGTCCGTCCGCCCGTCCGCCCGGTCGCGTGCCCACTGCCCCCGGCTCCCTCCGCCCGGCCTCCGCCCGGACCCGACCCCGTACCGTTGCCTGACGTGACCGCACCTCTGACCGGATTCAGCCGGCTCGCGCCGACACGTTCCTGGCTGCGCGCGCATCCGACGGCGTGTGACGCGGGCCTCGCGGCGGCGGTGCTCGTCTGCATGGTGGTCGCGTCGTTCGCCGACCCCCACGGGCCGCACGGACCGACGTTCGGCACCCGCACGCCCGAGCTCCGCAGCCTGCTGCTGATGACGGCGGCCGCCGGAGCCCTGGTGTTCCGGCGCAGCCGCCCCGTGACCGTGCTCGCGGTCACCGGTGCCGTGTCCCTCGCCGAGCTCGTCGCCGGCGATCCGCCCGCGCCCATCGCCATGTCCGCGGTGATCGCCCTCTACACCGTCGCCTCCCGCACCGACCGGCCGACGACCTGGCGGGTCGGCCTGCCGACCATGACCGTGCTGACGGGGGCGGCCATGCTGTTCGGCTCCGCGCCCTGGTACAGCCAGGAGAACCTCGGCATCTTCGCCTGGACCGGCATGGCGGCCGCCGCGGGCGACGCCGTACGGAGCCGACGTGCCTTCGTCGACGCCATACGGGAGCGGGCCGAACGGGCCGAGCGCACCCGCGACGAGGAGGCCCGCCGCCGTGTCGCCGAGGAGCGGCTGCGGATCGCCCGCGATCTCCACGACGTCGTCGCCCACCACATCGCCCTGGTCAATGTGCAGGCCGGAGTGGCCGCTCACGTCATGGACAAGCGGCCCGACCAGGCCAAGGAGGCGCTGTCGTACGTGCGGGAGGCGAGCCGCTCGGCGCTGAACGAGCTGCGGACCACCGTCGGTCTCCTCAGGCAGTCGGGGGACCCCGAGGCGCCCACCGAACCGGCCCCGGGACTCGCCGTCCTCGACCCGCTGCTGGACGGCTTCCGACGGGCCGGCCTGCCGGTCGAGCTGGCCCGCACCGACCGGGACACCGCGCTGCCCGCCGCCGTCGACCTCGCCGCGTACCGGATCGTCCAGGAGGCGCTCACCAATGTGCGCAAGCACGCCGGGGCGACGGCCAGGGCGGAGGTGAGCGTCGTACGGGTCGGCCGGACGGTTGAGGTCACCGTCCTCGACGACGGCCGTCCCGCCGGCACCGTGCGGGAGGGCGCCGACGGCGACCCGGCGGCCGGGGGCGGCAGCGGCGGGCACGGCCTGATCGGGATGCGGGAGCGCGTCACGGCCCTCGGTGGCACGCTGACCGCCGGCCCCCGCTACGGAGGCGGCTTCCGGGTGCAGGCGATACTGCCGGTCGGGGCCGGTGCGGAGGGGGACGAGGACGGATGACCATCAGGGTGCTGCTCGCCGACGACCAGGCTCTGCTGCGCAGCGCGTTCAAGGTGCTGGTGGACTCCGAGCCCGACATGGAGGTCGTGGGGGAGGCCGCGGACGGCGCCGAGGCCGTGGACCTCGCCCGCTCGGCCCGCGCCGACGTCGTGCTCATGGACATCCGGATGCCCGGCACGGACGGCCTCGCAGCAACCCGCATGATCAGCGCCGACCCCGGACTCGCCGAGGTGCGGGTGGTGATGCTGACGACGTTCGAGGTGGACGAGTACGTCGTCCAGTCACTGCGGGCCGGCGCCTCTGGGTTCCTCGGCAAGGGCGCGGAACCCGATGAACTGCTGAACGCCATCCGGATCGCGGCCGCCGGCGACGCGCTGCTCTCGCCCGTGGCCACGAAGGGGCTGATCGCCAAGTTCCTCGCGCAGGGCGGGGGTTCGGAGGGCGGACGGGACTCCGGGGCGTACTCGGAGCGGCTGGTCGCGCTGACGGGCCGCGAGCGCGAGGTCCTCGTCCTGGTCGCCGGCGGCCACTCCAACGACGAGATCGCGGACCGGCTGGAGGTCAGCCCGCTCACCGTCAAGACGCATGTGAACCGCGCGATGGCGAAGCTCGGCGCCCGCGACCGGGCGCAGTTGGTGGTCATCGCGTACGAATCGGGCCTGGTACGCCCACGGGTGGACTGAGTCCCCATCCGGCAGCGACTCCGTGCGGAGCGTGCGGCGGACAGGGGTTCGGACCTGGACCGACGGACCGTCCGCACGGATGCGCGCGTCGTCCGATGTGGTAGAGACGCAGGTCGTCGAGCCGCTCGGGAGCACGATCAAGGCGGTCGACGGCATCAGGGGCGTCACCTCCACGGCGAGCGGGGGCAACGCCGTCGCCCCGGTACACGGAAGGGCCGTGTACCGGGGCGACGCGGGGTCTGTGGACGCGGCGGGCGCGCCCGTCACCGTCAGGGGAGCGCCAGCATGCGCTCCAGGGCGAGCTTTGCGAAGCTCTCGGTCTCGCTGTCGACCTGGATCCGGTTGACCAGGTTCCCCTCCGCCAGGGACTCCAGGGCCCAGACCAGGTGCGGCAGGTCGATCCGGTTCATCGTGGAGCAGAAGCAGACCGTCTTGTCGAGGAAGACGATCTCCTTGTCCTCGGGGGCGAAACGGTTCGCCAGGCGGCGCACCAGGTTCAGCTCCGTGCCGATCGCCCACTTGGAGCCGGCCGGCGCGGCCTCCAGCGCCTTGATGATGTACTCGGTGGAGCCCACGTAGTCCGCCGCCGCGACGACCTCGTGCTTGCACTCGGGGTGGACCAGGACGTTCACGCCCGGGATGCGCTCGCGGACGTCGTTCACGGAGTCCAGCGAGAAGCGGCCGTGCACGGAGCAGTGGCCGCGCCAGAGGATCATCTTCGCGCCGCGGAGCTGCTCGGCGGTGAGACCGCCGTTCGGCCGGTGCGGGTTGTAGACGACGCAGTCGTCCAGGGACATCCCCATGTCACGGACGGCGGTGTTCCGGCCGAGGTGCTGGTCGGGCAGGAAAAGGACCTTCTCGCCCTGCTCGAAGGCCCAGTCCAGCGCGCGCTTCGCGTTGGAGGACGTGCAGATCGTGCCGCCGTGCTTGCCGGTGAACGCCTTGATGTCGGCCGAGGAGTTCATGTACGAGACGGGAACGGTGCGCTCCGCGACGCCGGCCTCGGTGAGGACGTCCCAGCACTCCGCGACCTGCTCGGCCGTGGCCATGTCGGCCATGGAGCAGCCGGCGGCGAGATCGGGAAGGACGACCTTCTGGTCGTCACCGGTCAGGATGTCCGCCGACTCGGCCATGAAGTGCACACCGCAGAAGACGATGTACTCGGCCTCCGGCCGGGCCGCCGCGTCCCGCGCGAGCTTGAACGAGTCGCCGGTGACGTCCGCGAACTGGATGACCTCGTCGCGCTGGTAGTGGTGACCGAGCACGAACACCTTGTCGCCGAGCTTCTCCTTCGCCGCGCGGGCGCGCTCCACCAGGTCCGGGTCGGACGGGGAGGGGAGGTCGCCGGGGCACTCGACGCCCCGCTCGCTCCTGGGGTCGGCTTCGCGTCCGAGCAGCAGCAGGGCGAGCGGCGTCGGCTGGACATCCTGGGAGCCCACTGCCGCGCCGGGCGCGGTGAGGGAGGGCTGGGCGGTGGTCACGTCACGCACCCTTTCTACTCTTCGGTCGGGGGCGGCGGAGCCGCCGCCGGTGGATCCCCGGGGTGCACCGGAGAGCCTTTTCGTCTATTTGACGCTATCTATCATAACCGCTTCACGTCACTTTGACGATGTCCATAGCGTCGATGTGACGCAATTCCCGGTGCCGAGCTGTCCACAGGTCGATGACCCGAGGGAGGGCATGTGCGAGCATGAAAGGGAAAGACCAGGGCCGGTCCGGAATGAATCCGGAGTCCTGCCGGTTGCCAACGTCGGCAAGCAGTCCGTACAACCCGGGAGAGAAGCAGATGTCCGTATCGGACGAGACCACCACCGTGAGCGACGGCATCCTCCTGTCCGACGCCGCCGCGGCCAAGGTGAAGGCCCTGCTGGAGCAGGAGGGCCGGGACGACCTGGCACTGCGCGTCGCGGTTCAGCCCGGCGGCTGCTCCGGCCTGCGTTACCAGCTCTTCTTCGACGAGCGTTCGCTCGACGGCGACGTCGTCAAGGAGTTCGACGGGGTCAGGGTCGTGACCGACCGCATGAGCGCGCCGTACCTCGGTGGCGCTTCCATCGACTTCGTCGACACGATCGAGAAGCAGGGCTTCACGATCGACAACCCGAACGCGACGGGCTCCTGCGCCTGCGGCGACTCCTTCAGCTGAGCCGCCGGACCAGCCGAGCCGCCGGACGCCCGCACCACCGCGGGACACAACCGCTCACTTGCGGGGCACGGCGTCGCCGCTCTCCACGTCGACGACCGTGCGCTCACCGAGCGGCTCGTCCAGCGTGACCTTCTCCGTCAGCTCCTTGGCGATCAGGATGCAGACCCGCCCCGGATCCGGCCGGGACTCGATGATCCTCACCTTCACCTCGGTGCCCGTCTCCTCCGCCTCCGCCGAGTAGGCGCTGCACACCCCGCCCCAGAAGCGCAGCGTCAAGGTGCGCCCGTCCTTCGCCACGGCGTACGACTCCACGCCCCGGACCGTCGTCTCCGGCAGCTTCGAGGAATCGGGCGGCGAGGGCACCGCGGTGCCGGACGGCACGGGCGCCTGCCGCGGGTCCGGCTCCAGGTACTCCCGCGCCACGGCGGGCTGGATGATCGTGGAGCCCTTCGAGCCGGACTTCGCCTCGGTCGTGAACAGCCATGAGGGCACCAGGGCGGGCCGCCCCTCGACCGAGTGCACGGCCAGCCCGAACTCGGCCCGTGTGATCGTCACCACCTCGGCCGTGGCCGGCGAACCGCTCTCCGGCTCGCAGGGAGCGGCCGGCTCCTTCTCCGCGAGCGGCCCCGGCGTCGCGCACCCCCCGATGCCGACCCGGCCACCGCCCCCGCGCTCCGCGTTCAGCCGCTTCAGCGCCTCCTCGGCGCCGACGACCGGGTACTCGGGGCCCTCGGCAGGCTTCACCAGCTGCCCGCTGCCGTTCCCCACGGTGCCGTCGGCGCCCACGTGCAGGCTGGTGGACCAGCCGTAGGTGGGCAGACCGCCCACCGGCGGATCCGCGCGCACGACCCGGTACGCGCCCAGGACCTGCTTCGCGTCCAGCCGCGCGTCGCCCAGGCCCAGTGCGGCGAGCACCGGAGCGGCGGCCTTCTTCGCCGCCTCCTCGTCCACCGTCCTGACGTCCGGGAGCCGGTGCGCTGAGGGGGCCGTGCCGCCGGGTCGGCACACGTTCTTGTCCTTCAGGCAGTCGTCGCCCTTGGGCGGGCCGAAGGAGCTGAACGTCCACGTGCCCGGGGCCTGCCGGTTGACCTGGAGCAGGGGGCCGCCGCCGTCGCCGTCCGTGCCGGACTTCCACACCTCGCCCTCCAGCCGCGGTGTGCCCGGCACGCCGAGTGCCTCGGCCAGCGCTTCGACCTGCGCCCTGCCGACCGTCCCGTTCGCCTCGTACACACGGGCGGAGCCGGGGCCCTCCGGCAGCTCGCCCCGGGCCCGGTACTCCACGCCGCCGGGGCCGGGCTCACCGACCGCGATGCCCGGGCCGCCGTCCAGCGCCAGCGGCGGGGGCTCGGGGCCGGAACCCGGTGCGCCGCCCCCGCCGTCGCCGGCTGTCGTGGCGAACCAGGCGCCGCCGCCGCCCGCGACGAGAACCGCGGCGGCCACGGACGCGACGGCCAGTGGAGACCTCCGAGGACGCCGGACCGCGGTCCCCTCGGGACCACCGGCGCCGTCGGCGCTGTTCTGGGGGCGCTCTGTGCTGCTCACCGCATCGCTCCTTCGGGGACCCTTTCCGGGGACACCCATGGGACGGAGTGGGGGAGCGCGCGGTTCCCGGAGTGCGCCGTGTGCCGTAACGGAGCGTTGGGGGCGCGTCAGTCGCCGTACACGGGCATCGAGTCGACCAGCCGTGCGGAGGCGGGGGAGACGACCACCCCGTGGATCAGCGACGGGGACACCGGGGCGGCCGCTGCGATCGGCGGCACCGCCCAGTGCGGCGCCATCCGCGCGCTGTCGCCGCGCAGCTCCGCCAGGCTGATCTCGATCTGCCCGGGCTCGACCGACCGGTGCTCCCGGAAGGCGATGTACGACGTGGGGTTCGGCATACCGGAACCGTACGCAGGGTTACGCTGAGGCAAAAGCCCTACTATCGGGTAGTTTCCCTACTACAGAGGGGCCTCTCTCAACCGGTAGCGTTAACCGTCAACTCCGCCTCCCCTCCAGGAGCACTCAGCCGTGCGAATCGCAGTCACCGGCTCCATCGCCACCGACCATCTGATGACCTTTCCCGGCCGTTTCGCCGATCAACTGGTCGCGGACCAGCTCCACACGGTCTCCCTCTCCTTCCTCGTCGACAACCTCGACGTGCGCAGAGGAGGGGTCGGCGCCAACATCTGCTTCGGGATGGGCCAGCTCGGCACCAACCCGGTCCTGGTCGGAGCGGCGGGCTCCGACTTCGACGAGTACCGCGCCTGGCTCGACCGGCACGGCGTCGACACCGCGTCCGTGCGGATCTCCGAAGTGCTGCACACCGCGCGCTTCGTCTGCACGACCGACGCCGACCACAACCAGATCGGCTCCTTCTACACGGGCGCGATGAGCGAGGCGCGCCAGATCGAGCTGAAGTCGGTCGCGGACCGGGTCGGCGGACTGGACCTGGTGCTGATCGGCGCCGACGACCCCGAGGCGATGCTGCGCCACACGGAGGAGTGCCGCTCCCGCGGTATCCCGTTCGCCGCGGACTTCTCGCAGCAGATCGCGCGGATGAACGGCGACGAGATCCGGATACTGCTGGACGGGGCGACCTACCTCTTCTCCAACGAGTACGAGAAGGGGCTCATCGAGTCGAAGACGGGCTGGACGGACGAGGAGATCCTGCACCGCGTCGGCCACCGCGTCACCACGCTCGGCTCGCGCGGTGTGCGCATCGAGAGCAAGGGCGAGCCGTCGATCGAGGTCGGCTGCCCCGCGGAGGACTCCAAGGTCGACCCGACGGGCGTCGGCGACGCGTTCCGCGCGGGCTTCCTGTCGGCGCTGTCGTGGGACGTCGGCCTGGAGCGCGCCGCGCAGGTCGGCTGCATGCTCGCCACGCTGGTCATCGAGACGCTGGGCACCCAGGAGTACACGCTCCGCCGCGCCCACTTCATGGACCGCTTCACGAAGGCGTACGGCCACGACGCGGCGTCGGACGTCCGGGCGCACCTTTCCTGACCCCGGGGCCGCGCCCCGAACGCCCCGCCCGCAGGGCCCCGTGCCCTGCGGGCCGGGCCCTGCACGCAACGCCCCGCGCCGCAGGGCACGGCTCCGCGTTGCCCGCGAGCGGACGCGCGCCCGCCGCCGCGCCCCGCCGCGGGTCGGCGTCAGCCGCGGCGGCGCACCACGTAGGCCGTTCCTCCCGGCGCCGGGGACTCGCCCACGTACTCCTGGTCGCGCATCTCGCACCAGGCCGGGATGTCGAGCCGGGCCGCCTCGTCGTCGGCGAGGACCGTGACCGTGCCGCCGACCGGCACATCCCCGATGACCTTGGCGAGTTCGATGACGGGGACCGGGCAGCGCCTGCCGAGGGCGTCCACCACGAGCGACCCGGTCCCGGCGGACGACGGAGCCCCGGCCGTCGGTGCTCCCAGCCTGCCGCGGACCCCGGCGACGACCCCGGGCAGGACCTCCAGGAACCGGTCGACGTCCTCCTCCGCCGTGCCCGACGGCAGGGACACCCGTACGTTGCCCTCGCTCAGCACGCCCATCGCCCGCAGCACATGGCTCGGAGTGAGCGTCGAACTCGTGCAGGACGAGCCCGAGGACACGGAGAAGCCCGCGCGGTCCAGCTCGTGCAGCACCGTCTCCCCGTCGACGTAGAGGCAGGAGAAGGTGACGAGATGGGGAAGGCGGCGCACCGGGTCGCCGACCACCTCTACATCCGGCACCAGCTCCGGGACCCGGGTGCGGATGCGGTCCACCAGCCCCCGCAGCCGCCGGGCCTCCGACGCGGCGGAGTCCCGCACGGCCCGCAGCGACGCCGCGGCCGCCACGATCGCCGGGATGTTCTCGAAGCCGGGGGCGCGCCCCGACTCCCGTTCGTCCGCCGGGTCCTGGGAGGCGAAGCGGACGCCCTTGCGGACCACGAGCAGTCCCACGCCGGCCGGGCCGCCCCATTTGTGCGCACTCGCGGTGAGCAGCGACCAGTCCCCGTCGACCGGGCCCCAGCCGAGGGACTGCGCGGCGTCGACGAGCAGCGGCACCCCCGCCGCCCGGCAGAGAGCGGCCACCTCGCCGACCGGCTGCTCGGTGCCCACCTCGTGGTTCGCCGACTGCAGGCACGCCAGTGCGGTGTCCTCGCGCAGTGCCTCCGCGAACACTCCCGGTGACACCGCGCCCCAGCGGTCCACGGGCACCTCGGTGACGGGCCGGCCCTCCGCCGCGTGCAGCACGGCCGAGTGCTCGACCGCGGACACCACCAGGTGGCTTCCGACGCGACGGCGGCCCGCGAGCGCGCCCGAGATGCCCGTATGGAGGGCCCGTGTCCCCGAAGAGGTGAATACGAGCTCGTCCGGGCGGCAGCCCACGGCGTCCGCCGCCGCCTCCCGTGCCGCGTCCAGCAGCAGCCGCGCGCGCCGGCCCTCGCGGTACAGCCGGGCGGGGTCCGCCCATCCCTCGTCCAGGGACGCCTGGAGCGCCTGCCGGGCGACGGGGTGCAGGGGGGCGGAGGAGGCGGCGTCGAAGTAGGGCACGGGCCCACGCTAACGCGCGGGTCGTAAGAAGGCGTCAGAAGGCGGCCGCGGGTGCTCAGTCGGGGGGCCCTGGCCAGGCGTGGCACGGCCTCCGGAACCTCGCAGTCCACCCCTTCGGGTCGTCGGACGGCGCGTTGGGCACCCTCCATGCGCGACCCCAAATAGCGTCCAGTAGGGTTTGGTCCGCATAAACATCCAAACCCCTGCCCGCGTCAGGGCCGGCGACCGACCAGCGAGACGGCCGCGGGCGGTCGCGCGGGCGAGACTCTCGGGAAGGCGCTACGTGAGTCCCAACGGCTCCGACCTCCCCCACCGCCCGAACGGCGGGGGCGGTACCCCCATGTCGCGGCGCCCGATGCGGCGGAAGCTGCCGCAGGTGCTGACGGCGGGCTTGATCGTGGCATCCGCCACGGGTTGCTCCCCCACTTGGGAGGACTTCCCCCGCCTCGGTATGCCCACCCCCGTCACGGAGGAGGCTCCCCGGATCCTCTCCCTCTGGCAGGGCTCGTGGGCGGCTGCCCTCGCCGTGGGCGTGCTGGTGTGGGGTCTGATCCTGTGGAGCGTCATCTTCCACCGGCGCAGCCGGACCAAGGTCGAGGTTCCCCCGCAGACCCGGTACAACATGCCCATCGAGGCGCTGTACACCGTGGTCCCGCTCATCATCGTCTCGGTGCTGTTCTACTTCACCGCGCGTGACGAGTCGAAGCTCCTCGCCCTCTCCGACAAGCCCGCCCACACCGTCAACGTGGTCGGCTACCAGTGGAGCTGGGGCTTCAACTACCTCGAGGACGTGGACGGGGACCCGGCCACCGGCGATGCCGCGGCGCAGAAGAACCTGAACGCGATTCCGGACAAGTACACCAACGACTTCCCCAAGGGTGCCGAGGGCGTCTACGACGCCGGCATCCCGGGCGACCGGAACCCGCAGACCGGCAACCCCGGACCCACGCTGTGGCTGCCGAAGGGCGAGAAGGTCCGCTTCATCCTGACGTCGCGGGACGTCATCCACTCCTTCTGGGTGGTCCCCTTCCTGTTCAAGCAGGACGTCATCCCGGGTCACACCAACGTCTTCGAGGTCACTCCGAACCAGGAGGGCACCTTCCTGGGCAAGTGCGCCGAGCTCTGCGGTGTCGACCACTCCCGGATGCTCTTCAACGTCAAGGTCGTCTCCCCGGAGCGCTACCAGCAGCACCTGAAGGAGCTGGCCGAGAAGGGGCAGACCGGCTTCATCCCGTCGGGCATCGCGCAGTCTGACCCGGCCCGGAATGCGGAGAAGAACCAACTGTGAGCATCCTCAACGAACCCCAGGGTGCCGCGGCGGCCGATGACTCGTACGAGAACGAGCTCCCCGTCCGGCGCCGGCAGCCCGGCAACGTGGTCGTGAAGTGGCTCACCACCACCGACCACAAGACGATCGGCACGCTCTACCTGGCCACCTCGTTCTTCTTCTTCTGCATCGGCGGCGTCATGGCGCTCTTCATGCGCGCCGAACTCGCCCGTCCGGGTACGCAGATCATGTCGAACGAGCAGTTCAACCAGGCGTTCACGATGCACGGCACCGTGATGCTGCTGATGTTCGCGACGCCGCTGTTCGCCGGATTCGCCAACTGGATCATGCCGCTGCAGATCGGCGCGCCCGACGTGGCGTTCCCGCGGCTGAACATGTTCGCGTACTGGCTGTACCTCTTCGGCTCGCTCATCGCGGTGGGCGGCTTCCTCACCCCGAACGGAGCGGCCGACTTCGGCTGGTTCGCCTACTCCCCGCTGTCGGACGCGGTCCGCTCGCCGGGTGTCGGCGCCGACCTCTGGATCATGGGCCTGGCCTTCTCCGGCTTCGGCACGATCCTCGGCTCGGTCAACTTCATCACCACGATCATCTGCATGCGCGCCCCGGGCATGACGATGTTCCGCATGCCGATCTTCACCTGGAACGTCCTGCTGACCGGTGTGCTGGTCCTGCTGGCCTTCCCGGTGCTCGCGGCGGCCCTGTTCGCGCTGGAGGCGGACCGCAAGTTCGGCGCCCACATCTTCGACGCGGCCAACGGCGGCGCCCTGTTGTGGCAGCACCTCTTCTGGTTCTTCGGCCATCCGGAGGTGTACATCATCGCGCTGCCGTTCTTCGGCATCGTCTCCGAGATCATCCCGGTGTTCAGCCGCAAGCCGATGTTCGGTTACATCGGCCTGGTGGCCGCGACCATCGCGATCGCCGGTCTGTCCGTGACCGTGTGGGCCCACCACATGTACGTCACCGGCGGAGTGCTACTGCCGTTCTTCTCCTTCATGACCTTCCTGATCGCGGTACCGACCGGTGTGAAGTTCTTCAACTGGATCGGCACCATGTGGAAGGGCTCGCTGTCCTTCGAGACCCCGATGCTCTGGGTGATCGGCTTCCTGATCACCTTCACCTTCGGTGGTCTGACCGGTGTCATCCTGGCCTCGCCCCCGATGGACTTCCACGTCTCCGACTCGTACTTCGTCGTCGCGCACTTCCACTACGTCGTCTTCGGCACCGTGGTCTTCGCGATGTTCGCCGGATTCCACTTCTGGTGGCCGAAGTTCACGGGCAAGATGCTGGACGAGCGCCTCGGAAAGATCACCTTCTGGACGCTGTTCATCGGCTTCCACGGCACGTTCCTGGTCCAGCACTGGCTGGGCGCCGAGGGCATGCCGCGCCGCTACGCCGACTACCTGGCCGCCGACGGCTTCACCGCGCTGAACACCATCTCGACGATCAGCTCGTTCCTGCTCGGCCTGTCGATCCTCCCGTTCGTCTACAACGTGTGGAAGACGGCCAAGTACGGCAAGAAGATCGAGGTCGACGACCCGTGGGGCTACGGCCGTTCGCTCGAATGGGCGACGTCCTGCCCGCCGCCGCGGCACAACTTCCTCACCCTGCCGCGGATCCGCTCCGAATCCCCGGCGTTCGATCTGCACCACCCGGAGATCGCGGCTCTCGACCAGCTCGACCACGCCGGTCACGGTGCCATCACCGCTGACAAGGAGGCCGGCAAGTGAAGATCCAAGGCAGGATGTTCATCTGGCTGAGCGTCTTCATCCTCGCCATGGCCATCCTCTACGGCGTGTGGTCGAAGGAGCCGGCCGGTACGACGGCGCTCTTCCTGGCCTTCGGCCTGAGCATCATGATCGGCTACTACCTGGCCTTCACGGCCCGGCGCGTGGACGCCATGGCGCAGGACGACAAGGAGGCCGACGTCGCGGACGAGGCCGGTGAGGTCGGCTTCTTCTCGCCGCACAGCTGGCAGCCGCTCTCGCTCGCCTTTGGCGGCGCGCTGGCCTTCCTGGCCGTCGCGATGGGCTGGTGGATCATGTACTTCTCCGCCCCGCTGATCCTGGTCGGCGTCTTCGGCTGGGTGTTCGAGTACTACCGCGGCGAGAACCAGAACCAGTAGCGGACGCACCGCTCCGGACCACGCAGGGGCCCGGACACTGACCCGTACGGGTGGTGTCCGGGCCCCTCGTTTGCAGTCATCCGGCGCGCCGCTGCCGGGGGTTCTTCATAGCGTGTGCTCATGAACGTCACGCCGCGCAAGCGCACCGTAGCGAGCTGCACCGTGCTCGCCCTGGCCCTCGGGGCGGGGACGACCGCGTGCGGCGGCCAGGACAGCCACCCGTTGTCGGCGAGGCCGTACGACGCGGCGCGCCAGGTCGCCTTCAACGCGCCTCCCCCGGGCACCAAGGCAGACCCGGACAAGCCCCTGGTGGTCACCGCCAAGGGCAAGGACGGCCGGATCACGGACGTCACCGCAGTCGACACCGCCGGCCGCTACCTGGCGGGCGAACTCTCCGCGAACGGTACGAGATGGCTTTCCACGGGCCCTCTGGCGGCCGGAACGCGCTACACCGTCCGGGTCTCCACGGAGAACGGCGGCGGTGCCCCCGGCGTCCGCACCCTCACTTTCGAGACCGCGTCGCCGAAGCGGCTCCTGGGCGTCGAGCTGGGCCCGAAGACGGGCACCTACGGGGTCGGCCAGCCCATCACCGCCGAGCTCAGCCGCCCGGTGGCCGCCGAGGCGGACCGGGCCGCGGTCGAACGGTCCCTCAAGGTCACCTCGTCGCCCGAGGTGGAGGGCGCGTGGCACTGGGTGGACGACAAGAAGCTGCACTACCGCCCGAAGGAGTACTGGCCCGCCGGCGCCTCCGTCGAGGTGCGCAGCAACCTGGACGGCGTGAAGGTCGGCGACCGGCTGTACGGCGGCCCCACCAAGCCACTGAAGCTGACCATCGGCGACCGCGTGGAGGCCGTCACCGACGCCTCCACGCACCAGATGACGGTCAAACGCAACGGGGAAGTGATCAGAACCATGCCGGTGACCACCGGCAAGCCGGGCTTCTCGACGCGCAACGGCGTCAAGGTCGTGCTCGGCAAGGAGTACTTCGTCCGCATGCGCGGTACCAGCATCGGCATCCCGGTCGGCAGCGCGGAGTCGTACGACCTGCCCGTCTACTACGCGACGAGGGTGACCTGGAGCGGCGAGTACGTCCACGCCGCGCCCTGGTCCGTCGGCTCCCAGGGGTACGCGAACGTCAGCCACGGCTGCACCGGCATGTCCACGGGCAATGCGGCCTGGTTCTTCAAGACCGTCCGCGAGGGTGACATCGTCAAGGTCGTCAACAGCCTGGGCGCCCCGATGGACCCGTTCGGGAACGGCTTCGGCGACTGGAACCTCGAATGGGACGAGTGGCGCTCCGGCAGCGCGCTGCTGGCGGGAACCCGGGAGGGCGGCAGCGCGGCCGACGAGGCACGGCTGCGCCCCAGGGTCTGAGGCGGTACCGGAGACGGGCCCCGCGGCGTCAGGCCGCGGCCTGACGCCCGCGCAGCAGTCCCGCCAGGGCGCCGGCGAACTCCACCGGCTCGACGGGCAGCGTCACCGCCGCGTCCGCACGGCTCCAGGTGGCCAGCCAGGCGTCCTGCGGGCGCCCCATCAGCACCAGGACCGGCGGGCAGCGGAAGATCTCGTCCTTGATCTGCCGGCAGACGCCCATCCCGCCCGCGGGCACCGCCTCGCCGTCGAGCACGCACACGTCGATCCCGCCCCTGTCCAGCTCCTTGAGGACCGCGGGCAGGGTCGCGCACTCGATGAACTCGACCGCGGGAACGTCGGCGGCCGGGCGGCGGCCCGTGGCGAGCCGCACCTGTTCGCGGGTGCCGGCGTTGTCGCTGTACACCAGCACCGTGGCGGTCGACTGCATTGTTCCTCCGGGTTCGTCGGGGAGAACTGGGCTGCACCGATGCGCCGGATGCTACTCCTCACCGGGCCCGTTCAGCACCGCCCGTACCGGCTCAATGACTGCTTTTGATGGGCCGTTCGGGCTGGACACGGCTCACTGACACACCGAACGGCACCCCCCGGAGTGAGGGCTGGATAAGCGACCGACATAATGTCGGTCGTGGCGACAGCAACGACAGTAGAAACCGGGCACGCGCACCCGTCGGTCAATCGGCCGAACCTCACCAGCGTCGGAACCATCATCTGGTTGAGTTCCGAGCTGATGTTCTTCGCGGCCCTCTTCGCGATGTACTTCACCCTGCGATCGGTGACGGGGGCCGAGTACTGGGCAGAACGGGCTTCGACCCTGAACTTCCCGTTCTCGGCGACCAACACCACGATCCTGGTGCTCTCCTCCCTCACCTGCCAGCTCGGCGTCTTCGCCGCCGAGCGCGGTGACGTGAAGAAGCTCCGCACCTGGTTCGTGATCACGTTCGTGATGGGTGCGATCTTCATCGGCGGCCAGGTGTTCGAGTACACCGAGCTGGTCAAGCACGAGGGCCTCTCGCTCTCGTCGGACCCGTACGGCTCGGTCTTCTACCTGACCACCGGCTTCCACGGCCTGCACGTGACGGGCGGTCTCATCGCCTTCCTGCTCGTTCTCGGCAGGACGTACGCGGCCCGGAGGTTCACCCACGAGCAGGCAACCGCCGCCATCGTCGTGTCCTACTACTGGCACTTCGTCGATGTCGTCTGGATCGGCCTCTTCGCCACGATCTACATGATCAAGTAGCCGGGCTCCGTACCCGCACACATTCCAGAAGCATCGACGCAGAAGATCCTGACACCGGGGTAATCCGTGAAAAAGCTCTCCGCACGACGACGCCATCCGCTGGCGGCGGTCGTCGTCCTACTCCTCGCGCTGGCGGCCACCGGGGGGCTGTACGCCGCGTTCGCGCCCGCGGACAGGGCGCAGGCCGATGAAACCGCCCAGTCCCTCGCCATCGAGGAGGGCAAGAAGCTCTACACCGTCGGCTGCGCCAGCTGCCACGGAACCGGCGGTCAGGGCACCTCCGACGGGCCGTCCCTGATCGGCGTGGGTTCTGCCGCCGTGGACTTCCAGGTCAGCACCGGCCGTATGCCCGCCCAGCAGCCGGGCGCCCAGGTGCCGAAGAAGCCGAACATCTACTCGCAGGCCGAGATCGACCAGCTCGCGGCGTACATCGCCTCCCTGGGCCCGGGTCCGGTCACGCCGACCGAGAAGCAGTACAACCCCGAAGGTGCGAACATCGCCCGAGGCGGCGACCTGTTCCGCACCAACTGCGCCCAGTGCCACAACTTCACGGGTGAGGGCGGTGCGCTGACGCACGGCAAGTACGCCCCGAACCTCGAGGGCGTGAGCCCGAAGCACATCTACGAGGCCATGCAGACCGGCCCGCAGAACATGCCGTCCTTCCCCGACACGACGATGCCGGAGCAGGAGAAGCGCGACATCATCGCGTACATCCAGACGGTGAACAGCGGCGAATCGGAGACCCCGGGCGGACTGAGCCTCGGTGGGCTCGGACCCGTCAGTGAGGGACTGTTCGCATGGGTGTTCGGTCTGGGTGCGCTGATCGCCACCGCCATCTGGGTCGCGGCCCACACCGCTAAGGCCAAGAAGTCATGAGTAGCCAAGACATTCCCGAAGAGACCCTGCCCTCCGAGCAGGAGCACGCGCACGGCGCCGTGGCGACGAAGGACCCCTTCGCCGACCCGGGCCTCCCGGCCCACCGGCCGCGCATCCAGGACATCGACGAGCGGGCCGCCAAGCGGTCCGAGCGCACGGTCGCCCTGCTGTTCACCGTGTCGATGCTCGCGACGATCGCGTTCATCGCGTCGTACGTGATCTTCCCGGTCGACAAGATCGTCTACATCTGGCCGTTCGGTCACGTCAGTGCGCTGAACTTCTCGCTGGGCGTGACGCTCGGTGTCGCCCTGTTCTGCATCGGCGCGGGCGCGGTCCACTGGGCCCGCACCCTGATGTCCGACCAGGAGCTGGTGGACGAGCGTCACCCGATCGAGGCCCCGCCGGAGGTCAAGGCCAAGGTCCTGGCCGACTTCGCCGCGGGTGCGGAGGAGTCCGGCTTCGGCCGGCGCAAGCTGATCCGCAGCACCCTCTTCGGCGCGCTGGCCATGGTGCCGCTGTCCGGTGTGGTGCTGCTGCGCGACCTCGGTCCGCTGCCGGAGGACAAGCTCCGCCACACGCTGTGGGCCAAGGGCAAGCAGCTCATCAACATGAACACGCACGAGCCGCTGCGTCCGGAGGACGTGGCCGTGGGTTCGCTGACCTTCGCCATGCCCGAGGGTCTGACCGAGCACGACCACAGCTTCCAGACCGAGATCGCCAAGGCCGCCCTGATGATCGTCCGGATCCAGCCGGAGGACATCAAGGACAAGCGCGAGCTCGAGTGGTCCCACGAGGGCATCGTCGCGTTCTCGAAGATCTGCACCCACGTGGGCTGCCCGATCTCCCTGTACGAGCAGCAGACGCACCACGTGCTCTGCCCGTGCCACCAGTCCACCTTCGACCTCTCCGACGGCGCCCGCGTCATCTTCGGCCCGGCCGGTCACGCCCTTCCGCAGCTGCGGATCGGTGTGAATGACGAAGGCTTCCTCGAAGCGCTCAGCGACTTCGACGAGCCCGTCGGTCCTGCCTTCTGGGAGCGCGGATGAGCACTGCAACGGACAAGAGGAAGGCTCCGGCCGGCGAGCGCGTCGCCGACTGGGCCGACGGCCGGCTGGGGATCTACTCCCTCGCCAAGGCCAACATGCGCAAGATCTTCCCGGACCACTGGTCCTTCATGCTGGGTGAGGTCGCGCTCTACAGCTTCATCATCATCATCCTCACGGGTGTGTACCTGACGCTGTTCTTCCACCCGTCGATGAACGAGGTGGAGTACCACGGCAGTTACGTCCCGATGCAGGGCGTGCTGATGTCGGAGGCGTACGCCTCGACCCTGGACATCAGCTTCGACGTCCGCGGCGGTCTGCTGATCCGGCAGATCCACCACTGGGCGGCGCTGATCTTCCTCGCGGCCATGATGGTCCACATGATGCGCGTCTTCTTCACGGGCGCGTTCCGCAAGCCGCGCGAGATCAACTGGCTGTTCGGCTTCCTGCTGTTCGTCCTGGGCATGTTCACCGGTTTCACCGGTTACTCGCTCCCGGACGACCTGCTCTCCGGCACCGGTGTCCGCTTCATGCAGGGCGCGATCCTGTCCGTGCCGATCGTCGGCACGTACCTCTCGATGTTCCTGTTCGGCGGGGAGTTCCCCGGCGGCGACATCGTGGCCCGGTTCTACTCGATCCACATCCTGCTGCTGCCGGGCATCATGCTCGGCCTGCTGGTGGCGCACCTGATCCTGGTCTTCTACCACAAGCACACGCAGTTCGCGGGTCCCGGCCGGACGAACAACAACGTGGTCGGCATGCCGCTGCTGCCGATCTACATGGCCAAGGCCGGCGGCTTCTTCTTCCTGGTCTTCGGCGTCATCTCGGTCATCTCGGCGATCGCCACGATCAACCCGATCTGGGCGCTCGGCCCGTACCGGCCGGACCTGGTGTCCACGGGCGCCCAGCCCGACTGGTACATGGGCTTCTCCGAGGGCCTGATCCGCGTGATGCCCGGCTGGGAGATCAACCTCTGGGGCCACACCCTGGTCCTGGGCGTCTTCATCCCGCTGGTGATCTTCCCGCTGGTGCTGGTGAGCATCGCGGTCTACCCGTTCATCGAGTCCTGGGTCACCGGGGACAAGCGCGAGCACCACATCCTGGACCGCCCGCGCAACGCCCCGACCCGTACCGCCTTCGGCGTGGCCTGGCTGACCTGGTACTTCGTGCTGCTGATCGGTGGTGGGAACGACCTCTGGGCGACCCACTTCCATCTGTCGATCAACTCGATCACCTGGTTCGTCCGGATCTTCTTCTTCGTCGGACCGGTTCTGGCCTTCATCATCACCAAGCGGATCTGCATGGGTCTGCAGCGGCGCGACAAGGACAAGGTGCTGCACGGACGCGAGTCCGGCATCATCAAGCGCCTGCCGCACGGTGAGTTCGTCGAGGTCCACGAGCCGCTGACGCAGGAGGCCCTGCACACGCTCACCGCCCACCAGCAGTACACGCCGGTCGAGATCGGCCCGACGGTGGACGAGAACGGCGTGGAGCGGAAGGTCCCGCGCACCGAGAAGCTCCGGGCACGGCTCAGCAAGGCGTACTACGGCAAGGACAACCAGGTCGCGAAGCCGACCGTCGAGGAGTACAAGGAGATCACGAGCGGCCACGGCCACCACTGATCCCCTTCGCTGACCGCGACTGTCGCCACGGCCGGGAACCTCCCGGCGACAGCCAGGCGGAGAGCCCCGTCCATCCCATGGACGGGGCTCTCCGCCGTCCCCGGGGTCGATAGGGTGGGGGCATTCCCATCCGAACGGACCCAGGAGCGACCATGAGCGCTGTGACCCCCGCAGGTGGATCCACCGCGGCGGGCCTTTCCTGGCCCGAGGTGCTGGACTCCCTGCTGTACGGCCGCGACCAGAGCGCGGAAGCGACCTCCTGGGCCATGGACCGCATCCTGCGGGGCGAGGCGACCGACGCGCAGATCGCGGGCTTCGCCGTGGCTCTGCGGGCCAAGGGCGAGACCGTCGAGGAGATCTCCGGTCTCGTCCGGACGATGTACGAGCACGCCCGGACGATCGAGGTGCCCGGGGACACGGTCGACATCGTGGGCACGGGCGGTGACGGGGCCAGGACCGTCAACATCTCCACCATGTCCGCGATCGTCGTGGCCGGCACCGGCGCGAAGGTGGTCAAGCACGGCAACCGGGCCGCGTCGAGTGCGAGCGGCGCCTCGGACGTCCTGGAGAAGCTCGGCGTCAATCTGGAACTGACGCCGGAACGGGTCGCCGCGGTCGCCGAGGAGGCGGGCATCACCTTCTGCTTCGCGGTGAAGTTCCACCCGGCGCTGCGGCATGTCGCGGCGGCCCGCAGGGAGCTCGGCATCCGGACGACGTTCAACTTCCTGGGGCCGCTGACCAACCCCGCTCGGGTGAGGGCCCAGGCCACCGGCGTCGCGGACGCCCGGATGGCCCCGATCATGGCCGGTGTACTGGCCGCGCGCGGCTCCAGCGCGCTGGTCTTCCGCGGCGACGACGGTCTGGACGAGCTCACCACGACCGCGACCTCGCGGGTGTGGGCGGTCCGGGACGGTGCCGTGCACGAGGAGACCTTCGACCCCCGGGACGTGGGCGTCGAGCTGGTCCCGGTGGAGGCGCTGCGCGGCGCGGACGCCTCGTACAACGCGGATGTCGCCCGCCGGCTGCTCGCCGGGGAGACCGGGCCCGTGCGGGACGCGGTCCTGCTGAACGCGGCCGCGGCGCTGGTCGCGCTCGGCGAGGACGGGGGCGAGCTCGTGGACCGGCTCAGGGCCGGGATGGCGCGGGCCGCGGAGTCCATCGACTCGGGCGCGGCGAAGCGGGCGCTGGACCGCTGGGTGGCGGCGAGCAACGCGTGATGTGACGCGGGGCGCGGTCCGGATGGCGGACTGCGCCTTGCGTGCCGTCGGAGGTGTGGCAGGATGCCTTCCAAGGTCATGAGTGACAGCGACTACGGCCCCGGCCCGCTGTCCGGCAACCCTCCGTCCGTGGCGGGGTGCCCCGGGTGAAGACCAGGCCGTGGGCAGCGAGGTCCGCGGCAAGCGCGGACCCCGCGGACATCGGTGAATGTCGCAGCCCTGGGGTCCTGGTCCTCGAGGGAGCTGTTCTCGTGAGCAAGCGAATGCGTTAGGGCCTTCGGCCCCCTCCCCCTCCGTGCGCGCACCCTCGGTGCGGCGCGTCGAGGCAACACCCGTGTGCGGAAAGGCCGTTGTGAGCCGTCATGCCGCGGCGGGTCCTTTCGCACCCATTCGCCCCCACCTTCCGGGAGACACCGCCATGTCCGTGCGCCCGAACACCGTCGCGACCTTCACCCCTGCCGCAGCCTTCACCGCCACGTCGGCGGACGGCGCGGCCCCGGCCGGCGCCACCGTCCCTCGAACCGCCGCCGGCGACCACGACCCCTGCTGTGACGCCCCGCTGCCGGTGCTCGGCCGGGACGTCACCGTGCCGCTCGTGACCGGTGGCGAAGTCACCTACGCCGCACTCGACTACGCGGCCAGCGCCCCTGCCCTGCAGCGTGTGTGGGACGACGTCGCCGCGTACGCCCCGTACTACGGCAGCGTCCACCGCGGCGCCGGGTACCTCTCGCAGCTGTCCACCGACCTGTTCGAGGACGGCCGGGCCACGGTCCACGAGTTCCTGGACTGCCGTGACGGCGACCAGGTCGTGTTCACGCGGTCGACGACCGACTCGCTGAACCTGCTGGCCGGCGCCCTCCCCGATGGCTGTGAGGTCTTCGTCTTCGAGACCGAGCACCATGCCGCCCTGCTGCCGTGGACGAGCGCCCGCGTGACGTACCTGAACGCCCCGCGCACCCCGGCGGAGGCGGTCCGGACGCTGGAGTCGGCGCTCGCCGGCCGCGACCCCTACGGCCCCGCCCTGGTCTGCGTGACCGGTGCGTCCAACGTGACAGGTGAGCTGTGGCCCGTACGGGAACTGGCCGCCGCGGCGCACGCCCACGGCGCGCGCATCGTCCTGGACGCCGCCCAGCTCGCCCCGCACCACCGCGTCTCCGTGCGGGATCTGGACGTCGACTGGGTCGCGTTCTCCGGACACAAGCTGTACGCGCCGTTCGGCTCGGGTGTGCTCGCCGGCCGCGCGGACTGGCTGCAGGGCGCCGAGCCCTACCTCGCGGGCGGCGGTGCCTCGCGGTCGGTCTCGCGTCGCAGCGACGGGGGCGTGGACGTCGAGTGGCACACCACCGCGGCCCGCCACGAGGCCGGTTCGCCGAATGTCATCGGCGTCCACGCGATCGCCTCCGCGTGCAGGGCGCTCACGGAGGCGGGCTTCGACGCCCTCGTCGAGCGCGAGCGGCACCTCATCGCGAAGGTCCGTGCGGGTCTCGCCGAAGTGCCCGAGATCCGGGTGCTGTCGCTGTTCGGCGACGAATCCCCCCGGGTCGGCGTCATCTCCTTCGTCGTGGAGGGCTGGAACAGCTCGCACTTCGCCGCCGCGCTGTCCGCCGAGTACGGCATCGGCGTGCGCGACGGACTGTTCTGCGCCCACCCGCTGGTGCGCACGCTGCTGGGCGGTGACCCGCGGGAGGCCGGCGAGTGCGGTGCCCCGGAGGCCGGGCCGGGGCGAAGCGAGGAGCGGGTCCACCCGGCCGGCGGCCGGGGGAGGTCGCTGAACGCGATCCGGGTCAGCTTCGGGGCAGGCACGCCGGACGAGCATGTGGAGCGGTTCGTTCGGGCGGTCACGGAACTGGTGCGCGACGGTGCGAAGTGGAACTACCGCACCGAGGACGGGCGCTGCGTCCCCACGGTGTGAGCGGTGTGAGCGGCGCGGGCCGCACGGGGCGGTGGCGGGGCGTCTCCCGCATCGGCGTCCGTCGGCCCGACCGCTCCGCCTGTGACCGGGCCGGGTGCGCGGCGTCGGGCACCGCGGGCCGGGCCCGCCCGGTCCGGCAGGCACCGGCCGACCCGGTGGCCGCGATGCCGGGAGCGCGAACGCGCCCGACGGCCACCGCCCGGCACTAGGCGTCGAGCCCGATCGCGAACGCCGCCTCCAGGTCGTGCTGGGAGTACGTACGGAACGCGACATGGGTGTCGGTGGCCTCGACACCCGGGATCTTGCTGATCCGGCCCGGGATCACATCGGCCAGGTCGTCGTGTTTCGCGACCCGGACCATGGCGATCAGGTCGTGGGTGCCGGTGACCGAGAAGACCTCGCTGACACTGTCCAGGGAGGCGATCGACTCGGCGATCTCGGGGATGCGGTCCACGCTGGTCTTGATGAGCACGATCGCGGTGATCACGGCTGTCCTTCTCCCTCGGTGGCCGCTGCTGGGGGTTTCACTCTAGCGGCCTGCCGGAAGCGGCCCCACGCGTAGAGGAACCCGATACCGAACCCCACCAGATGTGCCAGATACGCCACCCCGGGACCGGTGGACGAGCTCTGGGCCTCCGCCAGCCACTGCAGGACGAACCAGAAGACCAGCACGATCCAGGCGGGGAAGCGCAGCGGCAGGAAGAAGAGGAAGGGATAGAGGCTTGTCACCCGCCTCCTCGGGAAGAGGCAGAGAAAGGCGCCCAGCACGCCCGAGATGGCTCCGGACGCACCGACGAGCGTGTGGTCCGACTCCGCGTTGGCCGCCGCGTAGGCGAGGAGCGCCAGATAGCCGCACCCCAGGTAGAAGAGAGCGAACTCCACGTGCCCCATGCGCTCCTCGACCATGGCGCCGAAGACGTGGAGGAAGAGCATGTTGCCCAGCAGATGGAGCCAGCTGCCGTGCACGAAGAGCGCGGTCAGCGGGGTGAGCAGGGCCCTCGGGGAGCCGTGCAGCAGTTCGCTCGGGATCACGCCCCAGCGTTCGAAGTGGACGGCCTGGGCGGTGAGCAGGGTGTCCCCGGTGCCGTACGACGGGCTGAGTCCGGAGACCGGACCGACGGCGAACAGGAGGCAGCACATGCCGATCGCTCCGTAGGTCACCACCGGGCCGGTCGTCATGCCCCGTACCGCCGTCCACCGATCGATCATGTCCAGAGCATGGCGTACCGGGACCGATGCGGGCAGACCGCCTCGCCGTGTCACGGCGGACCCGTGAGGTCGTAGGGTTACGGGCAGTAGGCACGAGGAGACGAGGACGGCCGATGACGACGGTACCCATGCCGACGGAGACCACCCGGTGGCGCTGCACCCTGTGCGGCAATCTCACCCGCTTCGACGTGACCCGGTCCTCCAAGGTCGTCGAGTACGTCCATCTGGATCTGGCGGGGGAGCCCAAGGTGGAGGAGCGCGAGGTGGTGAGTGAGACCATCGAGTCGGTCCGCTGCCGCTGGTGCAACGCCGTGGACCAGATCGAACTGGTGGACAGGCCGGGCAGCGGCTCCTGAGGGAGCCGTGCGACCCGCGGGAAGACAGTGGGGTGACGGATCGTGGAGCAGCCCGAGAGCGGCGCCGGGCCGGCCGGTGCCGGCGACGCCGCCGAGGCGCTCGACCGCCCGCTGCCGGAAGGCGTGCGGCGACGGGTCGTCGCACTGGTCTCGGACGCCTTCGGCGGGCTGACCGTCACCGAACTCCCCGCCCAGTTGCGGCAGTACGCCCGTTTCACCCCGACCCGCCGGGCGAAGTACGCGGGCAACGCCATGGCCGCGGCACTGGAGGGCGACCCCGTCTTCCGGCAGCGCATCGGTGAGCGGCTCCGCGATTCCCAGCCCGAGCTCACCTCCGCCCTGGAGTCCGGGACGCCGCCCGCGGCGGCCGACCCCGTCGACGTGGCGGCGGCGGCCTACGTGCTGCGACCGGCCGGCTGGGGCAAGCTGGTGGCCGCCGCCGGCGAGGAGGCCCAGCGCGTCGACGCCGAGCGCGCGGACGAGGAGAGCAGGCGCGAGCTGCAGCGGCTCCGCGAGGAACTGGACCGGCTGAAGGCGCAGCACAAGGCCGAGACCGAGCGGCTGCGCACCGAGCTGGACGCGGCACGCAAGGAGTCGGACGCGCTGCACCGCAAGCTGCGCAGCGCCCAGAGCGACGTCAAGCGCGCCGAGGCGGCCGTGCGCCGCGGCAACGCGGAGCACGAGGGGGCCAGGGCCGAGGCGCACGCCCAGGTATCCGCGGCCGAGAGCGAGGCGCGCCGGCTCAAGGCCAGGCTCGCCGAGGCGGAGGCAGCGGTCGAGGCGAGCCGCAAGGCCGCCCGCGAGGGCCGGTCGATCGAGGACATGCGGGTGCGGCTGCTGCTGGACACCGTGCTGGACGCGGCTTCCGGGCTGCGCCGTGAACTGGCCCTGCCACCCGCCTCCGTGCACCCGGCCGACACCGTCGACGCCGTGGAGCCCGGCCGCATGACCCCCAAGGACATCGCGGCGCGCGCACTGTCCGAGACCGACCCGGCGATGCTGGACCAACTGCTGGCGCTGCCCCAGGTCCACCTGCTCGTGGACGGGTACAACGTCACGAAGACCGGCTATCCGACGATGCCGCTGGAGAAGCAGCGACTGCGGCTGCTCGGCGGACTCGCGATGCTGGCCGCGCAGACCGGCGCCGAGATCACCTGCGTCTTCGACGGCGCCGAACTCGCCGCGCCCGTGCTGCTGGCGCCCCCGCGCGGGGTGCGGGTGCTGTTCTCCAAGCCCGGTGTGACCGCGGACGAGCTGATCCGTCAGCTGGTCCGGGCCGAGCCGCCGGGCCGGCCCGTGGTCGTGGTGTCCACGGACCGCGAAGTCGCCGACGGGGTGGCGAAGGCCGGGGCGAGGCCGGTCGCGTCCGCGATGTTGCTGAAGCGGCTTTCGCGCGTGTAGTGCGACTCGTAACTCCTGTGCCCTATGCCCGATTTCGCGGAACGTACCGTCAAGTCGCCGCTACTGCCAGTGGGGTGTGTGTAAAGAATGCGCTTCGTGGGCCAGATTTTTCTTATGAGGATTTGAACTGATCACAGGAAGGTCACTAGGGTCAGGCCTCGAACCTTCGCGCGGTTGATCGTCCATCCGGGATGACAGCGAAGGAACCGCCGATTTCGCGCAGTTCACCCCTTTTCGCGGGGGAGTCGAGTGTGCGCGGAGCCGGGGCTCCGACCCCCACGGCCCGGCAGGCGGCTCGAGGAAGAAGGAGCTCGCCTTCGTGGCGTCCCACCGTCGTCCCAAGCAGCCGAGCCGCACCCGTGTGACCGTGCTCACCGCGACCGCCGCCGCGGCCGTCGCCCTCACCTCCCAGGCCGCCCAGGCCGCCCCGGCCAAGCCGAGCAAGGACGAGGTCAAGGCCAAGGTCGACGCCCTCTACCACGAGGCGGAGAAGGCCACCGAGGACCACAGCCTGGCCAAGGAGCAGCAGACCAAGCTCCAGAAGGAGATCGACGCGATCCAGGACCGCGTCGCCCGTGGCCAGGACGAGCTCAACACCATGCGGGACAAGCTGGGTTCGGTGGCCAGCGCGCAGTACCGCTCCGGTGGCATAGACCCGTCCGTCCAGCTCTTCCTCTCCGGGGACCCGGACACGTACCTGGACAAGGCGTCCGCGATGGACCAGCTCGGCGCCAAGCAGGCGACCGCGCTCGAGGACATCCAGTCGAAGCAGCGCGACCTCGCCCAGCAGCGCGCCGAGGCCACCCGCAAGCTCGGTGACCTCCAGGACGTCCGCAAGACGCTCGGCGAGAAGAAGGCCAAGATCCAGGGCAAGCTCTCCGAGGCCCAGAAGCTCCTCAACACCCTGACCGCCGCCGAGCGGGCGAAGATGGAGGAGGAGGAGCAGCGCGCCAGCCGTGCCGCGGGTGAGCGCGTGAACCTCGGCAACGAGGTGCCGGCCTCCCAGCGCGGCGCCGCCGCGCTCAACGCCGCCGCCACCCAGCTGGGCAAGCCCTACGTCTCCGGCGCCGAGGGCCCCAACTCCTACGACTGCTCCGGGCTGACGCAGTGGGCCTACCGCCAGGCAGGCGTGAGCCTCACCCGGACCACCTACACCCAGCAGAACGACGGTGTGAAGATCGGCCGCAGCCAGCTCAAGCCGGGCGACCTGGTCTTCTTCAACGGCCTTTCGCACGTGGGCCTGTACGCGGGCAACAACCAGATCCTGCACGCCCCGAAGCCCGGCGCCGTCGTCCGCTACGAGTCCATGGACTACATGGGCACCTTCCAGTTCGGCGTCCGGGTCTGACGCCCCGCCGACCGGCGCCCAATCGGGCGAATTACGGCATGTGCCGCTGACGGTGCGCCCCGCCGGTGACCTGTGGTCTCCCGCGGGGCGTCACTGTACGTGCCCGACGCGGCTTTTGGCCGTCCCCTCCCCCCGCCGTTACTGTCTGCCGCGCAGCAGCCGCTCAGGCTGCGTCCAGCGGAAGGGAGTACGGCTCCTGTGGCGTCCCATCGCCGACCCCCGGTGCCCGGTCTCGACCGGGGTGCCCGGGTCACCCTCCTTTCAGCCGCGGCGGCCACCGCCGCGGCCGCGCTCGGTACCGCACCGGCCGGAGCCGACCCGGCCGGCGGCCCCGCCGCCACCCGCGCCAAGGTCGACCGGCTGTACGAGCAGGCCGAGAAGGCGACGGAGCAGTACAACAAGGCGGGCGAGCGGGCCGATGAACTGCGCGCCCGGGTGGCCCGGGCCCAGGACAGGGCGGCCCGCGGCCAGGAGGCCGTCAACCGGATGCGGGACGCGCTCGGTTCCGTGGCCGGTGCCCACTACCGGTCCGGCGGGCTGGATCCCGCGCTCGCCCTGCTGCTCTCCGGAGATCCCGACACGTACCTCGACCGGGCGGCCGTGCTGGACCGGCTCGGCGACCGGGAGGCGACCGTGCTGAGCGACCTCCGGCAGGCCCGGCGGCGGCTCGGCCAGGAGCGTTCCGAAGCCGCCCGGACACTGGCCGAGCTGGAGCGGACCAGGACCGCCCTGGCCCGCCACAAGCGGACCGTCGAGGCCAAGCTCGCGGCGGCCGAGCGGCTGCTGGCCTCGTTGCCGGCCACGGAACGGTCGGCCTACGACCGGGCATCCCGCTCCGGGCGCGGCATCCCCGACCTGTCGGGCGGCGCGGGCCCCTCGTCCGCGCGAGCGGGCGCGGCCGTGGCGGCCGCGCAGAGCGCCGTCGGCAGACCGTACGTCTGGGGTGCCAACGGACCGAACGGCTTCGACTGCTCCGGCCTGACGCAGTGGTCGTACGCCCAGGCCGGCGTGGGGCTGCCCCGCACCTCCCAGGCGCAGCGGTACGCCGGACGGCAGGTCCCGCTGTCCCAGGCGAGGCCCGGTGACCTGGTGACGTACCGATCCGACGCCAGTCACGTGGCCATGTACGTCGGCAACGGGCAGGTCGTCCACGCGCCCTACCCCGGGGCGGCGGTGCGCTACGACCCGGTGGGGATGATGCCGATCGCCTCGGTGACCCGGCCCTGAGCGTGGCGGGTCCCGCTTCCGGGCCGGGGGCCGTGACGGGTCGGTCCCGAACCGCTCCGAGCCGGTCCGGACCATCGCCTTCCGGGCCGTGCGCGTTCCGGATCGTGGGCCTGGTCGCCCCGTGCCCCGACCGGGGTGTGCCGCCTCCCCGAAGGCGTCCGCCGGGGCCCGCCCGTCGGCTCGCCTACGATCGGCAGGGTGGCTGGTGAGGGGTTCCTCGGACGGAGGACGGGACGGCGGCGCGGGACGGCGCTCGTCCTGACCGGTCTCGTCCTGGCCGGATCCCTGCTGACCGGCGGCTGCGCCGACGCACCCCGGCGGGACACCACCGGCCGGCAGGTCCAGCGCACGCTCGACGCCCGCGCCGCCGCGGTGCTCCGCCACGACGAGGCGGGCTATCTGGCGGCCCTCGACCCCTCCGCCCGTCAGCTGAAGGCGGCCGGGCGCGCGGAGTTCGCGAACCTCACCGAGATGCCGCTGAGCTCCTGGGAGTACCTGCTCACCGGCGTACGGCGCGCCGGCGACCGGGCCGTGGCCGACGCCGAGCTGCGCTACCGGCTCGACGGGTACGACCCCTCCCCGGTGACCGCCGCGCGCCGTCTGGAACTGGCCGAGCGGAACGGCCGCTGGTACATCACCGCCGACCGCCCCGGCCGCGGCGGCGGGCAGCAGCTGTGGCAGCAGGGCGACGTCGAGGTGGTGCGCGGCACCCACAGCCTGGTCCTCGGCGTCGGTCAGGAGCCGGCGCGGCTCCGGCGGATCGCGGCGGACGCCGACCGGGCCGTCCCCGCCGTCACGGCCGCGTGGGGCGGGGCCTGGGCGGGGCGCGTCGTGGTCGTGGTGCCCGCCTCGCTGGACGCCATGGGACGTCTGCTGGGAGCCCCCGCGGAGGAGTACCGGGGCGTCGCGGCGGTCACCACGGGCAGCGCGGCCGCCCCCGGCAGGGGCGGTGGCCCGGCGTCAGCGGACCGGGTGACCGTCAACCCCGAGGCGTACGGATTGCTCGGCGAACTCGGCCGGCGCGTCGTCCTCACCCACGAGACCGCGCACGTGGCCACCCGTGCCCACACCTCGGCCGCCACCCCGCTCTGGCTCTCCGAGGGCTTCGCCGACTGGGCCGCCTACCGCGGCTCCGGACAGGACCCCCGCCGGACCGCACCGGAACTGCGCCGCTCCGTGGTCCGAGGCGACCTCCCGACCGCCCTGCCCGCCGATGCCGACTTCCGCTTCGGGGGCGACTCCCGGGCGCTGGGGCGGGCGTACGAGGGCGGCTGGCTGGCCTGCGAGCTGATCGCCGACCGCTGGGGCGAGGAGCGGCTGCGCGCGTTCTACCGGACGGTGGGGGCCGCGGGGGCGCGCGAGGCTGCGGTGGAGTCGGCCTTCGACAAGGTGCTGGGCACGAGCCCGGAACGCTTCACGGCGGACTGGCGGGAGTACGTGGGCGAGCGGCTGGCCCGGTGATCCGGCGTCCGGGCCCGCTCCCCGCGCGTCGTCCGCGCGGCGGTTCAGGACCCGACCGACGCCCTGTCGCGGTGGGACCGGGCCGGGAGCGCCCGCCGGCCGAGCCGCCCACGGGGTCGGACGGTGCTCGTCCAGAGGCGGCGGCACGCCAGCAGCGTGGCCGTGACCAGGAGGCCGTTGCGGGCCGCGAGGACCGCGACCCCCTGCGGGTCGCTCGCGACCACCTTGTCGAACCAGACGGGGAACTCCAGGAAGGTGAGCCCCGTGGCGACCAGGACCAGCAGGCTCGGCAGGGCCATCCGGCTCGACCGGAAGGCGAGACAGACCGCGGCCAGCCCGAGCAGCCAGACCAGGTACTGGGGGCTGATCACACGGCTCGTGGTCGTGAAGAGGAGCACGGCCGTGAACGCCGCGTCCGCCGGGGTCGCGGTGGAGAACTCCGACGCCCGCAGCCGCCACACCGCCAGCCAGCCGAAGGCCGCGGCCGTGAGGCCCAGTGCCACGCCGCTGACCAGGGGGACGTACGGGCCGAGGAACTCCACCGAACCGTAGTTCAGCAGCACCTGTCCCTCCCAGCCGAAGTGCCGTGCCACGTGGAAGACCAGCGCGCCCAGCGATTCGACCTCGGTGCCCCGGTCCCGCTGGAAGCCGAGGAAGGCCAGGGCCCCCGGCATCGACGCGGAGAGGACCAGCAGCAGGGACGCCGCCGTGACCGTCGCGGCGCCCCAGGCCCGCCCCTGCCGCAGTCCGGTCAGCAGCAGCACCGGCCACACCTTCAGCATGGCGCCGAACCCGGCCAGCGCCCCGGCGACCGCGGGCCGGCGGGCGGCGGCGAAGAGCGCGGCGACCGCCACCGCGGTCACCATCAGGTCGTAGCGGGCGTACGCCGTCGGGCCCAGCAGCGGCACCCCGGCGATCCAGAACCACATCCCCCTCGTCGACCTGCCGGGCCGCCGCCCCGCGTACTGCAGCAGCCCGAGGACCGCCGCGTCGCAGACCAGTGCCAGCACGAAGAAGGCACGCGCGTAGTCCAGGAACGGCAGCACGCCGGGGGAGAGGATCGCCAGCGCGGCCGCGGGCGGGTACTGCCAGGTGACGTCGTCCAGCGGGTACGTGCCGGTCCTCAGCACCTCGTACCAGCCCTGGTAGATCACCTCGACGTCACTGGTCACGTCGGGGCCCCGGACGGGGAGGACCTTCAGCACCCAGAGCAGCAGCAGTGCCCTGGTGAGGGCGAAGGCCCCGGCGGCCGCGGCCACGGAGACCCCGGACGCGGCGGGTCTCGCCGCGGTGCCGCCCGCCCCGGCGGAACGCCCTGTGCCTTTCATGATCACCCCGTGCCGCTCGATCGGTCCCGTGCCCTGTGCGCCGCCCCCGCCGCCGTGCCGGCCCGGTTGTCATGATGCCGGTCGGGCCGGTCCGCCCGCGATCGGACGCGACCGCCGTTGGTACTGTCGGCGGCGATGGACAAGACCCTCGTCGTGACCAACGACTTCCCGCCGCGCCCAGGTGGCATCCAGGCGTTCCTCCACAACATGGCGCTGCGCCTGGACCCCGAACATATCGTCGTCTACGCCTCCACCTGGAAGCACGGTCGCGAGGGGGCGGAGGCGACGGCCGCGTTCGACGCCGAGCAGCCGTTCACGGTGGTCCGCGACCGGACGACGATGCTGCTGCCCACCCCGCGCGTCACCCGGCGCGCGGTGGGACTGCTGCGCGAGCACGGGTGCACCTCGGTGTGGTTCGGTGCCGCCGCCCCGCTCGGGCTGATGGCTCCCGCGCTGCGGCGGGCGGGTGCGCGGCGCCTCGTGGCGACGACGCACGGCCACGAGGCGGGGTGGGCCCAGCTGCCCGGATCCCGGCGGCTGCTGCGCCGGATCGGCGAGGGCACGGACACGATCACCTACCTCGGCGAGTACACGCGCTCGCGGATCGCCGCCGCGCTGACGCCCGAGGCGGCCGGGCGGATGGTGCAACTGCCGCCGGGCGTCGACGAGAAGACCTTCCACCCGGGCTCGGGCGGCGAGGCGGTGCGCGAACGGCTCGGCCTCAGCGACCGCCCGGTGGTCGTCTGCGTCTCCCGGCTGGTGCCGCGCAAGGGCCAGGACACCCTGATCCGGGCCATGCCCGCGATCCTCGCGAAGGTGCCGGACGCGGTGCTGCTGATCGTCGGCGGCGGGCCCTACGAGAAGGACCTGCGGAAGCTCGCGGCGAACACGGGCGTGGCGGCCTCCGTCCGCTTCACCGGTGCGGTCCCGTGGGAGGAACTGCCCGCGCACTACGGCGCCGGTGACGTCTTCGCGATGCCGTGCCGCACCCGCCGCGGCGGGCTGGACGTCGAGGGCCTCGGCATCGTCTACCTGGAGGCGTCGGCGACGGGCCTCCCCGTCGTCGCGGGCGACTCCGGCGGTGCGCCGGACGCGGTGCTCGACGGCGAGACGGGCTGGGTCGTGCGCGGCGGCTCGCCGGAGGAGTCCGCGGACCGCGTCGTCACCCTCCTCCAGGACCCCGACCTGCGCCGCCGCATGGGCGAGCGGGGCCGCGAGTGGGTGGAGGAACGCTGGCGCCGGGACCTCCTGGCGGACCGGCTCAGGGCGCTGCTGTGAGCCGGGAGATCCGGACGGACACCGCTCGTAGGTCCGTCGGACAGGCCCGGCGCTCCGGACCGGGAGCCCGGAGCGCGGCGGGCGGCGGCGCCGAGGCGGCGGGCGCGTCGCCCGGCTGAACCGCCCGCGGACGTCCGGTCCGCCCGCCCGCGCCCCCGGGAACCGGCCCCCTTCGTCCCCCTCGCCCCTCGCCCCTGGTCCCGCGCCCGTGGCCCCTCGCGCCGGGTCGCTCGCGCCGGTCCGTGGCCCCTCGCGCCGGGGTCGCTCGCGCCGGTCCGTGCGGGGCTTCCCCGGGACCCGCCGCGGCGCCCCGGGACGGGCGGCGTGCGCGGGGGCCGGACAGGGTGAACGCCGTGCGCGGGGGCCGGGCGAGGCCCGTGCTGCCGTGTCCGGGCAGGTCGTCGAACGCGGCCTTCCGGCCCCGCGAGCCTCGGGCCCCGGGGCCCGCCTCCCGCCGGCGCGCCCGGGTCGCGCACGGTACCGGCCACATCCACCCGCCCGCGGCGCGAACCGCCCTCTTGCGCCGCGCCGGAAAGCTCCGCGCAGCGGATAGGCGGAACCGGAAAATCCGCACATGCTGCGCACTATGACACCAAATCTGACGCGCCGTCACCTCCTGGGTCTCGGCGCCCTCCAGACCGCAGCCGCGCTCGGCCTCACCCGTATCGGCCCCGCGCCCACGACCGCCCACGCGACGACCGTCCCGGCCGCCTCCCGGGCCGGAGCCGCCGACCACACGCCCGCCCTCGTCATCGGCTCCGGCTACGGCGCCGCCGTCACCGCCCTGCGCCTCGGCGAGGCCGGAATCCCCACCCTCGTCCTGGAGATGGGCCGGCTCTGGGACACACCCGGCCCCGACGGAAAGGTCTTCTGCACCACCGCCGCCCCGGACCACCGCTCGATGTGGTTCCGCACCCGCACCGAGGCCCCGCTCGCCCAGTTCCTCTGGCTGGACGTCGTCAACAAGGACATCAGCCCCTATCCCGGCGTCCTCGACCGCGTGCGCTTCGACAGCATGTCGGTGTACGTGGGCCGCGGCGTCGGCGGAGGATCGCTCGTGAACGGCGGGATGGCCGTCGTCCCGCAGCGCGCGTACTTCTCCGAGATGCTGCCGAACGTCGACGCCGGGGCCATGTACGACCGGTACTTCCCGCTCGCCCGGCGGATGCTGGGCGTCAACACCGTCGACCCGGCGTGGTTCGAGTCCACCGAGTGGTACCGCTTCTCGCGGATCTCCCGCAAGCACGCCGCCAGGGCCGGGCTGAGGACGGTGTTCGTGCCCAACGTCTACGACTTCGGGTACATGCAGCGCGAGGCCTCCGGCCAGGCGGTCCGCTCCGCGCTCGCCGGAGAGGTCATCTACGGCAACAACCACGGCAAGCGCAGCCTCGACAGGACCTATCTCGCCGCCGCGCTGGGAACCGGCAACGTCACCATCGAGACGATGCAACGGGCCCGCGCGCTGCGAAGAGAGCCGGACGGCACGTACGTCGTCACCGTCGACCGCATCGGCACGACCGGCGAGGTCGTCGCCACCCGTGACATCGGCTGCACCCGGTTGTTCCTGGGCGCCGGCAGCCTCGGTTCCACCGAACTCCTGCTGCGCGCCCGGGAGTCGGGCGCGCTGCCGGATCTCAGCGAGCACCTCGGCACCGGGTGGGGCACCAACGGCAACGTCATGACGGCCCGGGCCAACCACCTCTGGGACACCGTCGGCGCCCACCAGGCGACCATGCCGGTGATGGGCATCGACGACTGGTCCAACTCCGCCAACCCCGTCTTCGCCGAGATCGCACCGCTGCCGATGGGCTTCGAGCACTGGATCAGCCTCTACCTGGCCATCACCAGGAACCCGGAGCGCGGCAGGCTGGTCTACGACGCCGGCACCGACGCGATGCGGCTCCTGTGGACCCCGGCACAGAGCAAGGTGTCCGTCGACTCCGCGAGGAAGCTGTTCGACCGCATCAACCTCAGGAACGCCACGATCTACCGGTACGACCTGTTCGGCGGCAACAGGACCTTCGCCGACGACTTCACCTACCACCCGCTCGGCGGGTGTGTGCTCGGCCGGGCCACCGACGACCACGGGCGCGTCCGGGGCGCTCCCGGGGTGTACGTCACCGACGGAGCCCTCGTGCCGGGCTCCATCGGTGTCAATCCGTTCCTCACGATCACCGCGCTCGCCGAGCGCAACATCGAGCGGGTCCTCGCCGAGGACTACGCCCGGTAGATCGCCTCGATCTCGTCCGCGAAGTCCTTGGCCACCACGTTCCGCTTCAGCTTCAGCGACGGCGTGATGTGGCCGGCCTCCTCAGTGAACTGGGAGCTGAGAACCCTGAACTTCCGCACCGACTCAGCCTTGGAAACCGCGGCGTTGCCCTCGTCCACCGCCCGCTGGACCTCCGCCAGCAGATCCGCGTCCTCGCGCAGCGAGGCGGCCGTCGAACCGGCCGGCTTGCCGTTGTCGGAGGCCCAGCGGGCCAGGAACTCCTCGTCGATGGTGACCAGCGCGCCCACGAACGGCCGCCCGTCGCCCACGACCATGCACTCCGCGACCAGCGCGTGCGCGCGGATGCGGTCCTCGATGACCGCCGGTGCGACGTTCTTGCCGCCCGCGGTCACCAGGATCTCCTTCTTGCGGCCCGTGATCGAGAGGTAGCCGTCCTCGTCGAGGGTGCCGATGTCACCGGTGTGGAACCAGCCGTCGGCCAGGGCCTCCGCGCTCGCCGCCTCGTTGTTCCAGTAGCCCGTGAAGATGTGCTCCCCGTGCAGCAGCACCTCGCCGTCGTCGGCGATCCGCACCACCGAACCCGGCAGCGGCTGCCCGACCGTACCGATCTTCTGGCGGTCCCAGGGGTTGAACGCCGTGGCCGCACAGGTCTCCGTGAGGCCGTAGCCCTCCAGCACCGTGAAGCCGATGCCGCGGAAGAAGTGGCCGAGCCGCTCGCCCAGCGGGGCGCCGCCGGAGACCGCGAACTCGCCCCGCCCGCCCAGCACCGCACGCAGCTTGCCGTAGACGAGCCTGTCGAACACCTTGTGCTTGATCCTCAGCCCGAACGGCGCGCCCTGGGGGGTGCCGATCGCGCGGCTGTACTCGATGGCCGTCGCCGCGGCCTTGTCGAAGATCTTGCCCTTGCCGTCCGCCTGCGCCTTGGCCCGCGCCGAGTTGTAGACCTTCTCGAAGACCCGCGGCACACCGAGGATCAGTGTCGGGCGGAACGAGGCGAGCTCGTCGGTGAGGTCCTTGATGTCCGGTACGCAGCCGAGCCTGATGGGCGCCATCACCGACGCGACCTCGACCATCCGCCCGAAGACGTGCGCGGCGGGGAGGAAGAGCAGGACCGAGCTGTCGCCGGTGCGGAACAGCGGCTTCAGTCGCTCGACCAGGTTGCCGCACTCCGCGAAGAAGGCGCGGTGCGTGAGCACACAGCCCTTGGGGCGGCCCGTGGTTCCCGAGGTGTAGACGATGGTCGCCGGGTCGTCGGCCTTGGCGGACGCGCTGCGCTCGTCGACCGTCCCGTCGGGGACCTCCGCCCCCGCCTCGGTGAGCTGCGCGACCGCGCCGCCCTCGATCCGCCACACGTGCCGCAGCGCCGGCAGGGCGACGCGCACCGACTCGACGGCCGCGGCGTGCTCCTCGCTCTCGACGATCGCGGCGACGGCGCCGGAGTCCCCGAGGATCCACTGCACCTGCTCCGGCGAGCTGGTCTCGTACACCGGGACGGTCACACCGCCGGCGCTCCAGATCGCGAAGTCGAGCTGTACCCACTCGTAGCGGGTCCGCGACATCAGGGCGACCCGGTCCCCGGGCTGCACACCCGCGGCGATCAGGCCCTTCGCGGCGGCCCGCACCTCGGCGAGGAACTGCGCGGCGGTGACATCGGCCCAGGCCCCGGCGACCTTTCTGCCCATGACCGCGACCTCGGGGTGCTGCGTCGCATTGCGGCGGATGAGATCCGTCAGATTGCCGTCCGTCGGGACCTCGTACAGGGCCGGAAGGCTGAACTCACGCAAGACTGCTGCTCCTCATCGGGCGCCGGCGCCACGGCTCTGTGTGAACGCACCGGGGACTGCCCGGACGTTACCCATCAGTACTCAGTTCCCGATAGGGGGTCCCGGCCAGATGTTCCCTGCGTCACACCTGTGTGCCGCACCATCGCGAACACTATTCCACCAGCCGGACGACTCGGAAGTAACCGCAGGTCCGGTGCCCTCTACTAGGAATCGGGCGACCACTCTAGGGTGATCGGCATGCGAGTCCATGTGGTCAGTGACGTGCACGGCAATGCGACGGATCTGGCCAGGGCGGGAACCGGCGCCGACGCCCTGGTCTGCCTCGGCGACCTGGTGCTCTTCCTCGACTACGCCGACCATTCGCGCGGCATCTTCCCCGAACTCTTCGGGGTAGAGAACGCGGACAGGATCGTCGAGCTGCGCACCGCACGGCGCTTCGAGGAGGCCCGCGAGTTCGGCCGCAGCCTCTGGGCGGGCCTCGACCGGGACGCCGTGATCCTCGCGGCGGTGCGCAGGCAGTACAGCGAGCTGTTCGCGGCGTTTCCCACGCCGACGTACGCCACCTACGGCAATGTCGACGTCCCGGCCCTCTGGCCGGAGTACGCGCGCCCGGGCACCACCGTCCTCGACGGTGAGCGGATCGAGCTGGACGGGCTCGTGTTCGGTTTCGTCGGCGGCGGGCTGCGGTCCCCCATGCGCACCCCCTTCGAGATCTCGGACGAGGAGTACGCCGCCAAGGTCGAGGCGCTCGGCGAGGTCGACGTCCTGTGCTCGCACATCCCGCCGGAGGTGCCGGAACTGACGTACGACACGGTCGCCCGCCGCTTCGAGCGCGGCAGCACGGCCCTGCTCGACGCCATCCGCCGGACCCGGCCCCGGTACTCCCTCTTCGGGCATGTGCACCAGCCGCTGGCACGGCGCATGCGGATCGGCGCGACCGAGTGCGTGAACGTCGGGCACTTCGCGGCGACCGGGCGGCCGTGGGCCCTGGAATGGTGACCGCCCGGGTCGCGATAGATTGCACACCGCAACCCCGTCCGGCGTTCACTGGAGGAGCCAAGGCGATGGCGGAACACACCAGCTCGAGCATCACCATCGACGCGGCCCCGGCCGACGTGATGGGGGTGATCTCCGACTTCGCGCGCTACCCGGAGTGGACCGGCGAGGTGAAGGAGACGGAGGTCCTGGAGAAGGACGACCGGGGCCGCGCGCTCCAGGTCCGGCTGGTGCTCGACGCCGGCGCGATCAAGGACGACCACGTCCTCGCCTACACCTGGACCGGGGACGACAAGGTGTCCTGGACGCTGGTCAAGTCCCAGATGCTGCGCGCGCTGGACGGCTCGTACGCGCTCAAGCCGGTCGCAGGCGGGGAGCGGACCGAGGTCACGTACCAGCTGACCGTAGACGTCAAGATCCCCATGCTCGGGATGATCAAGCGCAAGGCGGAGAAGGTCATCATCGACCGCGCCCTGGCCGGTCTGAAGAAGCGCGTCGAGTCCGTTCCGAAGGGCTGAACCGCCCCTCCATGCGCACCGTTTTCGTCACCGGCACCGGCGGGGCCGGCCGGAGCACCGTCGCGGCCGCACTCGCCCTTGCCGGGGCACGGCGGGGTGAACGGGTCCTGCTGCTGTCCGACGAGCCCTCCGAGGCGCCCGCCGGCACGGAGCCCGCGGCCGGCGGGCGGCCGGACTCCCCGGGGCCGGGCTCCGCAGATTCCGCAGCCGCCGGTCCGGACTCCTCCGGATCGGGCTCCGCAGCCGCAGGTCCGGGCCGGGCGGGACCGGGCGGGGCGGACACCCCTGTCCCCGGCCCCACCGTCGTCCGCGTCGACTCGGGCACCGACTTCCGCCACGAGTTCCTCACCTTCCAGGAGCGGGCCGGGGCGGCGCTCGACCTGCTCGGGGCCGCGCCCTTCGAGGACGGCGAGCTGACGGAGCTCCCGGGCAGCGACCAGTTCGCGTTGCTGCGCGCCCTCAGGCACGCCGCCGGGAGCGGCCACGACCTGCTGGTCGTCGACCTTCCGCCCCTGCGCCGGGCCCTCGCCCTGCTCGCCCTGCCCGAGCAGCTGCGCCGCTACCTCCGCCGGCTGATCCCCGCGGAGCGCCGGGCCGCCCGCTCGCTGCGCCCCGTGCTCGCCCAGCTCGCGGGCGTGCCGATGCCCGCGCAGTGGCTCTACGAGACGGCCGCCCGGTGGGACGAGGAGCTGGCCGCCGTCCAGGCCCTGGTCGAGAGCCCCGACGCCTCGGTCCGCCTGGTCGCCGAACCAGGTCCCGAGGCCGCGGACAGCGCCCTGCGCACGGCCCGGCTCGGCCTCGCCCTGCACGGGCCGGCCCCGGACATGGTGGTCGCGAACCGGATCGTCCCGGTCGGTTCCGCCGACCCCTTCCTCAGTGCCCTCTCGGGGCGCCAGCAGAGCGCCCTCAAGGGCTGGCGCGAGGAGTTCGGTGCCGTACCGGTCCTGGAGGTGCCGTACACCCACCGCGACCCCCGGGAACCCGGCGAACTCGCGGAGCTGCTCGACGGGCCCGCCGGCAGCACCGCCGGACCCGTCCCCGGGAACGCCTGGACGGTGGAGGACCGCCGGGCGGAGGACGGTGTGCTCGTCTGGCGGCTGCCGCTGCCGGGAGCCGCCAAGGACCGCGTCCGACTGGTCCGCAGGGACGACGAACTCTTCCTGACCGTGGGCCCGTTCCGGCGCGTCCTGCTCCTCCCGTCCGTGCTGCGGCGCTGCACCGTCAGCGGTGCCGCGCTCCGGGACGGCGAGCTCCGCATACGCTTCGAGCCCGACCCCGGACTCTGGCCGCGGGTTCGCTGAACGGCCGCCCCCCGTTCGGGTACCGTCGACGTACGAGGCACTTTCCGAGGAGTACGCCATGAGCGATGCCACCGAACGTCCCGCCGTCGACGCCGACGCCTGGGCGACGGCGTGCGCCGAGGACCTGGAGGAGGAGCGGGCCCGCCGCAGCGAGCGGTACGGGCAGCAGGCCACCGGTACCGCGGGCGAGGAACTGCGCAAGCTGCTGGACGCGGTCGCGGACAAGATGTCGTCGCTGCAGAACCCGCTGCTCGGCCTCGCCGGGCAGGGGGCCGTGCAGCAGCTGATCAGCCAGGCGAAGTCGGCGGTCGAGCCGGTCATCGAGCGCAACCCGCAGGTCTTCGACCATCTCGCCGCCGCGGGCAACGAGCTGCTGGCCGCGTACCGCTCCGCCGTGGAAGGCCATGAGCGCCGCTGGACCCGGAACGAGCCGTCCGCCCCTGCGGACGGCCCGGCCCGCCGGGAGCGGCCGGACGAGGGCCCCGGCCCGAGCGAGAAGATCGACCTGGACTGAGGCCGGGACTCCCTCCGGTACGGTTGGCCATAGCGGGGCTCGACCGAAAACTGAGGGACACATGGGACTCACCATCGGCGTCGACATCGGCGGCACCAAGATCGCGGCCGGCGTGGTCGACGAAGAGGGCACCATCCTTGAGACGCACACGGTGCCCACTCCGCCGACCGCCGAGGGCATCGTGGATGCGATCTGCTCGGCCGTCACCGGAGCCGGTAAGGGGCACGACATCGAGGCGGTCGGCATCGGCGCCGCCGGATACGTCGACGACAAGCGTGCCACCGTCCTCTTCGCTCCGAACATCCAGTGGCGGCACGAGCCGCTGAAGGACAAGGTGGAGCAGCGGGTGAGCCTGCCGGTGGTCGTGGAGAACGACGCCAACGCGGCGGCCTGGGGCGAGTACCGGTTCGGCGCGGGCCAGGGCCACAACGACGTCATCTGCATCACGCTCGGCACGGGCCTCGGCGGCGGCATCATCATCGGCAACAAGCTGCGCCGCGGCCGCTTCGGCGTCGCGGCGGAGTTCGGCCACATCCGGGTCGTCCCCGACGGCCTGCTGTGCGGCTGCGGCAGCCAGGGCTGCTGGGAGCAGTATGCGTCCGGGCGCGCGCTCGTCCGCTACGCCCGCCAGCGTGCGGCGGCGTCCCCCGAGAACGCGGCGATCCTGCTCGGTCTCGGCGACGGCACCCCCGAGGGCATCGAGGGCCGGCACGTCAGCGAGGCGGCGCGCCAGGGCGACAAGGTCGCCGTCGACTCCTTCCGCGAGCTGGCCCGCTGGGCCGGCGCGGGCCTGGCCGACCTGGCCTCGCTGTTCGATCCTTCGGCCTTCATCGTCGGCGGCGGCGTCTCGGACGAGGGCGAGCTGGTGCTCGACCCGATCCGCAAGTCCTTCCGGCGGTGGCTCATCGGCGGACAGTGGCGCCCGCACGCCCAGGTACTCGCGGCCCAACTCGGCAACAAGGCGGGCCTCGTCGGCGCGGCGGACCTCGCCCGCCAGGGCTGACGCCCGCCCTTCCGGTGCCTGCCGCCCCTCCCGGGGCGGCGGGCACCCCGCTCCGCCGCTCCCGGGGCCGTCGCCGGCGGAGCGTTGCGGGTCGACCCGCCGCGGCCCGCAGCGCCCGGGGCCGGCCCGTCGGGAACAGTCGGGACCGGGCGGACCGTTGCCCGTCCCGGCCGCACCGCGCTCCGCCCGTGCGGCACGCCCGGTGTGCTGGGGCGGGGCGACACGGCCGGGGCCGGTTATCTTGAGGCCCATGGTGACGTCCGAGACGCGACCGCTGCCCAACTCCCGCACCGAGCCCGACGGTTCGGCCGTGATCAGGGTCCTCAGCTACAACATCCGCTCGATGCGCGACGACGAGGACGCCCTCGCCCGCGTCATCCGCGCCTGCCGCCCCGATCTCGTCTTCGTCCAGGAAGCCCCCCGCTTCTTCCGGTGGCGCAAGCACGCCGCCCGGCTCGCGGCCAGGAGCGAGCTGGTGATGTTGAGCGGCGGCGCGACCGCCGCGGGGCCGTTGCTGCTGTGCTCGCTGCGGGTGACCGTCGAGCGCACCGAGGACGTCCTGCTGCCGCTCACCCCGGGTCTGCACCGGCGCGGCTTCGCCACCGCCGTCGTCCGTGTCGGCGGTGCCCGGATCGGGCTGCTCAGCTGCCATCTGAGCCTGCGGTCCGACGAGCGCTACGCCCAGGCCGGAATGCTGCTCGACCGGCTCGACGCGATGGACGTGCCGCACGCGATCGCCGCCGGCGACGTCAACGAGCATCCCGGCGGGCGCAGTTTCCGGCGTCTGGCTGCCGGGCTCAGGGACGCCTGGGAGGTCAGCCCCTGGGGCGGCGAGTACACCTCGACCCCGGGGGACCCGCACCAGCGGATCGACGCGGTGTTCGTGACCTCCGGTATCGAGGTCCTCGGCTGCGGGGTCCCCCTGGGGCTTCCCGGGGTCAGCGAGACCGATCTGAGGGCGGCCACGGACCACCTCCCGGTCCTCGCCGCCCTGCGTGTCCCGGCCGACGCCGCCCCGGCCGCCGGGACGCGCCCCGCTTCCGGGGAAGGGCCGTCGCCGGGGCGCGATCGCCCGTAGCCCGTCGTGCGCGGCCTCCGGGTGCGGTCGCCGGCGGCCACTCCCCGTCCCGGCCGTCGCCTGTCGTCTCCGTGTCGGGGCCGGCCTCGACACGGCGGCCGGCTCCGGTCCTGCGGTCAGGTCCGCCCCGGCTCCGGTCGCGGTACTGCCTCCGGGCGCGCCCTGGAGGACCGCGACCCGGACCTAGACGACAGCACCCCGGCCCGGGTCGTCGTCGTCCTCGTCGTCCCCGTGCGACATCCGCGCCACCAGTGTGACGAAGCCGCCCAGGAAGCCGCCGACGCCGAGCGTGGTCAGCCACCACGTCATGTCCCACCGCAGGATCACGGCGAGCAGCAGCAGCACCGGCCCGCCGATCACCGCGAGCCAGGCGAACTTCGCGGTCGTGTCGGCCTCCGGCAGCGGTGGGGGCTCCGGCGGGACGAAATGGCCCTCGTCGGTCTCGTCCAGGTCGTCGTCCGCCGCCTCGGCGACCTCGTAGTCGCGCGGCCCGCCACCCACTCCGGGTGCGAACACGACCGAGCCGCCCAGCGGCTTCTCCGGCCGCGGGCGCTCGTCCTCCCCGTCGCCCCCGTCGTTCCCGTCGCCCCTGTCGTTCCCGCGGTCCGCGCCGCGGGCGCGGTCGCCGTCCCCGGGCTCCGGTCCTTCGTTCCGGACGGACTTCTGCAGGCCCGCGAGGTCCTCCACCGACTTGAACGGCTTCGCCCCCGGCGGGTCCGAAGGCTCCTCGCCGTACCCGGCGACGATGGCCGCCCAGGCGGCCTCCTCGTCGATGGGCTGCGGATCCCGGTCCCGGTCCGCGTCGTGCTGCTCAGCCACCGGTCGTGCTTCCCTTCTTGCCGACACTCGGAGCGAGGCGGCCGATGAAGGCGTGGCTCTCCTCGAAAATCCGCTCCGCGTCGTGGTCCAACGTCGCCACGTGGTAGCTCTGTTCCAGCAGGACCTCCCGGACGTCCGTCGACGACACCCGGCCGAGGATGCGGGCCGAGTCCGCCGGCGGCACCACATGGTCCTGAGGGCTGTGCATCAGCAGCATCGGCTGCGTGACCTGCGGAAGCTCACCGTCGACGAGCCGGAGGAAGTTACGCAGCGAGTGCGCGGCGTGCAGGGGGACGCGATCGTAGGCGACCTCGTCCACGCCCTCCTTCGCGATGTCGTTGGCCAGGCCCTTCGTGGTGCGGACGAGATGGCGGGCCACCGGCAGGGCGTGCGCGGCCGCACCGTGCACCTTGTTGGCCGGGTTCACCACCACGATGCCGCTGATCGCGTCGCCGTGCCTGGCGGCCAGCCGCAGGGCCAGCGCGCCGCCCATGGAGAGCCCGAGGACGAAGACCTGGCCGCACTCCTCGCGCAGCGCCCGGAGCTCCCGGTCCACCTCCGCATACCAGTCCTGCCAGCCGGTGACCGCCATGTCCTGCCAGCGGGTGCCGTGGCCCGGCAGCAGGGGCAGCGAGACGGTCAGTCCGCGCTCCGCGAGGTACTCCGCCCACGGACGCAGCGACCCGGGGGAACCGGTGAAGCCGTGACAGAGAAGGACGCCGACCTCGCCACCCTCGTGGCGGTACGGCTCGGCTCCAGGAAGGACCGGCACCGGAATCTCCTTTCGGGGCGGCCCGGGGGGCGTCCCCCCGGTGGGCAGACTCACCGTACGCGACGGGACCGACACCGACCAGGGCTGAGCCCGCCCGGCACGGGACCACGGAGGAGAGCGCGGTCCCGCCAGGGGTTAAGGTCTTTTCGACGGATCCCAGGAAGGCACTCGAGTTGATCTACGGCGCAATGAAGTTCTCCATCGGCGGGGCGCTGAAGCTCGCCTTTCGGCCTTGGGTGGAGGGCCTCGAGTACATTCCCGCCGAGGGGCCCGCGATCCTCGCGAGCAACCACCTGTCCTTCTCCGACTCCTTCTTCCTGCCCGCGGTCCTGGACCGCAAGGTCACGTTCATCGCCAAGGCCGAGTACTTCACCTCGCCGGGCGTGAAGGGCAAGCTCACCGCCGCCTTCTTCAAGGGTGTCGGCCAGCTGCCGGTGGACCGCTCCGGAGCGCGCGGCGCCGGGGAGGCGGCCATCAGGAGCGGAGTGGAGGTCATCGAGCGCGGTGAGCTCTTCGGCATCTACCCGGAGGGCACCCGTTCCCCGGACGGCCGGCTCTACCGCGGGAAGCCCGGTGGTCTGGCGCGCGTGGCGCTCGCCACCGGCGCGCCCGTCATCCCCGTCGCGATGATCGACACCGAGAAGATCCAGCCGCCCGGCAAGGTGGTCCCCAAGCTGATGAGCCCGGGGATCAGGATCGGCAAGCCGCTCGACTTCAGCCGCTACCACGGCATGGACCACGACCGCTTCATCCTGCGCTCGGTGACCGACGAGGTCATGTACGAGATCATGAAGCTCTCCGGCCAGGAGTACGTGGACATCTACGCCACGGCCGCCAAGCGGCAGATCGCGGACGCCGAGAAGGCGGCGAAGGAGGCCGCCAAGGAAGCGGGCCGGGCCGCGAAGGAGGACGGCGGGGCGGAGCGGGGCGGCGACCGGTAGCGTCGTCCGTCCGGCCGGACGGTTTGGGGGGATCGAGGCATGGCCAGGCGTGAGCGGGTCGTACGCATGTCGGTGGAGCTGCCGCTGTGGCGTGCGCTGACCGCTTACCGCGTGCTGACGACGGGCTATGCGGTCCTGCTCTTCGTCTTCGCCCGGGACGGGTACGAGCGCCCCTCGGTGGCCGTCGGCTTCCTCGCCGTGCTGGTGGTCTGGACGCTGGCGACGCTCCCGAGGGTGGCGAACGCGGCCGCCTGCACCAAGCGTTTCCTCGGCGCCGATCTCACCGTGGCCCTCACCGGCATCCTGCTCACCCCGCTCGCCGACGCGCAGGCGCAGCAGATCGACGGCCCGACCCTGCCGTCGATCTGGACGGCGGGCTCGGTGCTCGCCTTCGCGATCAAGGGAGGCTGGCGTTGGGCGGGTTTCGCCTCCTCCCTGGTGGCCGTGGCCAACATCATCGAACGCGGTGAGCCCAGCCGGGACACCTTCCACAACGTGCTGCTGGTGTGGGTCGCGTCCATCGCCATCGGGTACGTCGTCGAGGTCGCCCGCGCCTCCGAGCGCACCCTGGCCCGCGCCCTGGAGATCGAGGCCGCGACCCGGGAACGCGAGCGGCTGGCCCGCGACATCCACGACAGCGTGCTGCAGGTGCTGGCCATGGTCCAGCGGCGCGGCACGGCGATCGGGGGCGAGGCGGCGGAGCTCGGCCGGATGGCGGGCGAGCAGGAGGTCGCCCTGCGCACCCTGGTCGCCGGCGGACTGGTCCCCGCGTCCCGGGTGTCGGAGGACGAGACCCAGGGCGCGGTCGTGGGGGGCGGGGGCGGGGGGGGGGGGGGGGCCGGGGGGGGGGGCGGGGGGGGGCGGGGGGGGGGGGGGGCGGGCGGGGGGGGGCGCCCGGCCGGCCCCCCGGGGGGCCCGGGCCC
>NZ_JBFAMM010000033.1:0-11006 GCF_040656535.1 Streptomyces sp. NPDC049887 | reverse complement strand
CTGGTTCTCCCCCTCCGCCCCCTGGGCCGGGGCGTTCGGGGCCGGGGGGGGGGGGTGGGTGTGCCCGCCCCCGGGGCGGGGGTCGTCCGGCTCGTCGCCCCCCCGCACGAGCCGGACGGTGGGAGCGCCGGGGCCGACGGACCGGTGGACCTGCGCACGCTGCTGGCGCCGCGGACCGGCAGCCGGGTGACCCTGTCCGAGCCGGGTGCCCCGGTGCTGCTCCCGGCGCACGCGGCGAAGGAGCTCGCGGCGGCCGTCGGCGCGGCACTGGACAATGTGCGCAGGCACGCCGGCGAGGACGCCCAGGCATGGATCCTGGTCGAGGACTGGCCGGACGAGGTGATCGTGACGGTCCGGGACGACGGCCCGGGGATCCCGGAGGGGCGGCTGGCCCAGGCCGAGGGCGAGGGACGGCTCGGAGTCGCGCTCTCGATCCGCGGCCGGCTGCGGGACATCGGCGGCACCGCCGAGCTGGTCTCGGTGCCGGGGCAGGGTACGGAAGTCGAGTTGAAGGTCCCGCGGGGGACTCGGGGGAAGGCGGAACGATGACCGAGACGAGCGGGGTGGCCCGGCGGCCCGTACGGGTCATGGTCGTGGACGACCACCCGATGTGGCGGGACGCGGTCGCCCGGGATCTGGCCGAGGCCGGTCACGAGGTGGTGGCGACCGCGGGCGACGGCCCGCAGGCGGTGCGCAGGGCCAGGGCGGTGGCGCCGGACGTCCTCGTGCTCGACCTCAACCTCCCGGGCATGCCGGGGGTCGCGGTCTGCAAGGAGCTGGTGGGCGCGAATCCGTCGCTGCGGGTGCTCGTGCTCTCCGCCAGCGGGGAGCACGCCGACGTGCTGGAGGCGGTGAAGTCGGGGGCGACCGGCTATCTGCTGAAGTCGGCCAGTACGGAGGAGCTGATCGACGCCGTGCGCCGTACCGCCGCCGGCGATCCGGTGTTCACCCCCGGCCTCGCGGGACTGGTGCTGGGGGAGTACCGGCGGCTGGCGACCGAGCCGGCGCCGGCCGCGGGGCCGGACGAGCCGAAGGCTCCGCGGCTCACCGAGCGGGAGACGGAGGTGCTGCGGCTGGTCGCCAAGGGCCTCTCGTACAAGCAGATCGCGGAGCGGCTCGTCATCTCGCACCGCACGGTGCAGAACCATGTGCAGAACACCCTGGGCAAGCTCCAGCTGCACAACCGGGTGGAGCTCGTGCGCTACGCGATCGAGCGCGGCCTCGACGACGTCTGACCCCCGTCGGGCAGCCGGTCCGGCTTTGTACCCGGTCCACTCGATGGAGTGAACCGCCGGACGTCAACTGCCGCCCCCACACCCGGAATTCAACTTTCGTACCGTCCCGAAGTGACCTGCGTCACCACTAGCGTTGCCGGCGAATATGGCCACCGACGGCGAAGGGACCTTCCATGCGGGTCGGAGTACTGACCGGGGGCGGCGACTGCCCCGGCCTCAACGCGGTCATCCGCGGCATCGTCCGCAAGGGCGTGCAGGAGTACGGATACGAGTTCACCGGCTACCGGGACGGCTGGCGCGGGCCGCTGGAGGGGGACACCGTGCGCCTCGACATCCCGGCCGTGCGGGGCATCCTGCCGCGCGGGGGCACCGTCCTCGGTTCCTCGCGGACCAACCCCCTCAAGGTGCGGGACGGCATCCGCCGGATCAAGGAGAACCTCGCCAAGCACGAGGTGGAGGCACTGATCGCGATCGGCGGCGAGGACACCCTCGGGGTCGCCGCGCGGCTCTCGGACGAGTACGGGATCAGGTGCGTCGGCGTTCCCAAGACCATCGACAACGACCTGTCCGCCACGGACTACACCTTCGGCTTCGACACGGCCGTCGGCATCGCCACCGAGGCCATCGACCGGCTGCACACCACGGCGGAGTCCCATATGCGGGTCCTCGTGGTCGAGGTGATGGGCCGTCACGCCGGCTGGATCGCCCTGCACTCGGGGCTGGCGGGCGGGGCGAACGTGATCCTCATCCCGGAGCAGCGGTTCGACCTGGACCAGGTCTGCGCCTGGGTCACCTCCCGGTTCCGGGCCTCGTACGCACCGATCGTCGTGGTCGCCGAGGGCGCGATGCCCAAGGACGGCGACATGGTCCTCAAGGACGGGACGCTGGACTCCTTCGGCCACGTCCGGCTGTCCGGCGTCGGTGAATGGCTGGCCAAGGAGATCGAGAAGCGCACCGGCAAGGAGGCCAGGACCACCGTCCTCGGCCATGTCCAGCGCGGCGGTACGCCCAGCGCCTTCGACCGCTGGCTGGCGACCCGCTTCGGCCTGCACGCGATCGAGGCGGTGCGTGACGGCGACTACGGCAAGATGGTCGCCCTCCGCGGCACGGACATCGTCCGCGTACCGATCGCCGAGGCGACGGCGAGGCTGAAGACGGTCGATCCAGCCCTCTACGAGGAGGTCGGCGTCTTCTTCGGCTGACGGGCGGCCGGGTCGGTGCGCCGGTACGGCCCCGCCCCGTACCCGGGGCCCGCCAGTGGGCCGGGACACGGCCGGTCCGCCCCGGTGTACGGCTCGGACGTCGCCGGGGTGCTCCCCCCACCGGCGTCCGTCGGGTCGGCCGGCGTCGCGTCGGCCGAGGCCCGCCCGTCGTGACGCGCGGCACGGCCACTCGCGGCGTTGCCGGCTCACGGGGCAGGCCCACCACGAGGCCGTCCGGCGTCCTGCGGTCCTTCCCCCAGGCCCGCAGGAGCGGGGAAGGCCCCGTGCGCCGGCACAGCTCCTTGCCGGGGCGGACCCCGCCCGACTGGGAAGTAGGGTGTATCCGCAATTCCATGATCATGGGGGGAACCGTGTCACCTGTCAGCCGTCGTGCCGCGCTCGCCGCGGCCCTCGCGGGCACAGCGGCGGGAGTGGTCCCGTCCGCAGCGCTCGCCCGTGCTCCGGAGAAGGCGTCCCGTGCACCCGTGGCCGCCTCCGCGGCGGTCGCCTCCGCGCCCGGCGCCCAGCCGCCCGCGACCATGTGGGTGCACCGTCAGGACGTGAACGACGCGCGCTTCTTCCGTGCGGGGCTGGGCGGACCGCTCACCGCGCGGAAGACCGGCACGGCCGGCCCCGAGACCTACGAGGTCTCGGACGCCCACGGCCCCCTCGCCACGCTCACCAAGGGCGCGCGGACCGTCACCGTGCACGGGCCGCGGCGCACCTTCACCGAGCAGAAGAAGGCCTTCACCGACCGCTTCGACCGAGGCGTCTCCGGTTGGGGCACGTCGCCCGGCGGCGGCAGATGGGCGACTCCCGACACCGGCCGCGCGGAGTTTCGCGTCGAGGGCGGGAACGGCACCGTCGTCCTGCGGGAGGACGGGTTCAGCCAGTTCGCCACGCTTTCCGACAGCGTCGGGGACGTCGATGTGTGTGCCGTGCTCACCCTCGACCGGGTCCCGGCCGGTGACGCCGTCTCGGCCGCCGTCTGCTGCGCGTACACGGGCGACGACCGGCACTACCGCGCCCGGCTGTCCTTCCTCACCACCGGCGAGGTCAGACTGATCCTGGAGATGGCGGCCGGAGGCACCACGACGCTGCTCGGCGGCCCCGTCCAGGTGGGATCCGGCTTCCGGCCCGGTGACCGCTGGCGCCTCCGCCTGGAGCGCACGGGGACCTCACTGCGCTGCCGCGCCTGGCGCGACGGCCAGAGCGAGCCCGCCACCTGGCAGGCCGCAGGGACGGACGGCACGCTCGGCGCGGGAGGGACCGGCATCCGGGTCCTCGCCAACAAGGGCGGCACCGCCCTTCCGATGAAGGTGCTGGTCGGCGAGTTCACCGTCGCCGGCCGCAGGCCCGAGCCCCCCGAGGTCACGCACGACCTGTGGGTGCGGCTGCTGGACACGCCCTTCGACGGCACCCTGGCCCCCGCCCTGGAACGGCGCCTCCGTGACTGGGCGGGCGACACCTCCCCCGACGCCCTCGGCTACGCGGCCATGTTCCTGCCGCACGCGGCCGGCGCGGTCGACCCGGTGATCGGCACGCGCGTCCTCGGCGAGGCCGGGTACGGGCCCTTCAACACGACTACCGGCGACGGCACCCGCGAGATCGGCGCCGACTTCTGGGAGTACATGGGCCTGGACACCTGGAACTTCCCCAACGGCGAGGCACCGGCGCAGCCGGAGAACACGGGCTCGCAGAAGCGGTGGGCGGGTTTCCTCGACTGCTCCGGCTACGTCCGGATGGTGTACGGGCACCACATGGGCATACCCATGGTCAACTACCGGGACTTCGACGGCACCAACCTGCCGAGGGAGTCCGCCGACCAGGCGGCGAAGGGCCCGGGCGTCGTGGTCGCCGGCCTCACGGCCGAGGGCGTCCCCGGCCAGGCCCCGCCGCCGCTGGACGGGCTGCGCGTCGGCGACCTGGTGTACTTCGACGCCTACGACAGCGCCGGTGACGACGAGGGTGCCGGGGACGACCGCGGGACCATCGACCACGTCGGCATCTACCTGGGCCGGGACCAGGACGGGAGGCGCCGGTTCGCGTCCAGCCGCAAGACGCCCGACGGGCCGACGATGGCTGATCTCGGCGCGCTGTCCGTGCTGGACGCCGGAACCGAGCTCTACAGCAGGAGCCTGCGCGTCATCCGCCGCTTCTGAGGTACCGGGGCGTCGCGGGCATCCCCCGCCGTCCGCCGTCGGGTCGCCCCGGCCGGGCGAGGACCGGGCTCCGTCAGGAGTCCGTCGCAGCCTCCCGGGGCCGGCCCGGCAGCTCAGGGCGCCCGTTCCGGAACCACCGTGTCGAGGAGGGTGCGCACGATCTCCGGCCCGCGCAGCGTCAGCACCGACTCCGGGTGGAACTGGATGCCCGCGAAACCCGGCCCGCGCAGCGCGTGGACCTCACCCGACGGCGCACGGCTCACCTCGACGCCGTGCCGGGACAGCTCCGCCGCGGCCTCGTCGTCGCACACGGCCGTGAAGCTGTTGTAGAAGCCGACCGTCTCCTCCGTGCCGAACAGTCCGACCCGCACCTGCGCCCCCTGGAACGGTGTCCTCCTGCGGGCGATGTCCAGCCCCAGCTCGGCCGCGATCAGCTCGTGGCCGAGGCACACCCCCAGCAGACCGCTCCGGTGGCGGCGCAGCAGGTCCGCCGTGAGCGAGCGCAGGAAGCGCATCTTCGGGTCGGCCGCGTCCGACGGATCGCCCGGGCCCGGCCCGAGGACGACCGGCCCGTCGTGGGCGAGCGCCGCCTCCCGCACCCCCGGTTCGTCATAGCGCCGTACCACCACATCGAGCCCCGCCCCCCGCAGCAGATGGGCCAGCATCGCGGTGAAGGTGTCCTCGCCGTCCACCACCAGCGCGCGTCCCGAGACGCGCTCCGGCAGGGGCTGCATCCGCAGCCAGAAGGGCGCCAGGTCCGCCCGCCGGGCGTCCAGGGCCGCCCGCACCCTGGGGTCGTCGGCCGGCCGCGGCCGCGCAGCCGTGTCCTCCTCCCGCACCGGCCCCGGGCGGACGCCCAGCGCGGTCAGCACCCCGGCCGCTTTTGTGTGCGTCTCCGCCACCTCGGACACCGGGTCCGAGTGGCGGACCAGCGTCGCGCCGACCGGCACCCGCACCTCGCCCGAGGCGGAGATGTCGGCGGTGCGGATCAGGATCGGCGAGTCGAGGGTCTGCGCGCCGCCCGGGTCGGTGCCGAGGAGCGCCAGCGCGCCCGCGTAGTACCCGCGCCCGCCGTCCTCGTACCGCTCGATGACCCGGCACGCGTTCTGCACCGGCGAGCCGGTGACCGTTGCCGCGAACATGGTCTCTCGCAGGACCTCGCGGACGTCGAGCGAGGAGCGTCCCCGCAGCTCGTACTCCGTGTGCGCGAGGTGGGCCATCTCCTTGAGGCGGGGCCCGACGACCACGCCGCCCATGTCGCCGACCGTGCACATCATCTTGAGCTCCTCGTCGACGACCATCGAGAGCTCGTCGGTCTCCTTGCGGTCGGAGAGGAAGTCCAGCAGCCCGTCGACCGCCGGCCCACCCGCCGGGTAGCGGTACGTCCCGCTGATCGGGTTCATCACGACCGTGCCCCCGGACATCCGCACGTGCACCTCCGGGCTCGCCCCGACGAGCGTGCGTCCGCCGGTCTCCCGGCCGGGCCGCCCCGCCGGGGAGGGCCGTCCGTCGCCGGTGTGGACGACGTACGTCCAGTACGCGCCGCGTTCGCCCGCGAGCAGCCGCCGGAAGAGCGCGAGGGCGTCGGCCCTGCCGAAGTCCGGGACGCGCCCGGTGAACGTGCGTCGGACGACGAAGTTCGCTCCCTCCCCGCGCCCGATCTCGTCCTCCACCACACGACGGACGATCTCCGCGTACTCCTCGTCGCCGACGTCGAAGCGGCCGTCCTCGACGTCGACGGCGTGCGCCGGAAGCCGGTCCAGCACCTCGTCGATCGGCAGCTCGCAGGAGTCCTCGGCGACCAGCACGGACAGCGGTGTGCCGTCGTCGCGCACGTCGAAGCCCCGCTCGCGGATCTGCCGGAACGGCACCAGCGCCAGCGACGGGCGCTCGCCCACCGGGAGGTCGGCGAGTCGTTCGACCTCGAGGACCGGGCCGGTCAGCACCTCGACGGTGTCGTGGTCGCGGCCGGGCGTGCGCCGGCGAAGCAGGGCGAACGGAGGGGCGTCGGGATTCAGCAACCGGTCGAGGACGTGCATGGTGGGGTTCCTTCCGTGGTGGGGAGGAACGGCCCGTGGAAACGGGAAAGGCCGCCCCTCGGGCGGCCTTCGCGGAACTGTGCGCGCGCGATCGGATCAGTGGGCCGCCGGATGAGCGGTCCACCACCGGTTCTGGGTCGTCTGCGCGAACATGCCCGGAACCCTACCCCACCGGCGTCCCGTCCGCCGGTGGCCGCCGTCTCACTTTCTGGGCCGCGACCCGGACCGACCGGTTCACCACGTAATGTTGTCGGGGTGACCGTGAACGCTAAGTCCACCGCAACCGGTGGCAACACCTGGCGAGACCTGCCCGCGGCGCAGCAGCCCGAGTACCCCGATGCCGAGGCTCTGCGCGATGTGATCGCGGACCTCGAGTCGTATCCGCCGCTCGTCTTCGCGGGCGAGTGCGACCAGCTGCGCGCCCGGATGGGAGCCGTCGCCAGGGGCGAGGCGTTCCTGCTCCAGGGCGGCGACTGCGCCGAGGCCTTCGACGCGGTGTCCGCCGACCACATCCGCAACAAGCTCAAGACCCTGCTCCAGATGGGAGCGGTGCTGACGTACGCCGCCTCCGTGCCGGTCGTGAAGGTCGGCCGGATCGCCGGCCAGTACTCCAAGCCGCGCTCGAAGTCGACGGAGACCCGCGACGGCGTGACGCTGCCGACCTACCGGGGCGACTCGGTCAACGGCTTCGAGTTCACCGAGGCGGCCAGGGTCCCGGACCCCGAGCGGCTGAAGCGGATGTACCACGCCTCCGCGTCGACGCTGAACCTCGTGCGCGCCTTCACCACCGGCGGTTACGCCGACCTGCGCCAGGTGCACGCCTGGAACCAGGACTTCGTGAAGTCGTCCCCCTCCGGCCAGCGCTACGAGCAGCTCGCGCGCGAGATCGACAACGCGCTGAACTTCATGAAGGCCTGCGGCACGGACCCGGCGGAGTTCCGCACCGTCGAGTTCTACGCCTCCCACGAGGCCCTGCTCATGGACTACGAGTCGGCCCTCACCCGGGTCGACTCGCGGACGGGCGACCTGTACGACGTCTCGGGCCACATGGTCTGGATCGGCGAGCGCACCCGCCAGCTGGACGGCGCGCACATCGAGTTCGCTTCGAGGATCCGCAACCCCGTAGGCGTGAAGCTCGGCCCGACGACGACCGTCGACGAGGCGCTGCAGTACGTCGAGCGGCTGGACCCGGAGCGTGAGCCCGGCCGGCTGACCTTCGTCGTCCGCATGGGTGCCGACAAGGTCCGCGACCGGCTCCCCGAGCTGGTCGAGAAGGTCACCGCCTCCGGTGCCACCGTGGCCTGGGTGACCGACCCGATGCACGGCAACACCTTCGAGGCGGCCTCCGGCCACAAGACCCGTCGCTTCGACGACGTGCTCGACGAGGTCAAGGGATTCTTCGAGGTGCACAAGGCGCTGGGCACCCACCCGGGCGGCATCCACGTCGAGCTGACCGGCGACGATGTCACCGAGTGCGTGGGCGGTGGCGACGAGATCTTCGTCGACGACCTGCACCAGCGCTACGAGACGGCCTGCGACCCGCGGCTGAACCGCAGCCAGTCGCTGGACCTGGCGTTCCTGGTCGCGGAGATGTACCGCGACCAGTGAGCCGACCGGTACGACGGTGGGGCATGGATCGTGTGATCCATGCCCCACCGTCGTACCCGGGCTTTCGGGACCGGCGGGCGGCGGGTAAGGTTAGGTTAGCCTCACCGATCAGTCGGGACGGGCGCCACAGTCGATCTCGATCCCGCCGGGAGGTGAACCGCGTGTACGTCTGCTCTTGCTTCGGCATCACGGAGAAGCAGGTCAAGGAGCACGCGGAGGCCGGTGCCTGCACCCCCCGCCAGATCGCCTCGGTGTCCAAGGCCGGGACCGACTGCGGTTCGTGTGTACGCCGAATCCAGGGCATCCTCGGCCGGGGCGCCTGCCCGCGCCGCGAGCTGCTGGAGCAGGGCAGCGGCGCCGCCGCACTGTCGGAGGGTACGGCCCCGGTGGCTGCCGGGACGTTCCCGCCCGGCCGGCTGCGCGAAGCGGCCTAGTGCCCGCCCGTCCGGACGGGGCGGTTTCCTAGGAGTCCGGCTGCTCGATCACCTGGGCGATGTAGAGCGGCTCTCCGAGCTTCTCCAGCAGTTCCAGCTGGGTGTCGAGGTAGTCGATGTGGTGCTCCTCGTCCGCCAGGATCGACTCGAAGATGTTCGCGGACGTGATGTCGCCCTTGCCGCGCATGACCTCGATGCCGCGCCGCAGCCGGTCGATCGCCTCGACCTCGACCTGCCGATCCGCCTGGAACATCTCGGTGACCGTCTGCCCGATCCGCACATGGAACAGCCGCTGGTAGTTCGGCAGCCCCTCCAGGAACAGGATGCGGTCGGTGAGTACCTCGGCGTGCTTCATCTCGTCGAACGACTCGGCCCGGGTGTACTTGGCGAGCTTCGTCCAGCCGAAGTTCTCCTGCATCTTGGCGTGCAGGAAGTACTGGTTGATCGCCGTCAGCTCGGCAGTCAACTGCTCGTTGAGGAACTCGATGACCTCGGGGTCGCCCTGCATCGCAGCGGCTCCTTCCGCACATGTGACTCGGGCAGGATGCGCGCATCCTCGCACCGTGATCGAAGGCCGTCCAGTAAGTGCCTCCTTAGTAGGAGTTGCCCGAATCGGCCCAGACCTGGTCATGACCACCCCTCCTGGTCTGTCACCATTGAGGGCATGGGTCAGCCGGAGAGCCGGGAACACCGGGCGTCAGAACAGTCCGAGCTACCTCCGGGACAGCGGCTGCAGCGCGGCTGGCCGGTCACCCACTACGGGCCCGTCCCCAAGTTCAAACCGGACCGCTGGGAGTTCCGGGTCTTCGGTGCCACCGCCGACGGCGACAAGCGCTGCTGGAACCACGAGGACTTCACCGCGCTGCCGTTCTCGACGGTCGTCGCCGACCTCCACTGCGTGACGAAATTCAGCATGCTCGGGGCCGAATGGGGCGGAGTGCCCGCATCGACGATCGTCGAGCTGGCCCCGCCGGCCCCGGCGGTCACCCATGTCATGGTCTGGGCCGAGTACGGCTTCAGCGCCAATCTGCGCCTCTCCGACTTCCTCTCCGAGCGCACGATCTTCGCCACCCACAAGGACGGCGAGCTGCTCACCGCCGAGCACGGCTTCCCCCTGCGGCTGATCGTCCCGCAGCTGTACGCCTGGAAGGGCCCGAAGTGGGTCCGCGGCGTGGAGTACATGACGGCCGACCGGAGGGGCTTCTGGGAGGAACGGGGCTATCACAACATCGGTGACCCATGGCGCGAGCAGCGCTACTCCTACCAGGAGGAACCGGGCGACGGGCCCGAGTTCTAGCCTGGTCCCCGGCCCGCGCGGCGGGGTCCCGCGGCGCACACCGGCCGCACGGTCCCGGACTCAGGCGTCCCGAAGCTTCTTCAGCAGGGCCACGTCCGCCGCGTACGTCTCCTTGCCGTGGCGGCCGCCCGGTGTCTCGATGATCAGCGGCACGCCCTTCGCGGCGGGGTGGCGCATCAGCTCGCCGAACGCGTCCTCGCCGATGTGGCCGGCACCGATGTTCTCGTGGCGGTCCTTGCGCGCCCCGACGACGTCCTTGGAGTCGTTGGCGTGGATCAGCCTCAGCCTGCCGGGGCCGACCGTGTCGACCAGCAGATCGAGCATCCGCCCGGCTCCGCCGGGAGCGGCCAGGTCGTGACCGGCCGCGAACGCATGGCAGGTGTCCAGGCACACGCCCAGCCTGGGGTGGGCCTCCAGGGCCTCGAAGTACGGACCGAGGTCCGCGGCCAGCGAGCAGAGCGAGAACCCCTGCCCGGCCGTCGGCTCCAGCAGCAGGAACGGGTCGTCGTCGTGCGTCAGCTCGTCCAGCAGTGGCAGCACCAGTTCCCGCACCTGCGCGAGGGCCGTCTCCCGGGTCCTGCCCCCGGTCGCCGAGCCGGTGTGGACCACCACGCCCGCCGCGCCGATGTCGCGGCCGCGGCGCAGCGAGTGGCGCAGGGACTCCACGGAGCGCTCGGCGGTGACCGCGCTGTGGGAGCCGAAATTGATCAGATACGGGGCGTGCACGAACGCCGGTGTGCCGGTGGCGGCGTTCCCGGCGCGGAACAGTTCGTCCTGCGCGGAGTTCCCCGCCGGGGTGGCCCAGCCGCGCGGATTGGCGACGAAGACCTGCACGGCCTCGGCCTCGATCTCACGGGCGTACGCCAGACCGGTCCTGGCCAGGCCGCCGGCCACGGGCACATGTGCGCCGACGGGGTTGTGCACGGTCACTAGATGTTCTGTCCGGGGAGGTTGTGGACGGGTGATCCAGATCTCGGCTGAGGGATCTTGAACGGGTGAGGGCCTTCCGGGTTCGGTGTGGATTGCGAC
>NZ_JBFAMM010000032.1:0-82290 GCF_040656535.1 Streptomyces sp. NPDC049887 | reverse complement strand
GCCTGTCGGCGGCCGCCGACAGGCGGTGCGCCGCCCGGGGCCGGAAGGGTTTGCGTTGCCCGAGCCTCCCGAGCCTCCCGAGTCTCCCGAGTGCGCCCGGTTCGCGGGCGGTCCTCCGTCTTGCGATCCACCGCACCGGACGCCGCGAGCCTCCCGGCGACCTTCCGGGCACAGCAGCGGCTAGAGCGCTCCCTTGCGGGTGAGGTGGTTGAAGGACAGCCATCCAGGCAGCACCGGCAGCCACAGCGTCAGCAGCCGGTAGAGCAGTACCGCCGGGGCCGCGACCTCGGCCGGCAGTCCCACCGCGATGAGGCCGAAGGTCAGCGCGCCCTCCACCGCTCCCACACCGCCCGGGGTCGGAGCGGCGGACCCCAGCGCGTTGCCGGCCAGGAAGACGACGGCGATGCTGGCGTAGCTGAGCTGCTGGTCGCCGTTGCCGAAGGCCCGGATGGATGCGTCCAGGCACATCACGAAGGAGCCGGTGAGCAGCAGCATGCCGCCGATCCCCGTGAGGAGCTTCCCCGGCCGCTGGAGCACGTCCAGCATGCGCGGGACGACCCCGGCGAACAGGGACCGCAGCCGTGTCGCGACGAACTTCCGCAGGAACGGGATGGCGGTCACCACGAGCACGAGCACGGCCACCGTCAGCAGTCCCGCGATGACCGTCCTCGACGGGGTGAACGACGACGTCTTCTCCGTACCGGTGAGGTACCCGAAGGCCAGCAGCAGCAGGATGTGGGCGCCGAGGCCGAAGAGCTGCGAGGCACCCACGCTCGCCACCGCAAGTCCGGGGCGGACGCCGGAGCGCTGGAGGAAGCGGGTGTTCAGGGCGACTCCGCCGACGGCGGCCGGCGCGACGATCTTCACGAACGAGCCCGCGACCTGCGCGACGACGGTCCGCAGGAACGGAACGCGTTCGGGGACGAATCCCAGCAGGCTCATCGCCGCCGCGACATAGCTCAGTGCCGAGAACAGCACCGCGGCGGCGACCCAGCCCCAGTCGGCCCGGCCGACCACGCCGAGATCGGTCCGCGTGAGCTGCGACAGCAGGAAGTAGGCGGCGATGGCGCCGGCGATCAGACTGACGAGCGTGCGCGGCCTGATCCGCTCCAGCCGGGCCGGCTCCACCGGCGCCTGCGGCCGGATCAGCAGCACCTGATGGCGGATCTGGGCGAGGAGGTCCTCCTCGCGGGCCTCGTCGAGCGCCTCGTCCATGGCCCGTTTCTCGGCCTGCTTCTCGGCGCGCAGCGACTTGCGGGCGGCCTTGCGGTCGTCCTCGGCGCCGTCGGGGTGCTGCTCCGCCCTGGCCTGCCGCGCCGACTCCGCCGCCGCGAGCACCGCCTCGCGCTCGCGCTGCGCCCGCTCCCTGGCGAGCCGCCGCAGCGTCGCGCGGGTGGAGCGGCTGAGCGCGATCGGCTGCAGCAGGGGCAGACAGGCCGCGACCGTGTCGGAGCCCAGCACCTCCACGGCCGCGGCGACCGCTCGACCCGCCCCCACGCGCAGGCCCACGGTGGTCAGCAGCTGCGCGATGTCCATGCGCAGCACCACGTCGCCGGCCGCGATCTCACCGCCGCGCAGATCGGTCAGCACGACCCTGCCGGAACGATCCACCAGGATCGCGTCGCCGGTGAGCCTGCGGTGCGCGATACGGCGCGACTGCAGTGCCCGCACCTGCCTGAACGCCCCGTGCACCACCTCGTCGGTGATCTCCTCGTCGGGCATGGAGTCGAGCGAGCGGCCGCCGAGGTGCTCGTACACGAGCATGACGGCGTCCGGGCCCAGCTCGGACGTGGCGATCAGCTTGGGCGCGTTGGCGCCGGCGGCGATGGCGGCGTAGGCGAGCAGTGCCTCCTGCTCCAGTGCCTGCCGCAGCGACTGGGTGGAACGACGGGTGGTGATGCTCCGCAGCGTCAGCCGGCGCCACACCCGGTAGAAGTAGCCGTGCGCCTGCTGCTCGCGGTCGACGACGGTGACGTCGAGCGGCGGGCCGTCCTCGAGGGTGACGAGGTACCGCCGCCCCCGGTCGCCCTGGTCGGCGGAGTCGGGTACGTCCTCGGCGCGCATGGCCGTGACCGGGCGGAAGCCGACGTGCCGCAGTCCGGCGAGGAGGGTCTGGCCGGTGGGCCGTACGTTCGGGGAGCCGACCGTGTAGAGCGTGCCGTACGCGACGGTCCAGCCGATCAGCACGGTCAGGATGATCGAGAACGGTGTGGTGTAGCCGGCGACGAGCATCGCGAAGGCGTCGAGCAGGAGCACGCCCCACAGCGCGACCCGCCAGCGCGGTCTGCGCGCCATGCCGACCGCCGTCATGTAGGCGATCACGGGCGCCAGGTAACCGTGGACCGGGTCGGTGAGCCCGCCGCCCGAGGCCGGCTGGGTCAGCGCGTCCTGGATCTGGCTGGGCGCGGCCTTGGCGACCCAGAGATCGGTGGCGAGCGTCACCCCGTGGGCGAGCACGGCCGCGAGCACACCGTCGGCGATGCGCAGTCCGTCCCGCTTGATCAGCCGCTCGATCGCGAAGGCGACCGGGACGAGGAGCACGGCGATGCTCGACATCAGTCCGGCGAGCTTCACCAGCAGGTCGGGGGCCTGGCCGGTGCCCTTGGAGATGTCCGACTCGAGGCCGCTGGTCGTGCCGTGGGCGAAGGCGGCGAGACCCAGGACCACGACGATGGCCAGGATGCCGGCGAGCAGACGCGTCAGGTCGGAGGGACGGTGGACGCGGGCCGGGAGCAGGGGTTCGTCGCCGGAGAGCCGGTCGATGTGGGCCACGTCGTCGCCGTCACCGCAGACCCCGTCCGAGCGCTGCCGCTCGCGCTCCGCCGCACGGCGCCCGGAGCCGGCCGCGGGGCGCGGCGAGCCGGTGGGCCGGGTGCGCTCCCCGGCCTCGCCCGCCGCGGGGGAAGCCTCGGGAGGGGCCGGGGCGGACGCCGCGGCCGTGTCTGCCGGCGGGACGTCCCGGTCCCGGGCGGGGGCGTGGGCGCGGTCCTGGTGCGGTCCGGCGGTTCCGGGGCGCGACTCGGAGCCGGAGGTGCTCGCCGCCGCTGGAGGCTGCACGCCCAGCTCCTTCGTCGTGTCGGTCTCTTCTTGATCTCGTATCACCAGTCACCGCCCGGACGATGGTGGCACGGCGAGCCGACAGCGGGTGGCATCAGGGTGCGACGCGGAGATCCGCGCTGCGCTTCTTGCCCCTCTTTGTCTTGGTATATGCGATCAGTAGCGCTCCCGGCCCGCTGTCGGCGGCATGGGGCAAGATGGGCCGGATGAGCGATGAGGTGCCGGAACTGCCGGAGTACGCGGAGCGGGTGCTCGATGTCGCCGAGCAGATCCCGCCCGGCCGGGTCATGACCTACGGTGACGTCGCCGAATGGCTCGGCGAGGGAGGCCCGCGCCAGGTCGGCCGGGTGATGGCGCTCTACGGAGGGCCGGTTCCCTGGTGGCGTGTGGTGCGTGCCGACGGTGCCCTGCTGGCCGGTCACGAGCTGCGGGCACTGCAGCACTACCGAGCCGAGGGAACCCCGCTGCGGCAGGCGCCGCCGGGCGCGGAGGGGCATGTGCCGCGCCTGGACATACGGCGGGCCCGCTGGGACGGCGGGGCCGGCCCGGCCGACGGGGCGGGCGGAGGAGCTCACATCTGACAGCTTCCGCCATTCGGCGGCCCGATGGGATGTCCGGGGAGTGCGGTCCGTGGCCGCGACGGCCCCGAGCGGTCCGTCCGCGGCGGTGGCGAAGGAGCCGTCCACGGCCGTGCCGAGCGGTCCGTCCGCGGCGGGGGCACCCGCGGGCGTAGCGTCTTCCCCACCACCGGTGGCGCCCGCGCCGCCGGCCGCGTCCCCCAGCGGCCCCCAGGCCCGCCCGCCCCGCCCGTGCTCCCGCACCGGGCCCGTCGTCACCACCGTCAGCACACCCACCAGGACCGGCGATCCACGTGAGTTCCTCCTCCTCCACCGGGCGTACACCGCACCGTCGGGTACGGCAGGGGTTCCCCCAGGGCCCGCAAGGGCGCAGGGGGCGGACCCCGGGTGCGTACCGACTGGTGCGTACCTCGCCGGCCCCGGTGGATCCCCCTCTCCTGGACGCCTCCCAGCGCTCGGTGGTTGACCACGAGCGCGGGCCGCTGCTCGTCCTCGCCGGGCCGGGCACGGGAAAGACGACGACCCTCGTCGAGGCGGTCGCCGCCAGGATCGAGCGGGGCGCCGACCCGGAGCGGCTGCTGGTGCTCACCTTCAGCCGTAAGGCGGCGGTCGAACTGCGCGACCGGATGGCCATGCGACTCGGCGGCGCACGGGCTCCGCAGGCGACCACCTTCCACTCCTACTGCTACGCGCTGGTGCGGGCCCACCAGGAGGCGGACCTGTTCGCCGAACCGCTGCGCCTGCTGTCCGGTCCCGAGCAGGACGTGGCCGTCCGAGACCTGCTGGCCGGGCAGCTCGACCTGGAGCGGGAAGGGCGGGCGGGCGTGCGCTGGCCCGCCGAGCTACGGGCATGCCTCACCACCCGCGGCTTCGCCGACGAGGTGCGTGCCGTGCTCGCCCGCAGCCGGGAACTCGGTCTCGGCCCGGACGCGCTGTCGGCCTTCGCCCGCCGCACCGGACGGCCCGACTGGGGTGCGGCGGCGGCATTCCTCGCCGAGTACCTGGACGTGCTGGACCTCCAGGGAGTCCTCGACTACGCCGAACTCGTGCACCGGGCGTCGCTCCTCGCCGAGCGGCCGGGGACGGGCGAGCACATCGCCCAGCGGTACGACGCCGTGTTCGTCGACGAGTACCAGGACACCGATCCCGCCCAGGTCCGGCTGCTGCGGGCGCTGGCGGGGGACGGCCGCACCCTGGTCGCGTTCGGCGACCCCGACCAGTCCATCTACGCCTTCCGGGGCGCGGACGTGAACGGCATCCTCGACTTCCCCGCGGTCTTCCGGCGTCGCGACGGCCGCCGGGCCCCCGTCGCGGTACTGAGGTCGTCCCGTCGCTCCGGAGCCGTCCTGCTGTCGGCGACCCGTCTGCTCGCGCAGCGGATGCCGCTGCCCCGGTTGCCCGCGGACAAGGTCCGCGCCCATCGCGAGCTCACCGCCGCCCGTTCCGGCGGCCGGGTCGAGGTGTACACGTACCCGACCGCCTCCGCGGAACTCGACAACGTCGCCGACATCCTGCGGCGCGCCCACCTGGAGGAGGGCGTGCCGTGGAACGAGATGGCGGTCCTCGTCCGCGCGGGCGACCGCAGTCTCCCGGCGACGCGGCGCGCGCTCACCGTGGCCGGTGTGCCGGTGGAGACGGACGGCGACGACGTCCCCCTGCGTCACGAGTCCGCTGTGACGCCCCTTCTGACCGCCCTGCGCACCGCCGCGAGGCCGCTCGTCACAAGCGGCTCCGGGCCGGTCGAGAGTGATCGGGCCGGGGCCGGGGCCGGGGGCGGCGACGGGGGACGGGAGGGCGGCGAGGCCGACGGCGACCGGTTCACGGACGGAGACGTGTTCACGGACGAGAACGGGGAGGGGGACGGCCGGGGCTCCGGCGGGTACGACGACGGCCGGAAGACCCGCGTCCGGGAAGAGGCCGGCGGGGACGCCGCCGTGGTGCCCGGCGTCTCCGCTTCTGCCCCTGGCACGGCCGCGGGTCCCGGCACCGGCGCGGCGGCCGGTCCTGACGCCGTCTCCGGACCGGGCGGGGACTCCGGCTCCGCTCCCGGTGGCGAATCGGACGCGGGCCCTGGCCCAGGCCGCGATACCGGTACCGGTGTGCCGTTCCGGGAGGAACCCCCCATCGACGCCGACACCGCCGCCACCCTCCTCACCTCCCCCCTCGGCGGCATGGACACCGCCGATCTCCGGCGGCTCGGCCGCGCCCTCCGCGACGAGGAACGGGCGGCGGGCAACCGCCTGCCGCCCCCCTCCGACGTCCTCATCGCCCGTGCCCTCGCCGAGCCCGAGCGGCTCACCGCACACGACCCCGCCTACGCCCGTGCCGCCCAGCGGCTCGGCGCCCTGCTGCGCAAGGCCCGTGAACTCCTCGACGGCGGGGGCACCGCCGAGGAGGCGCTGTGGGAGCTGTGGACCGGCACGCCCTGGCCCCAGCGCCTGGAGCGGGCCGCCCTCCGCGGCGGCCCGGCCGGCCGCAACGCCGATCGCGACCTCGACGCCGTCTGCGCGCTGTTCGAGACCGCAGCGCGTGCCGAGGAGCGCACCGGCGGCCGTGGCGCGCTGAACTTCCTGGACGAGCTCGAAGCCCAGGACATCGCCGCCGACACCCTCGCGCGCCGCCCCGAACGCCCCGCGGCCGTCCGCCTCATGACCGCCCACCGGTCCAAGGGTCTCGAGTGGGGCCTCGTCGTCGTCGCCGGCGTACAGGAGGGCCTGTGGCCGGACCTGCGCCGCCGCGGCTCCCTGCTGGAGGCCGACCGGATCGGCCGCGACGGGCTCGCCGAGCCCCTCACCCCCGGCGCCCTGCTCGCCGAGGAACGCCGGCTGTTCTACGTCGCCGCCACGCGCGCCAGGGACCGTCTCGTGGTCACCGCCGTCAAGGCGCCCTCCGACGACGGCGACCAGCCCTCCCGCTTCCTCACCGAACTCGGAGCCGAACCGCGCGACATCACGGGCCGGCCCCGCCGCCCGCTCGCCGTCGCCCCGCTGGTTGCCGAGCTCAGGGCCACCACCGTCGACCCCGAGGCATCCGCCGCGCTCCGCGACGCCGCCGCGCGACGGCTCGCCCGGCTCGCCGCCCTCACCGACGACGAGGGGCAGCCGCTCGTGCCCGCGGCGCACCCCTACCGCTGGTGGGGGCTGCAGGACCCGACGCACAGCGGGGTGCCCCTCCGCGACCGCGACCACCCCGTCGCCCTGTCCGGAAGCGCCCTCGACCAGCTCGCGAACACCTGCGCCCTGCAGTGGTTCCTGGGCCGTGAGGTCAGGGCGGACGCCCCGGCGACCACCGCCCAGGGCTTCGGCAACGTCGTCCACGTCCTCGCCGACGAGGTCGCCTCGGGCAGGACCCCCGCGGACCTGGCCGTCCTGATGGAACGTCTCGACTCCGTGTGGGACGGCCTCGCCTTCGACGCACCCTGGAAGTCCGTCCAGGAGAAGGAGCAGGCGCGCGCGGCGCTCGAGCGCTTCCTCCGCTGGCACGTCATGGACCGGGGAGGCCGCACCCCGGTCGCCACCGAGCACGACTTCGACGTCACGCTGGGAGCCAGCCCGTACGAGGTGCGTATCCGCGGCTCGATGGACCGCGTCGAACGGGACGAGCAGGGCCGGGCGTACGTCGTCGACTTCAAGACCGGCAGGCAGACGCCGACGAAGGACGAGGTCGCGCACCACCCCCAGCTCGCGGTCTACCAGCTCGCCGTCCGCGAGGGTGCCGTCGACGAGGTCTTCGACGGCCGGCGCCCCGCTCCCGGAGGCGCCGAACTCGTGCACCTGCGGCAGGCCGCCCCCAAGAAGGAGGGCGGAGACGCACTCCCGCGCGTCCAGGCCCAGGAACCGCTCTCCGGCGCGTGGATCGGCGACCTGCTCGCCACCGCTGCGGGTCGGGTCCTCGACGAACGCTTCACCCCAAGCACCGGCTCGCAGTGCGAGCACTGCGCCTTCCGCTCCTCGTGCAGCGCCAGACCCGAAGGACGTCATGTCGTCGAATGACGGCAGGGAGCTCCCCCCACGTCACACCGTCGGACGACGCCGGAGGGTGCCGCGGCCCGCGGGCGCGGCGGGGGCCCGGGGACGGCGCCCGTCGCCCGCCCGCCCACGAGCACCGGTGGCGGGCGCTGTCGGTGGTCGCCGTTAGCCTCTCTGAGGTGTCCGCACGCATCACCGACCCCGAGCAGCTCAAGGAGCTGCTCGGCATCCCGTTCACCCCGGAGCAGACGGCCTGCATCACCGCGCCGCCCGCGCCGCAGGTCATCGTGGCCGGGGCGGGCTCCGGGAAGACGACGGTGATGGCCGCCCGGGTGGTGTGGCTGGTGGGCACGGGCCAGGTGGCCCCCGAGCAGGTCCTCGGGCTGACCTTCACCAACAAGGCCGCCGCTGAGCTCGCCGACCGCGTCCGAACCGCCCTCGTCCGGGCCGGGGTCAGCGACCCGGACGTGATCGACCCGGACGACCCGCCGGGCGAACCCGGCATCTCGACCTACCACGCCTTCGCCGGAAGGCTCCTCAAGGACCACGGCCTCCGGCTCGGCCTGGAGCCGACCTCCCGGCTGCTCGCCGACGCCACGCGCTACCAGCTCGCCGCACGCGTGCTGCGCGAGGCCCCGGGCCCGTACCCCGCGCTGACCAAGTCCTTCCCCGCACTCGTCAGCGATCTGCTCGCGCTCGACGCGGAGCTGGCGGAGCACCTCGTGGCGCCCGAGGAGCTCCGCACCCACGACTCCGCGCTGCTGGGCGACCTGGAGGGCGTCAGGCTCGGCAACGCCGACCTGCGCAAGGTGCCCGAGGCGGCCGCCGCCCGGCGGGAACTGCTCGACCTCGTCGTCCGCTACCGCGAGGCCAAGCGTTCCCGGGACCTCCTCGACTTCGGCGACCAGATCGCCCTGTCCGCGCGGCTCGCGCTCACCCGCCCCGAGGTGGGCCGCATCCTGCGCGACGAGTTCCGGGTGGTCCTGCTGGACGAGTACCAGGACACGTCCGTGGCCCAGCGCCAGCTGCTCGCCGGCCTGTTCGGCGGGGTTGCCGCACCGGACGGCACACCGGGAGAGGGCGCGGGCCATCCCGTGACCGCGGTGGGCGACCCCTGCCAGGCGATCTACGGCTGGCGCGGCGCGTCCGTCGCCAACCTCGACGACTTCCCCGAGCACTTCCCCCATGCGGACGGCCGCCCCGCCACCCGTTTCTCCCTGAGCGAGAACCGACGTAGCGGGGGCCGCCTGCTCGACCTCGCGAACGGCCTCGCCGAGCCGCTGCGAGCCCGCCACGAAGGAGTCGAGGCACTGCGGCCCGCGCCCGGGGCGGAGCGCGACGGATCCGTGCGCATCGCGCTGCTGCCCACCCACGCCGAGGAGATCGGCTGGCTCGCGGACTCGATCGCCCATCTCGTCCGCACGGGCAGGGAACCGGGCGAGATCGCGGTGCTGTGCCGCACGGCGGGCGACTTCGCGGCGATCCAGGGCGCACTCGTCGCCCGTGACGTCCCGGTGGAGGTCGTCGGCCTCTCCGGGCTGCTGCACCTGCCGGAGGTCGCCGACCTCGTCGCGGTCTGCGAAGTCCTCCAGGACCCGGGCGCGAACGCCTCGCTGGTCCGGCTGCTCACCGGGCCGCGCTGGCGCATCGGCGCCCGTGACCTGGCGCTGCTCGGGCGCCGGGCGCGCCTGCTGGTCCACCGCGCCGGCGACGACGGCGCTGACGCCGACCGGCGGCTCGCCGCCGCCGTCGAGGGCACCGACCCGGCCGAGGTCGTCTCGCTCGCCGACGCCCTCGACACTTTCCTGGAACGGACCGCACCGGACGACGGCCTGCCGTTCTCCGCCGAGGCCCGGGTCCGCTTCGCCCGCCTCGCCACCGAACTGCGCGACCTGCGGCGCTCCCTGGCCGATCCGCTGATGGACGTCCTGCACCGCGTCCTCCTCACCACCGGCCTGGAAGTGGAGCTCTCCGCCTCGCCGCACGCCCTCGCCGCCCGCCGCCGCGAGACCCTGGCGGGCTTCCTCGACGTCGCGGCGTCCTTCGCCTCGCTCGACGGCGAGGCCACGCTGCTGGCCTTCCTCGGCTTCCTGCGGACCGCCGAGCAGTACGAGAAGGGCCTCGACAACGCGCTCCCCGGTGGCGAGAACACGGTGAAGGTGCTCACCGCCCACAAGTCCAAGGGACTGGAGTGGGACGTCGTCGTGGTCCCCGGCCTGGTCGCCGACCAGTTCCCCAGCACCCGTTCGCGTGAGTCGTGGACCTCCCAGGCCAAGGTCCTGCCCCATGCGCTGCGGGGCGACTCCGCCACCCTGCCCGGCATCACCTCCTGGGACGCGAAGGGGCTCAGGGCCTTCAAGGAGGAGATGAAGGAGCATCAGCACACGGAGGAACTCCGTCTGGGCTACGTGACGTTCACCCGGCCCCGCTCGCTGCTCCTCGGCTCGGCCCACTGGTGGGGCCCCACCCAGAAGCGCCGCCGCGGTCCGTCCGCGTTCCTGGAGGCGCTGTACGACCACTGCGCCGCGGGTTTCGGCGAGATCGAGGCATGGGCCGAGGAGCCGGAGGAGGACGCGGAGAACCCGGCGCTCCGCGCCGCGACTGCGGAGCAGGCGTGGCCGCTTCCGCTGGATCCCACGGCGACCGCGCGTCGCAGGGAGGCGGCGGACACGGTGCTGGCCCATCTCTCGCTGATCACCGGCCCCGGAACCGCGACGGCGCCGGGGCGGCCGGGAGCCGCGCTCGACGGCGCCCGTTCCGGGCCGCCCGACCGCGAGGGCGTTCCCTACGACGGATCGCGCCAGGCCGCAGCGCCCGGCGCCCTGCCGGACGCCCCTCCCGACGAGGACCTCTGGCCCGAGGAACTCGACGACCCCGCCGACGAACCGTGGCCGGACGAGCCGTGGCCGGACGAGCCGTGGCCGGACGGGCTCGACGATCCCGCGGACGTCGCGCCCGGCGGGGACGCGCAGTCCGCCGGCACCGTGCCCGGGGGGGCCTTCGCGCTCGCCGCGGGCCCCGGGCAGGACGACGGGCCTTCGGCCCACGCGCCCGGCTCCCCGGCGTCCGCCCCCGGCGACGTCGCGCCCGGCCCCCCGGCGCACGCCTTCGGCGACGTCGCGCCCGGCTCCCCGGCGTCCGCCCCCGGCTCGGCCGCCGCCTCCGCCCGGGTCCCGCGCGACGAGGCCGGTCCCGTCCCGGCCAACCGCTCGCTGCCCCGCCCCGGGCTGCCCGCCCAGCGCGCCGAATCTCTCACTCCCGAGGACGCCAGGGTGATCGCCTCCTGGGACCGCGATCTCGAGGCGCTCACCGGCGAGCTGCGCCGCGCCCGCGAATCCGTGCGCGAGGTTCCCCTCCCGGCAGCGCTGTCCGCGTCCCAGCTGCTGCGGCTGGCCGCGGACCCGGACGGCTTCGCGAGGGAACTGGCGCGGCCCATGCCCCGTCCGCCCCAGCGCGCGGCCCGCCGGGGCACCCGCTTCCACGCATGGGTGGAAGCGCGCTTCGAGGAACTGCCGCTGCCCATGCTCGGGCCCGACGAACTGCCGGGCGGCGACCCGGACGAGGCGGGCATCGAGGACGAGCGGGAGCTCGCCGCACTGAAGGAGGCGTTCGAGCGCACGCCCTACGCGGGCCGTGTCCCGTACCGGCTGGAGGCGCCCGTTCAGATCACCCTCGCGGGCAGGGTCGTCAGGGGCCGGATCGACGCCGTCTACCGCGACGCGGCGACGGGCGCGTTCGAGATCGTGGACTGGAAGACCAGCCGTGGCCGCGACGCCGATCCGCTTCAGCTCGCCGTCTACCGCCTGGCCTGGGCCGAGCAGCACGGCATCCCTCCAGAGTCGGTCGCCGCCGCGTTCGTCTACGTGCGCACCGGAGAGGTGGTCCGCCCGGTCGAACTGCCCGGCAGGGCGGGCCTCGAACGGATCCTCACGAGCGACACGTACGGCACGTACGACGGGCACGACGGGCACGACGGGGGCGGTACGGACGACAGGGCGGCCGGGGAGGCCGGGGAAGGCCCTCTCGGGCCGGGTGCCCCTCGGCGCGACGGGGCCGGGTCAGTCGGCAGCGGGCCCCGGCCCGTGTCCGACCGGGCGGTCGGAGAGACCGCCCCCGGCGCCGGATAGGCTCGATGCCATGAGTGACACCCCGGACAGCGCCGTCCGTACGTACATAGCGGAGCATCGCGGCGCCTTCCTCGGCGACCTCGCCGAGTGGCTGCGCATCCCGTCCGTCTCCGCGCAGCCGGAGCACGACAAGGACGTGCGGCGCAGCGCGGAATGGCTGGCGGCGAAGCTCGCGGAGACCGGCTTCCCGACCGCCGAGGTCTGGGAGGTCCCCCCGGCCGCGCCGGGCGCGCCCCAGGGAGCCCCGGCGGTCTTCGCCGAGTGGCCGTCCGCCGACCCGGACGCCCCCACGGTGCTCGTCTACGGCCACCACGACGTACAGCCCGCCGCCCGGGAGGACGGCTGGGACACCGATCCGTTCGAGCCCGTCGTCAGGGAAGGCCGGATGTACGGCCGCGGCGCCGCCGACGACAAGGGCCAGGTCCTCTTCCACACCCTCGGTGTGCGCGCCCACCTCGCCGCCACGGGCCGTACCAGCCCGGCCGTCAACCTCAAACTCCTCGTGGAGGGCGAGGAGGAGTCCGGATCGCCGCACTTCCGCGCCCTGGTCGAGCAGCGCCGGGACCGGCTCGCGGCCGACGTCGTGATCGTCTCCGACACGGGCATGTGGTCGGAGACGACCCCCACCGTGTGCACCGGCATGCGCGGTCTCGCCGACTGCGAGATCGAGCTGTACGGACCTGACCAGGACATCCACTCCGGCTCCTTCGGCGGCGCCGTCCCCAACCCGGCCACCGTCGCCGCCCGGATCGTCGCGGCCCTGCACGACGAGGACGAGCGGGTGGCGGTCCCCGGGTTCTACGACGGTGTCCGCGAGCCGACCGCGACGGAGCGTGAACTCCTCGCCGAGCTGCCGTTCGACGAGTCCGAGTGGCTGCGTACGGCCAAGTCGTACGGGACGTTCGGCGAGGCGGGCCACACCACCCTGGAGCGCATCTGGACCCGCCCGACCGCCGAGGTCAACGGCATCGGCGGTGGCTACCAGGGGCCCGGGGGCAAGACGATCATCCCGGCCTCGGCCCGGCTGAAGCTCTCCTTCCGGCTGGTCGCCGGTCAGGATCTGGACCGGGTGGAGGAAGCGGTCCGCGCCTGGGTCGCGTCCCGGGTGCCCGCCGGCATCCGCCACGAGATCGCTTTCGGTGCGGCGACCCGGCCCTGCCTCACACCACTGGACCACCCGGCGCTGCAGTCGCTCGCCCGGTCGATGAGCCGTGCCTTCGACGGCCAGAAGATCCGCTTCACACGGGAGGGCGGGTCGGGGCCCGCCGCCGACCTCCAGGACGTGCTCGGTGCGCCGGTGCTGTTCCTGGGTGTTTCCGTGCCGTCCGACGGCTGGCACGCGCCCAACGAGAAGGTCGAGCTGGCTCTGCTGCTGAAGGGCGTCGAAACCGCCGCGTACCTGTGGGACGACCTGGCCGGCGCCCTTCAGTGACAGACAACCGGTCATCCGCAGAGAACCGGTCAATCCGGGGGAGTGGGAAGAAGCACCTGTGAGCACCTTCGAGCACGTCACCGGCGGCCGTTCCATCGGCCTGACGGCGCCCAGCGGCATCGACCGCGCCGCACACCACCGACTCGACGAGGCCTGGCTGGCGGCTGCCTGGAGCCACCCGACGACACGTGTGTTCGTCGTCTCCGGCGGCCAGGTACTGATCGACGACACGCCCGACGGCCGCACCGAACTCGTGACGACCCCGGCCTTCGAGGCGCCCCCCACCGAGACCCACCGCTACTTCCTCGGCACCGACGAGGACGGCGTCAGCTACTTCGCACTCCAGAAGGACTCGCTTCCCGGCCGCATGGACCAGTCCGCCCGCCCGGCCGGGCTGCGCGAGGCCGGTCTGCTGCTGTCCCCGAGGGACGCGGGACTGATGGTGCACGCCGTCGCCCTGGAGAACTGGCAGCGGCTCCACCGCTTCTGCTCGCGCTGCGGCGAGCGGACCGTCATCGCGGCCGCAGGGCACATCCGCCGCTGCCCGGCCTGCGGCGCCGAGCACTACCCGCGCACGGACCCCGCCGTGATCATGCTCGTCACGGACGAGGACGACCGCGCGCTGCTCGGCCGCCAGGTCCACTGGCCGGAGGGTCGCTTCTCCACCCTCGCGGGCTTCGTCGAGCCCGGCGAGTCCATCGAGCAGTCGGTGATCCGCGAGGTGTACGAGGAGGCGGGTGTCACCGTCGGCGAGGTCGAGTACGTCGCCAGCCAGCCGTGGCCCTTCCCGTACAGCCTGATGCTCGGCTTCATGGCCCGAGCCACCTCGTCCGAGATCTCCGTGGACGGCGAGGAGATCCACGAGGCCCGCTGGTTCTCCCGGGAGGACCTGTGCGCTGCCTTCGAGTCCGGGGAGGTCCTGCCCCCGTACGGGATCTCGATCGCCTCACGGCTGATCGAGCTCTGGTACGGAAAGCCGCTGCCCAAGCCGGGCTCGCCCACCTGAGGCCGGCCGCCCTCGGCACCACCGCCGGGGCCCGCCGGGCAGCGCCCCCGTGCCCGGTGCGGCCCGGCCCGCGCCTTCCGGCACGACGACGCCCCTTCCGGTGGTCCCCACCCGAAGGGGCGCGACGTCGGTGCGAGCCGGTGCGTCAGATCGCGAGGGCCTGCTTCACCTGGGCCAGGCTGGGGTTCGTCATGACGATGTCCTCGCCGCCGTTCGGCGGCACCACGAGGACGGTCGGCACGGTCTGGTTGCCGTTGTTCGCCTTCTCGACGAACGCGGCCGACTGCGGGTCCTCCTCGATGTTGATCTCGACGTAGGAGATCCCCTCCCGGTCCAGCTGGCCCTTCAGCCGCCGGCAGTAGCCGCACCAGGTGGTGCTGTACATCGTCAGAGTTCCCTGCATGTCCTTCTCCCGCTCCTCTGGGCCGGTGGGGGGTGTCCCACGGGGTTTCCGGCAATTGAACGTACGCGACCCCGGCGGCATTCCCCCTTCCCGTACCGGTACTACCGGTACTACCGATCCCGTCCCCCTGTGGACAACCGTCCCGGTGATCTCGTGGGACCTGGCAGCATGGCGGGGTGACAGCAGCAACGCACTCCTCCCTCTTCCCTCAGGTCCCCGAGTCCGCCGACGCGGTGCTCGACGGGCTCGACCCCGAGCAGCGGGCGGTGGCGACCGCCCTGAGCGGCCCGGTGTGCGTCCTGGCCGGCGCCGGTACGGGCAAGACGCGGGCGATCACGCATCGCATCGCCTACGGAGTGCGTGCGGGGATACTCCAGCCGGCGAGTGTGCTGGCCGTCACGTTCACCAACCGCGCCGCGGGGGAGATGCGAGGCCGGCTGCGGCAGCTCGGCGCGGGTGGGGTGCAGGCCCGCACTTTCCACTCGGCGGCCCTCCGGCAGCTTCAGTACTTCTGGCCGAAAGTCGTCGGCGGGGAGCTGCCGAGGCTGCTGGAGCGCAAGATCCAGCTCGTCGCCGAGTCGGCCGCCCGCTGCCGTGTGCGGCTCGACCGCAACGAGCTCAGGGACGTGACCAGCGAGATCGAATGGGCCAAGGTCACCCAGACCGTCCCTGCCGACTATCCCGCCGCCGTGGCCAAGTCCCTCAGGGACGCGCCTCGTGACCCGGCGGAGATCGGCCAGATCTATGCGCTGTACGAGCAGCTGAAGCGCGACCGCTCGGTGATCGACTTCGAGGACGTCCTGTTGCTCACGGTCGGCATCCTCCAGGACCGCCACGACATCGCCGACCAGATCCGCCGGCAGTACCAGCACTTCGTGGTGGACGAGTACCAGGACGTGTCGCCGCTCCAGCAGCGGCTGCTGGAGCTGTGGCTCGGAGACCGGGACAGTCTGTGCGTCGTGGGGGACGCCAGCCAGACCATCTACTCCTTCACCGGCGCCACCCCCGACCACCTGCTGGACTTCCGCACCCGTCACCCCGGGGCGACGGTGGTGAAGCTCGTGCGCGACTACCGGTCGACCCCGCAGGTCGTCCATCTGGCCAACGGTCTCCTGGGGCAGGCGCGCGGCCGTGCCGCCGAGCACCGCCTGGAGCTGGTCTCGCAGCGCGACCCCGGCCCGGACCCCTCCTACACGGAGTACGCGGACGAGCCCGCCGAGGCCGAGGGCACCGCCCGCCGGATCCGCGACCTGATCGCCGCGGGCGTTCCGGCCGGTGAGATCGCCGTGCTGTTCCGGGTCAACGCCCAGTCCGAGGTCTACGAGCAGGCGCTCGCCGACGCGGGCGTGCCGTACCAGCTGCGCGGCGCGGAGAGGTTCTTCGAGCGCGCCGAGGTCCGGGAGGCCGGCGTCGCGCTCAGGGGAGCGGCCCGCGCCGGGGGGAACGACGCCCTGCTGGACGACGTGGAGGACCTGCCCTCGCAGGTCCGGGCCGTGCTGTCCACCAAGGGCTGGAGCACCGAGCCCCCCGCCGGCTCGGGCGCGGTGCGCGACCGCTGGGAGTCGCTGGCAACCCTCGTCAGGCTGGCCGAGGACTTCGCCCGGGCCAGGCCCGGGGCCGGACTCGCCGACCTCGTTGCCGAACTCGACGAGCGCGCCGCCGCCCAGCACGCCCCGACCGTCCAGGGCGTCACCCTCGCCTCGCTCCACTCGGCCAAGGGCCTGGAGTGGGACGCCGTGTTCCTGGTCGGACTCACCGAGGGGATGATGCCGATCACCTACGCCAAGACCGACGAGCAGGTCGAGGAGGAGCGCCGGCTCCTGTATGTCGGCGTCACCCGCGCGCGGCTCCATCTGTCGCTCTCCTGGGCGCTGTCCCGCTCGCCCGGGGGCCGCGCCTCCCGCCGCCCCACCCGCTTCCTGAACGGGCTCAGGCCGGGCTCCGCGGCCCCCGGTGACCGAACGGCCGGTGGTGCGGGAGGAATCGAGCGCGGCGCCGGAGGACGGCGGAAGCGCCGCGGACCGGTGCTGTGCCGGGTGTGCGGCAAGACGCTCACCGACGCCGGCGAGATGAAGCTGATGCGCTGTGAGGACTGCCCCTCCGACATGGACGAGGCGCTGTACGAACGGCTGCGCGAGTGGAGGTCGGAGCAGGCCAGGGATCTGGGCCAGCCGGCGTACTGCGTCTTCACCGACAAGACCCTGATGGCGATCGCCGAGGCCGTGCCCGGCAGCGAGGGGGAGCTCGCGGGGATCTCAGGCGTGGGCGGGCGCAAGCTGGACCGCTTCGGTGCCGATGTTCTGGCCATCTGCGCAGGCCAGGAGGTCGGTGGGAGCGACGAGGGCGACTGATGCAAACTCGTCGAGAAAATAGTTTGCGCGCGTGCCAGTCATCCCCATAGGTTCTTAACCACGGGAACGGCGGCTTCTCCGAAGCCCTGCTGCCGTACTGTACTTATCCGAATACGTGTGATCGGCCCCGGCCGGTCCCCGAGACGCCGAGAGGAGGCGATTCCAGTGATCAGCATCTACGCCAGCTCCATCCGCACGACCGTCAAAATGACCGATCGCTCGGTCGTCTCCGCCTGCTCGCTCGGCCTCTCCGCTTCGGCGTTCATTGGTACCGGTCTGTCCGGCTTCGCGGCCGCTCGCCCGGTCGCTCTCGGCGCGGATCTGCCCGTCCGGGAGCGCAATGAGCGACCGACCAGGGCACTGGAAGCAGGAGTAGTGGCGGCGGAGGCCAAGGCCTTTGCCCTCGCGGCGGCCAGTGCCGGAACCCAGAAGCAGACGACGCACCACCACACGATGTGGGCCTTCCGTGGGCTCGAACCCTGGAGTGATCCAGCCTGATCCAGGATCAGGCCGGCGCCTTCAGGGCCGCGGAACCCCACCCGGGATCCGCGGCCCTTCTGTTTTCCCCGATGAGGGAGACAGAGCGAAGGGGCCTCGGGACCAGCAAGACCCGGTACCAGCCGAAGCCCGGTCCACAGACCGGACAGAACAGACGAGGAAGACACCACCGTGCAACTCGAAGCGCACGCCCCGTCCGTACCGCCTTCCGAAACGATCCCCCCGCCCGGCCCCACGGAGGACTCCACCTTGACCCCCCTCACCGCGCTCACCGCGCTCGACGACGCCATCGAGAACCTCGGCGTACCCGTCCCCTGCCGTTCCTACGACCCGGAGGTCTTCTTCGCCGAGTCGCCGGCGGATGTCGAGTACGCCAAGTCCCTCTGCCGCACCTGCCCCCTGGTCGAGGCATGCCTCGCCGGTGCCAAGGAGCGGCGTGAGCCCTGGGGCGTCTGGGGCGGAGAGCTCTTCGTCCAGGGTGTGGTCGTCGCCCGCAAGCGGCCGCGTGGCCGTCCGCGCAAGAACCCGGTCGCAGCATGAACGCGTACCCCGGCACCGTCGACCGTCCCCTCACGCACGATCCCCAGAAGCAGGCCCCGATGACCTCTTCCACCAGCGAGCCGTCCGGCTCCGCGACCCCGTACGTCACCACCATCGGCGCGAACACCTCGCGTCAGAACAGGACCCGTGAGATGCAACTCATCCCAGAAGCCCTGGCTCGTGCGCATATGCACGAGCGCCTGCGGGTAGCCGAGGCGGAGCGCCGGGCCACGCGCCTGGCGGCCGCCCGGCGGATGCAGCGGCGTGCCGAGCGCGCGTCCCTGCGCGCCCGCCGTGCGCTGGCCATGGCCGTCATGCAGTAGTCCGGCCGCCGGGCCGCCGTCTCCGACGGTGGCCCGACCGTCCGAAGAATCAGTGCCTCCCGCGGGGGCCGGTCCGAGGGACCGGCCCCCGCGGTGCGTTGTCCTCTTCCGTGCCCCCTGCGGGGTTATCGTCACGTGGTGGACGAACAGACTCATCACCCTGCCCAGCCGGGTGCCGAGAACGTCGTGTGTTCCCGGTGCGGCGCGGTCGCCGAGGGCACTCCTCCCACCTGGATCTGCTCCGTGGAGAACGGCCGACGACACTACTTCTGCGAGGAGTGCGCCCGGGCCAATATCAGGGCCATCGAGGGACGGCTCGACTCGTCCTGGTGGTGAGCGGCGCTCGGGCTGGGCCCCTTGCTCCGGACGGGACCCAGCTGTCCGGCCCCGATCGGGAGGACGGGAGCCCGTGCCCGAGCGCCCGACCGGTGCCCGGGCAGGTCAGGCCTCCGCCGCCACGCCGCCGACCTCGGTGTCCGCGGCGGCGCCGGCCTCCGCGTCGGCTCCCACCTCGGGGTCGGTCAGGAATCCGGGCAGCCAGGATTCCAGTTCGTGCCGCAGCCGCACGGTCGCGTTCAACTGGCACAGCACGCCTATCGTGCTCAGCGTCACACGGTGGATCAGCAGATAGGCCGGCGGGAGATTGAGCTGCTTGCCCAACTGTTGTGCGGGAGACCGTGGATCGGCTATCCGTGCCGCCTGGGTCCGCATCCAGCCGCGGGTGAAGGTGAACCGGTCCGCCTCCGCGGGTTCGATGATCGGCAGAAGGTACTCCAGCACGGCGTCCGGGTCGAGGTCGATCGACTCCCTGACGAAGCCCTCCTCGCACAGCACTGCGTAGACCGCCTCGGCCTCTCCCTCCAGCGTCATCCGGAGGGAGTCGCCGATGGTCCTGGGCAGCCCACCGGGCAGCCGGTCCACCGTGCCGAAGTCCAGGACACCGAGCCGCCACTCGCCCGGATCCCCTTCGCCCTCGGAGGCACCGGCCGGAGGCAGCAACCGGAAGTTCCCCGGATGGGGGTCGGCGTGCAGCAGCCCCGTCCGGGCGGGACCGGAGAACAGGAACCGGGCCAGCAACTGGCCGGCGCGGTCGCGCTGCTCCTGGGTGCCGCCGCTGATCACCTCCGCCAACGGTGTCCCGTCGATCCACTCTGTGACCAGCACCTGGTCTGCTTGGTGCACCACATCGGGCACCACCACGTCCGGGTCGCCCGCGAACTCCGCCGCGTGCTCCCGCTGGGCCCTGGCCTCCAGCTCGTAGTCCAGTTCCTCCGAGACCCGGTCGTGCAGCTCGGCGATCAGCGGCTTGATGTCCATTCCCGGGATCAGCGGTCCCAGCAGCCGGGCGAACCGGCTCAACTGGGACAGGTCCGAGAGCAGGGCCTCTCCGGCCCCGGGGTACTGGACCTTCACCGCGACCTCGCGCCCGTCGTGCCAGACCGCACGGTGGACCTGGCCGATGGACGCGGCCGCCGCCGGCCTGTCCTCGAACTCCAGGAAGAGTTCACGCCAGTCCTCGCCCAGCCGCTCGGCCAGGGCCTCGTGAACCGTGCGCGTCGGCATCGGGGGAGCGGCGTCCTGGAGTTTGGTGAGTGCCGCCCGGTAGGGTCCGGCCACCTCCTCGGGCAGGGCCGACTCGAAGACGGACAGGGCCTGTCCGAACTTCATCGCGCCGCCCTTCAGCTCGCCGAGCACCTTGAACAACTGCTCCGCCGTGCGCTGTTGCAGCTCGCGAGCCACGATCTCCGCCGACTTGCCGCCGATGCGCTTGCCCAGGCCCCATGTGGCACGGCCGGCGAAACTCAGTGGCAGAGCGGCCAGCTTGGCCGTACGGGTGACCGCCTTCCGAGGAAGATCAGACATGCGCCCCTCCAATTCCAAGCCGCCCTGCCGCGTCAGCCATCCGGCACTCCTTCGACGCCGCTACCCCGGCCATTGTGTCGTGCGTCGTCCCCGCCCCCGAGGCGCGCTCCCCCTCAGTCTGCCCAGCCGCCCCGCAGTGGCAGTCGCGATGGGCCTCGATCCGTCTCGACCGCCACTCGAGCAGCGGCAGCGACACCTCCCACCGTGTCCCCGTGCAGGCGGGCAGTTCACCGTCCAGGAACGACAGGGCGTGTGAAGCCGCCATACCCGCCACCGTCGTGGCGAGGCCGAGGTCACACGGCCCCGGGCCCGCCTCCCGGTGGCGGGGCGTGCGCCATTGGGCCGCCATCCGAGGCCACACCGGATCCCGGTCGGCCCGTCGCAGCGCAAGACAGCCGGCGCACGCCGAGCCCCCGGGCAGCACCAGCGGGCCCACCACGCCGGACGCCTCGGCAACACCCGCATACAGATGGGGAGTCCCCGTGGCCATCCAGTCCTCGGCGGCCCCCGGATCCGGCACGTACGCCGCGAGGCCGTCGCGCGGTGCGACGATCACCAGGGAGAGCGGCGGCGGTTCCACCGGTCCGCGGTCGGACCGACGGGCCGTGCGCCGCGCTGCGCCCGGGGCGGACCGGCGCACGACCTGCTGAGCGGACACGGCTCTGCGCTCGCCCACCGCCTCCGCGGGCACCCCGCCCGGAGCCACGTCCCACGGCTCCACGCGGCCCCCGTCCAGCACCTCAACCTGCCCCACGCCGGAGGCGGACAGCACGGCCGCCAGCGTTGCACCGACCCGGCCCGCGCCCCGCACCTGAACCCGCATGGCGCTTCGGGCGGTCAACCGGGCCGCGCCGCCGCCCGGTTCGGGATGGACCACCGAGAGCGACGCCAGGTCGGGGCGCAGCCGGTCGTACGCTGCCGTCCTCTTCCGCAGCGAGGCGGCCGCCGCTCCGCCGCCCGTCACGTCGTCCACCAGGCCCGCCTCCGCCAGCCGCTCCAGCAGGGCGTCGACATGGCCGTCGGGCAGTCCTATCGCCCGGGCCTCCTCACGCAGCCGGGGCAGCCCCCGAGTGCCGTCGAGCAGCGACAGCAGGCCTCCGGTCGCCGTGTCCACCGGCCCCAACACCACGGCATGCGCCGCGGTCGCTCCGAACTGCACATAACGCAGGTCCCGCCATGCCTGCCGCAGTGCAGGCTTCACCACCGGATGCACATCCGCCCCCGTTCGCACGCCGTTCCGTCCGCGCTCGGTTCACGCTCCGTGCGCGTTCCGTTCGTTCGTCCCGCCGGTGCTGAATCCGACGGGATCCGTCTCGTACGGCATCAGAATGCACGTCCGCGCCGTGCGGTGGAAAAGGTTGTCCACAGGTGTGGGGCATTAGTCGTTCAAATGCGGCGTTCCCTGTCGTTGATCAAGCCCGGGCCGTTTCGCCGGCCGGCCCCGACCCGCTCGGGGGCGGGACTTCCCCTGCTCCAGCGGGTAACGTCGGGGCGTGTCCGCCGACCGACCGCTCCGTGCCGGGAGCCAGCAGCGCAGCACGACCGCCCAGCCGTCCCACCACTCCGCGACGAGCGCGGTCGAGGTCCGCCGCAGCGCCAGGCGCCGAAGAACGGTCTCCGCGTACCGGGACGGCGACCGGACCGTGGTGCTCATCCCGGCCCGGATGTCCGAGGCGGAGGAGCGGCGCTGGGTGACGGTGATGCTGGACAAGCTCGCCGCCCAGGAGAGCAGGCGGACACTCGGCGACGGGGAACTGGCCGAACGCGCCCGGCGGCTGTCCGAGCAGTACCTGGACGGCCGCGCGGGGCCGGCGTCGGTGCGCTGGGTCACCAACCAGAACACCCGCTGGGGGTCCTGCACCCCCGCGGAGGGCAGCATCCGCCTCTCGCACCGGCTGAAGGGAATGCCGGAGTACGTCGTGGACTACGTTCTCCTCCACGAACTGGCCCACCTCCTCGTGCCCGGCCACGGGCCCCGCTTCTGGCGGCTCCTTGAGTCGTACCCGCGCACCGAGCGGGCCCGCGGCTACCTGGAGGGCGTTGTCGCCGCGGACCGTCTGCCCCATCTCCCCGCAGCCCGCGGCGAGTGACCCTCACCGATCCTGTACCGAATGCGTCCCGGCTTGGCTCGATGTCGCCGCCAGCGGTTAGCCTGGCGCGACGCAATCGCATTTCGTCGGGATGGGGGACGGTCGTTACGCATGGCCAGGGAATTCCAACGCGGCCACAAGGCCAAGATCAGTGACCTGACACCGGGAACCGATCTGTACGTGGGTGTGCAGATCTCCGCTCCCGGGCTGTCCTTCGACATCAGCTGCTTCGGTCTCGACGCCAACGAGCAGCTCTCGGACGACCGTTATTTCGTCTTCTTCAACCAGCCGAAAACGCCGGAGGAGTCCGTCCAGCTGCTCGGCCCGCAGGCCGGTGACACGGAGTCGTTCCGCGTCACGCTGGACCGGGTTCCGGCGCACATCCACAAGCTGTCGTTCACCGCGACGGTCGACGGCGCCGGTCAGATGTCGCAGATCGGCCCCGGCTACATCCGGATCGTGGCGGGCGGGGAGGAAGTCGTCCGGTACTCCTTCACCGGCTCGGAGTTCTCCACCGAGCGCGCCGTGATGCTCGGCGACTTCTACCTCAAGGACGTATGGCGGTTCGCCGCCGTCGGCCAGGGCTTCGACGGCGGCCTCGACGCTCTGCTGAAGAACTTCGGCGGTGAGGTGGCCGAGGAGGAGCCCGCAGCGCAGCAGCCGCCGCAGGGCGTGCCGGGGTTCGCCCCACCGGCCGCTCCCGCTCCCGCCCCGTCGTTCGGTGTCCCCGCAGGGCCCCCGGCCCCGCAGGCGCCGCAGCCCGCGCCCGGGTTCGGCGCCCCTGCGGCTCCCGCGCCTGCTCCCGCCCCCGCCGCGGTGAACCCGCAGATGCACGCGGCGCCGACGATCGCGGCCCCGATGACCCCGCCCGCCGGCACGGTGCCGCCCCAGGCGCCGCCGTCCCCCTACGGACAGCCGCCGCAGCAGCCGCAGTTCGGCCAGGTCCCGGGCCAGGTGCCCGCAGCGCCGCCTCCCTACGGGCAGCAGCCCGCGCCGTACGGTCAGCCGGGGACGGTGCCGCAGGGCGTCCCGCGGACCGGCGCGGGCCTCCAGGCGGCCCTCCAGCCCTACAAGGAGCTGCCCACCGGCCAGCGGTGGACCCCGCAGAACCAGCAGCTCATGCGCGTCGATCTGGGCATGGGCGGCACGCCCGTGCTCGCCCGCCAGGGCAGCATGGTCATGTACCAGGGCAAGGTCGACTTCGGCTACAAGGGCGCCGGTTTCTCCGGCCGGATCGTCGGCAACGCCACGGGCCAGGAGATGCAGCTGATGCGCTGCAGCGGCCGCGGCCAGGTCTTCCTCGCCGAGGAGGGCGCGCATCTGCACCCCATAGAACTCCAGGGGGACGCGATCTGCGTCTCCGCGGAGAACGTGCTCGCCTTCGACGAGTCGCTGCAGCACGAGGTCCGCCGCATCGAGGGACACGGCATCCCCGGCGGGGCGCTGTTCACAATGCTGTTCCAGGGCACCGGCACGGTCGTCGTCAAGACCCACGGCATCCCGGTGGTCCTCCCGGTCACGCCCACCACGTTCGCCGACTCCAACGCCGTCGTGGCCTGGTCGGCGGCCTCCCAGGTGATCCTCTCCAGCCAGGTGCGGCTGCGCCGCAACGCCTACCCCGGCCACAGCGGGGAGACCGTGAACCTCCAGTTCCGGGGCGCCCCCGGCAACTTCGTCGTCGTCCAGCCCTACGAGGTCTGAGGGAGCCCGGAGAATGAACCAGCAACTCGCGGGCTTTGCCCCGACGCCCGTGGTGGCCCGGATGGAGAACCACGGCCGCACGATGCTCAAGGTCGCGATGGCCTCGGGCCAGGACCTGTTCGCCCGTGCCGGCTCGATGGTCGCGTACGAGGGCTTCGTCCAGTACGAACCGAACCCGTCCGCGGTGCGGCAGGTCGCCGGCCAGTGGGTCACCGGCGAGGGCGCACCCATCATGAAGTGCTCCGGTGACGGGCTGCTCTATCTGGCCGACTACGGCGCGGACGTCGTGGTCGTCAACCTCGACAACGACTCGATCTCGGTCAACGGCACCAATCTGCTCGCCTTCGACGCGCATCTGCAGTGGGGCGTCGAGCGGGTCAAGGGCCTCGCCAAGTTCGCGGGCCAGGGGCTGTGGAACGTCACGGTCGCGGGCACCGGGTGGGTCGCGATCACCTCGCGCGGTACACCGATCGTCGTCGACTGCGGCCGCGGCGAGGACGAGACCTACGTCGACCCGGACGCCCTTGTCGCCTGGTCGCCGAACCTGAAGGTGAAGGGCAAGCGCAGCTTCAAGGCCTCCTCCCTCATCGGGCGGGGCAGCGGGGAGGCCTACCAGATGGCCTTCTCGGGCCAGGGCATCGTCGTCGTACAGCCGAGTGAGGACAGCACCGACCGACTGCGGGTCCGGGGCTGAGGGGGAGCGAGAACACCATGCAGAGCCCGCTTTTCAGCCATGCGGAACAGCAGTCCCAGGAGCGCTACGTCGTCCAGAACCCGCAGCTCCTGCGGGTCGCCCTCACCGGGCAGGAGGACGTCCTCGCCCGCAAGGGCGCGATGGTCGCCTACCAGGGACTGATCGACTTCGACGGCGAGTACCAGTCGAGGAACCAGCGCAACGCCCGTGCGCGCACCGGCGAGGGCCTCGACCTGATGCGCTGCTCGGGACAGGGCACGGTCTACTTCGCCAACCTCGCCCAGTACGTCCACGTGGTCGACGTCGATCAGGACGGCATCACGGTCGACAGCGCCTACGTACTGGCGCTGGACTCCACGCTGCACACGGAGGTCATAGCCGTGGACAGCCAGTACGGCATCTCCGGTTCCGGGAAGTACCAGCTCAACATCTCGGGGCGGGGCAAGGTCGCGCTGATGACCTCGGGACAGCCGCTCATGATGCAGGTGACCCCGGACAAGTACGTCAACGTGGACGCCGACGCGATCGTCGCCTGGTCGTCCTCGCTGCGGGTGCAGATGCAGGCGCAGACCCACTCCACCGGTGTCTGGCGGCGCCGGGGCAACACGGGGGAGGGCTGGGAGCTGAGCTTCCTCGGCCAGGGGTTCGCCCTCGTCCAGCCCAGTGAGGTCCTGCCGCCGCAGAACGCTCAGGTCGGCCAGGGTGCCCGGGCCCAGTTCGGTATGGGTCAGCACGGATCCCACGGCCAGAACCAGAACAACGTCTGGAGCTGAGCTGAGCTGAGCTGGGCGACCGGCCGGGGCGGTCCGCGAGGGCGACGGCCCCGGCCGGTCGACGCCGATCCGTCCGGTCCCGGTGCATCGGCGCGTGCGCGACCGGTACACCCCGTCCGCTCGGTCACGGTCCCGGCAGGCGACTCGCGCTGCCGAATCGACCGTGCGGGCCCACTGCGAGGTCGATCCGGCGTCCTGCGATCCCCTCCCCTCGGCCCGGGGGGCCGGGGAGGGACCCGAGCCCCGCGTGCCGCTCCTCGACGGGCGAACCCGGCCCGCCGCGGCACCGGCTAGAGCCGCGCGCGGGTCCGCTCCAGGAGGCGTACGACCGATGCGTCGGCGACGCCGGCCACCTCCTCGTAGCCGAACCACCGCAGATCGAGCGACTCGTCACTGATCGCCGGAGCCGCCTCGGGCGCCGCCAGCGCCGCGTACTGGACGTCCAGGTGCCAGTGGCACGGCGCCGGGATCGGGTGCCGGTCCAGCGTCACGGGACCGCCCGGCAGCAGGGTCAGCCCGGCGATGCCCGACTCCTCGGTCGCCTCGCGCAGCGCCGCGGCCGCGAGTGTGGCGTCCCCCGGCTCGCAGTGGCCGCCCATCTGCAGCCACCTGCCCAGCTTCCGGTGCAGGGTCAGCAGCACCCGCTCGTGCACCAGGTCCACGACCAGGGCGCTGGCCGTGAGATGCCCGGCGTCGCACGCCTTCCACATGCCGTCGGGATGGTTCGCCAGATGGTCCAGGTACGTCCGGCGCAGCTCGTCCGCTCCGTCGCCGTACTCCTTGAGCACCCGGACGGCGTCGTCGTACAGGCTCACTTGTCGGTGTCGTCCCCGTCCCGGCCCTCGGCCGCCTCGCCGAGCATCTTGTCGAGCTCCGAGAAGTCGAGCTGCTCACGGTGGACGAAGCCGTCCGGATCGTCGAGGTCCGTGGCCGTCGGCAGCATGTCCGGGTGCGCCCAGAGGCCGTCGCGGCCGTCCATGCCGCGGGCGTCGGTGAGCGAAGCCCACAGCCGGGAGGCGTCCCGCAGCCGGCGCGGACGCAGTTGGAGACCGATGAGCGTGGCGAACGTCTGCTCGGCGGGGCCGCCCGACGCACGGCGCCGGCGAAGGGTCTCTCGCAGGGCGTCCGCCGACGTCAGCCTGTTCTTGGCCGCGTCGTGCACCACGGCGTCCACCCAGCCCTCCACCAGGGCGAGCGCGGTCTCGAGACGGGCGAGCGCGGCCTTCTGCTCGGGGGTCTCCTCCGGCTGGAACATGCCCTGCTGGAGCGCCTCCTGCACCTGCTCGGGGTGCGCGGGGTCGAACTGCCCCACCACGTCCTCGAGCTTGGACGTGTCGACCTTGATCCCGCGGGCGTACCCCTCGACGGCGCCGAACAGGTGGGAGCGCAGCCATGGAACATGGGCGAAGAGCCGCTGGTGGGCGGCCTCGCGCAGTGCCAGGTACAGCCGGACCTCGTCCTTGGGGACGCCCAGGTCCCTGCCGAAGGCCTCGATGTTCAGCGGGAGGAGCGCGGCCTTCCCGGCCGGTCCCAGCGGCAGGCCGATGTCCGTCGAGCCCACGACCTCGCCCGCCAGCACGCCGATGGCCTGGCCGATCTGCTGGCCGAACATGGCGCCGCCCATGGAGCGCATCATGCCGATCAGCGGTCCCGCCATGGCCTGCATCTCCTCGGGCAGCACATCGCCCATGGCGACGCCGACGCGCTCGGCGACGGGGTCGACGAGCTGCTGCCACGCCGGAAGCGTCGCCTCGACCCACTCCGCGCGGCTCCACGCCACGGCGCTGCCCGCGCCGGAGGGCAGGGACGTCGCACCGTCGAGCCACAGATCGGCGAGGCGCACGGCCTCCTCGACCGCGGCGCGCTCGCCGGGGCCGACGCTGGAGTCCTTCGTGCCGTCCTGCGTGCCCTGGGAGACCGTCTGGCGGGCGATCTGCTTCGCCATGTCCCAGTTCACCGGACCGCCCTCGTAGCTCAGCATCTGGCCGAGCTGCTGGAAGGCCGCTCCGAGGTCGGTGGGGTTCAGCGAGCCGAACATCGCGGCGAACGGATTCTCCGCGCCGCCGCCCGGGCCGCCCGGGAACCCGAACCCGAAGGGGTTGGTCGGGCCGCCCTGGCCGCCGGAGCCCTGCCCACCTCCGGCGGGGTCCTTCTTCTTGCCCTCGTCGCCGTTCTCCGGCTCCTCCGGCGGAAGGCCGAATCCGAATGGGGTGTCACTCACGGGTTTCCTCGGCTCGTAGGGCCACCGGCTTCCTGCCGACGGCGAATGCCCGACTACACCACCAGCCTAAGCGGCGCCCGGCCGGCGGCGGAGGCGTCGACATGTGAAGCCGGACATGGGCTGGATGCTCCACTGGCTCATGGCCTGCGGCAGGATGGACGCCACCTCGTACGTACACGTCTGTCCGCGCACGTACTGAAGACAACCGCTGGAGACGCCCGGTGAGTTCCCCAGATCCGCAGGTTCGCGCTACGCGAAACCCCTCGACCCCGGTCACGGGGCGCGGCCCCGTGGTCGCGGTGACCGGCGCCGCCTCCGGCGTCGGTGACCTGCTGACCAGGCGCCTCGTCGCGTCGGACGACATCGGCCGGGTCATCGCGGTCGACGAGCGCCGGGGCGACGTGCCCGAGGCGCACTGGCACGTCCTGGACGTGCGCGACCCGGCGATCGCCGAGAAGTTCCGCGGCGCCGACGTCGTCGTGCACCTGGCGCTCGACCTGGACCTCGAGGCCGACGCGGCGGCGCGGACCGCGTACAACGTGCGCGGCACCCAGACCGTGCTCACCGCCGCCGCGGCCGCGGGTGTCCACAGGGTCGTGCTGTGCACCTCGGCGATGGTCTACGGGGCGCTGCCGGACAACGACGTCCCGCTCTCGGAGGACGCGGAGCTGCGTGCCACGGCGGAGGCCACGGGAGTGGGCGACCTCCTGGAGATCGAGCGCCTGGGCCGCCGCGCCCCGCGCGCGCACCCCGGCCTGAACGTCACGGTCGCCAGACCCGCCGTGCTGGTCGGCGGCACCGACACGGCGCTCACCCGCTACTTCGAGTCGCCGCGGCTCCTCGTGGTCGCGGGATCCCGCCCCACCTGGCAGTTCTGCCATGTCGATGACCTGGTGAGCGCGCTGGAGTACGCAGCCCTGGAGAAGGTCGACGGGGAGTTCGCGGTGGGCTGCGACGGGTGGCTGGAGCAGGAGGAGATCGAGGAGCTCAGTGGCATCCGGCGCATGGAGCTGCCGTCGGCGGTCGCCCTCGGGGCGGCCGCACGGCTGCACCGGATCGGCCTCACCCCCTCGCCGGCGGGCGACCTCGCGTACACGATGCACCCGTGGGTCGTCAGCGTCGGCAGGCTGCACGACGCCGGCTGGCGTCCCCGGTGGACCAACGAGGAGGTGCTCGCCGCGCTGCTGGAGGAGGTCCAGGGCCGGCACACCGTCGCGGGCCGCCGTCTCGGCCGCAAGGACGCCACCGCCGCGGCGGGCGCCGCGGGCGCCACCGTCGCCCTGCTGGGCACGGCGGCCCTCGTGCGCCGCGCCCGCAAGCGCCGGGGGCTGTAGCCAGGTGTATTGATCACAAGCGTCAGCAACGCTTGTGATCAATACACCTGGCCTCCGGCCGGTGAGGTCCGCGCCGGGCGTCCCGCCTACCGGGCCGGCCCCCTCCTGTAGGAGGCTCCAACCCCCGTCACCGCCCGCCGGTCGAAAGCGCTATTCCGCGTTGTCGGTGGTGTACGGCACGATGGCTGCATGGGACGCACGAACGATCACCCGGGGGAGCAGGCGGCGCAGGACCCGATCCGGCTGCTCGCGATCAGGGACACCCCGCTCTCCGTCGACGAGGTGTTCCGCGCCGTGGGCGATGCGGCCGCGGGCGGCACGGCGCTCTTCGTGGGCACCGTGCGCAACCACGACGGCGGCGCGGACGTCGACGCGCTGGGCTATTCGTGCCACCCCACCGCCGAGGCCGAGATGCGCCGTGTCGCGGAGAAGGTCGTCGCCGAGTACCCCGTCCGGGCCTTGGCGGCCGTCCACCGCGTGGGCGACCTGGAGATCGGGGACCTGGCCGTGGTCGTCGCCGTCTCCTGCCCGCACCGGGGGGAGGCGTTCGAGGCGTGCCGGAAGCTGATCGACGACCTCAAGCACGAGGTCCCGATCTGGAAGCACCAGCAGTTCTCGGACGGCACGCAGGAGTGGGTCGGCGCCTGACCGCGCCGTTCCGCGGCCCCGGGCCCGATTTGCGTAACCGCCCCCCTGGCACGAGCGTTGAAGCGGCAAACGGTTAATCTGCTGATCGGTCAGCTGTACGAGCAGTCGTTCCAGCTCATGGGGTAGGGAGGTCGTGATGGCGGCACTCGCCTGGTTGCTGATTCCGCTTTTCGCTGCCATCGGCGCGGCGATATGGGGAAGCTGGGCATCGAGGAACCGGACCACCGGCGATGTCGCGGAACTCGCCGGCTACGCACGGTTCCGGGACGCGATGGAGAGGACCCGTTCCGGGACGGACGCCGTCTGACGCCGCCGACCTCGGGAGGCCCTGCGGGCCGCCCCGTCGAGAGTCCGCGGCGAGCCCCGTACGGACCGGCCCGACGGGTGCACTGACGGACCAGTCCCGTACTGTCGTTCCATGCCACGCCGCACAGCGACGATGCTCGCCTCCACTCTCGTCCTCATCGTGCTGCTCTGCGTGGGCGTGCTCATGACCCCGCCCTACTCGGAGATGACACCCGGGCCCACCGTGAACACCCTCGGTGACTCCGGTGGCGAGCCGGTCCTGCAGATCTCCGGCCGCAAGACCCATCCGACCTCCGGGCACCTCAACATGACGACGGTCAGGGTCACGGGCGCGGACTACCGGATGAACCTGGCCGAGGTCGTGTACGGCTGGCTGGCCCATGACAACGTCGTGGTGCCGCACGAGACGCTCTACCCGGACGGCAAGACCGAGGAGCAGTCGAACCAGGAGAACGCGGAGGAGTTCAGCCAGTCCCAGGAGAGCGCCAAGGTCGCTGCCCTGCGCGAGCTGGGGATCCCGGTGAAGTCCCGTGTCGTCGTCTCCTCGATCCGCAAGGACAGCCCGGCGCAGGGCACGCTGCACGCGGGCGATGTGATCAAGGCCGTCGACGGAACGCCGGTGAAGAAGCCGGACGACGTCTCGAAGGCCGTCGTCCAACACGAGCCCGGCGACAAGGTGACCTTCACGATCGTCCCTGCCAAGGAGGCGGCCGCGGCCGAGAAGGCCGGCAAGGAGCCGACGGGCTCCCAGGACGTGCAGGTCGGAACGGTGCGTTCGAAGCAGGCCAAGCGCACGATCGTGGGCATCACGGCCGGTACGGACCACACCTTCCCGTTCGCCATCGACATCAAGCTGGCCGACGTGGGCGGTCCGAGCGCCGGGCTGATGTTCGCTCTCGGCATCGTCGACAAGCTCACCCCGGCCGACCTCACGGGGGGCAAGTTCATCGCCGGCACCGGCACGATCGACGACCAGGGTGTGGTCGGCCCCATCGGCGGAATCGAGATGAAGCTCGTCGGTGCGCGGAACGCGGGTGCGGAGTACTTCCTGACGCCCAGCGACAACTGCGCCGCCGCTGCCTCGGACATCCCCGAGGGGCTGACCCTGGTCAGGGTGAAGACCATCGACGACGCGACGAAGTCCCTGGAGAAGATCCGAAGCGGCAGGACCGCCGATCTGCCCGGTTGCTCCAAGAGCTGACAAGGGCCGCCGGACTGCGCCGGACACGGGTCCCGCGGACCGGGCTACGCGCGCACGGAACGGACAGGGCTGCCAGGGGGCGTGCCGCGACCGCGGCACGCCCCTCCGCGCCGCTACGCCTCGAACGTGGCCGAGAGGGCGTCCGCCAGCCCCGGTACCAGGTCCGCACCGGTCAGCACCTCGGTCGCGGAGTCCTTCTCCCGCAGCCGCAGTGCCGACTCGCGGGCGCCGTCCCGCAGCACCGCAACGGTCATCCGGACCTCCTGGCGGTCCGGATGCGCGGCCACCCACTCGGCCAGGCCCGCCTCGTCGAGGCCCTCGGGGACGGAGGTCTCCGCAGACGGCGGCAGCATCAGCCGCTCCACGGTGAGTGCGCATCCCGCCACCGCGTCGGGCCAGGCGATCGTTCCGAGGAACTCGTCGAGCGGGGTTCCGGAGGGGATCTCGTCCTGCTCGACCGGGGTCAGCGGAGCAGCCGCGTCCCCGTCGTCGAGGCCGAGCTGGGCGGCGAGACCCGGCTCCTGGGTGCGCAGCTGTGCGGTGTCGACGAGGGCGAAGAGCCGGGCCGGCTGGTCCCAGCCGAGGCCGGACGCGTACTCGTCGATTTCGAGCACCGCGCGGGTCAGCGGGCTCGCGGCCATCGGGGGGCCGCCGGGGGAAACGTTGGACATGCGCAATATCCTGCCTCCTTCGGCCCCGGAGTCGGGAACTAGGTAAAGCCTCAGTAAGTTGCATGAGTGGGCTCTACGATCGCGTGGGCCTGCCACAGAGGTGCCGGACGCATGGGACGGCACCCGGACAACGTATTACACGACCGCGAACTTCGAGGGGCGCACGTTGGCTTTCCAGATGCCGGACCGCGGCGGAGGCCCGACCGGGCCACGGATCAGAGTGGGCCGGCCGTCCCGGCGCGTACGGACGCTGCTGATGACGCTCGGCGTGCTGGCCGTGCTCGCCATGGCCTTTGTCATGTTCGCCGGGTTCTGGACCGACTGGCTCTGGTACCGCTCGGTGAAGTACTCGTCGGTGTTCACCACGACCCTCTGGACCAAGATCGGTCTGTTCGCGGTCTTCGGCCTGCTGATGGCCGCCGCGGTCGGGTTGAACATCTGGCTGGCACACCGGCTGAGGCCGCCGCTGAGCGCGATGTCGCTCGAGCAGCAGAGCCTCGACCGGTACCGGATGGGCATCGCCCCGTACAAGAAGTGGGTGCTCCTCGGGATCACCGCGCTCGTCGGGCTGATCGCCGGAGCATCCGCGTCCTCCCAGTGGCGCACGTGGCTGATGTGGGTCAACGGCGTGCCGTTCGGCACGAAGGACCCCCAGTTCGGGATGGACGTGGCGTTCTACGCCTTCGACCTCCCCTGGTACCGGTTCCTGCTGGGCTTCGGCTTCGCCGCGGCCGTGCTCTCCCTGATCGCCGCGGTCCTCACCCACTACCTCTACGGCGGGCTGCGCGTCACCAGCCCCGGGGCGCGTGCCACCGCGGCGGCCACCGGCCATCTGTCGGTGCTGCTCGGCATCTTCGTCGCGCTCAAGGCCGTCGCGTACTGGCTGGACCGTTACGGCCTGGCCGTGAAGTCCAGCGACTTCAAGGCCGCGGGCAACTGGACGGGCCTGCGGTACGTGGACGCGAACGCGTATCTGCCCGCGAAGACGATCCTGTTCTGCATCGCGGTCATCTGCGCCGTGCTCTTCTTCGCCACGCTGTGGCGGCGCACCTGGCAGCTGCCGGTGATCGGCTTCGGGCTGATGGTGCTCTCGGCCATCCTCATCGGCGGCCTGTACCCGGCCATCGTGCAGAAGTTCCAGGTGCAGCCGAACGAGCAGGCCAAGGAATCCCCGTACATCAAGAAGAACATCGATGCCACGCGCGAGGCGTACGGCATCGACGCGGCGAAGTCCGAGAACTACGGGGGCAGGGGCGACCCGAAGCGGAAGGCCGAGCAGCGCGAGCAGGCCGCCACGGCCGCCAGCTACCGGCTCGTCGACTCGAACATCGTCTCGCCCGCCTTCCAGCAGCTCCAGCAGGAGCGCAAGTACTACCAGTTCCCCGCGACGCTCGACGTGGACCGGTACACCGGCCCCGACGGCAAGCCGCAGGACACGGTCATCGGTCTGCGCGAGCTCAACATCAAGGGCATCCCCAAGCGCAACTGGATCAACGACCACTTCACCTACACCCACGGCTACGGCGCGATCGCGGCCAAGGGCACGAACACGATCACCGACGAGGACCAGGGCACGGTCGGCGCCCCGGACTTCATCGAGTCCGGCCTGCCCACCAAGGGCCAGCTCGGCACCTACGAGCAGCGGGTCTACTACGGCGAGAAGACCGAGCAGTACTCGATCGTCGGGGGCCCGCAGAAGGAGCTGGACTACGAGAAGAACGGTGAGGTGACGACCAGCTTCAAGGGCAAGAGCGGGGTCGACCTCTCCGGAGGCTTCAACCGGGCCGCGTACGCGGTGGCGTTCAGCGAGCCGCAGATCCTCTACTCCGGGGCGATCGGCGACGGTTCGCGGATCCTCTACAACCGCACGCCCAAGGAGCGCGTCGAGGCGGTGGCCCCGTGGCTCACCATCGACGGGGACGCCTATCCGGCGGTGGTCGACGGCCGTATCAAGTGGATCGTCGACGCCTACACCACGACGAACGGGTACCCCTACGCATCGCGCACGACGCTCGGGGACACCACGGCCGACTCGCTGACCGACAGCCAGCGTGCCGTCGTCGCGCAGCAGAACCAGGTGAACTACATCCGGAACTCGGTGAAGGCCACCGTGGACGCGTACGACGGCACGGTCGACCTGTACCAGTGGGACACCAAGGACCCGGTCCTGAAGACCTGGATGAAGGCATTCCCGGACACGGTCAAGCCGAAGGGCGAGATCGAGCCGGACCTGCTGGCCCACCTCCGGTACCCGCAGGACATGTTCAAGGTCCAGCGCGAGCTGCTCACGCGGTACCACGTGACCGACCCCGAGCAGTTCTACACCGGCAGTGACGCCTGGCAGGTGCCGAGCGACCCGACGCAGAAGGACGGCAGCGCGGTCCCGCCGTACTACCTGAGCCTGAAGATGCCGGGCGAGCAGGAGCAGAAGTTCTCGCTGACGACGACGTTCACACCCAGCGGACGGCCCAACCTGGGCGCGTTCATGGCCGTCGACGCCGACGCGAACAGCAAGGGGTACGGCTCGATCAGACTGCTGAGGGTGACCTCGACCGTGCAGGGACCCTCGCAGGTGCAGAGCGAGCTCAACAGTGTTCCGGAGGTCGCGACGTTCGTCCGTGACCTGCGGGGCACCGACTCGGAGATCGACTACGGCAACCTGCTCACGGTTCCGCTGGACGGCGGTTTCCTGTACGTCGAGCCGGTGTACGCCCGAGGCGGCGCCGCCAACTACCCGCTGCTGAAGAAGGTGGCGGTGTCCTACGGCGGCAAGCCGGTCTTCAAGGACAGCCTGGCGGAGGCGCTGAACGCGGTGTTCGGGGTGGAGGGCGCCGAGCCGCCGCCCACGACGCAGCCGCCGACGGAGCCGGGTGACACCACGCCCCAGCCGCCGGCGACGGGCAGTGCGGCGCTGAAGCAGGCCATCGCGGACGCCCAGAAGGCGTACGAGGCGGGCCAGGAGGCGCTCAAGAAGAACGACTGGACGGCGTACGGCAAGGCCCAGGCGGATCTGCAGGCGGCGCTCGAGCGGGCGGCCGCGGCACAGTCGGGGGCCCCCGGCGCACCGTCGGGTAAACCCGGAGGCTGACCGAACGGGTGGTTCACCCGACAGGCTCCACCCCGCACCGTGGTACGGTAGGTGCACAACGACGCGGGGTGGAGCAGCTCGGTAGCTCGCTGGGCTCATAACCCAGAGGTCGCAGGTTCAAATCCTGTCCCCGCTACTGAGATCGAGGGCCCGGATCCATCAGGATCCGGGCCCTCGGCGTGTGTCAAGGGCGGTTGTTCCCGAAGTGTGTCCCGTTTGGGGCGAGTTGAGTCCGGCGTCCTGAGGCGATGCGTGTTTGACTTGTCTCTCTGTGGGCATGTCGACAAAACGCTGAAGTGACCTCACTGGCTGCGGTATACCAGGTGTACGCGGGTTGCGGGTGGTGCGACGATGGAATTTATGGGGGACGGGACAACGCTGTTGGAATCGGGGCGGTTTGTGCACGAGCACGCCGCCACCGCGGTGGCCGCGGTGGGCGCGGCCGATGCGATGGCGATCGACGCCGTCGACCCGCTCGAGTCCCTGGCCCCCGTTGAACCCCTGCCCGTGACGGACGCCGAGGCGGAGGCCCGGCACCGTCGCGCCGCCGAGGCAGGGGACGTGGCGTCCATGAGCGTCCTCGGGGCGATGCTCCTGCGCAGGGGCGACCTTGACGGGGCGGAGCCGCAGCTGCGCGCGGCCACCGCCGAGGGCGACCGCGCCGCCGCGAACAACCTGGGTGTGCTGCTGCACCAGCGCGGCTACGCCGACGAGGCGGCGGGCTGGTGGCGGATCGCGGCGGTCGCCGGTTCCGCTGCAGCGGCGCACGCGCTCGGCCGGCACTTCCGGGAGCGGGGCGACGAGCCGGCCGCCGAGTACTGGCTGCGCCAGTCCGCCGAACAGGGGCACGCCCTCGGCGCCTACGCCCTGGCCGATCTGCTGGAGCACCGCGGCGAGCGGGGCGCCGAGCGCTGGCTGCGCGCTGCCGCCGAGCAGGGGCACCGTGAGGCCGCCTACCGGCTGGCGCGGGTGCTGGAGCGCCGGTCCCCGGGCGGAGCCGCTGCCGGGGACCGCCGCCCCGCCACCGCGGCGGCCGTCAAGGGCAAGGGCGGCCCCGTCGAGGCGGCCGAGGACCCCGGCGCGGCCGACCGCACGGGCGCGGCCCAGGACGCGCGGAAGGCGAAGGGCGCGCACCGGCCCAAGGACGCGAACAGGTCCAAGCACTCGGGGGCGGGCAGCCGCGCCGCCGAGGCGGCCCCCGTGCCCGCCGCCCGCACCGCCGGGCCTTCCGCGGCGACCGCACCGGCGGTGCCGTCCGGTACCACCGAGGGTGCCGCAGCCGGTGCGCCCGGGCGTCCGGACGAGGCGGAGCAGTGGTACCGGCAGGCGGCAGCCAGAGGGCACCGCCGGGCCGCGCTGCACCTCGGCGGCATTCTGGAGCGCCGGGGCGAGCTGAAGGAGGCCGCGCGCTGGTACCTCACCTCCGCCAAGGACGGGGAGCCGCGTGCCGCCTGCGCGCTGGGATTCCTGCTGAAGGACGCCGGGGACGAGGAGAGCGCCGCCGTGTGGTGGCTGCGGGCCGCCCAGGACGGCGATGGCAACGCTGCCAACGCGCTGGGTGCTCTGCACGCTGCACGCGGTGAGCAGCAGTCGGCCGAGCGCTGGTACCGCGCCGCGATGGACGCGGGTGACGTGAACGGGGCGTACAACCTCGGTCTGCTGTGCGCGGCCCAGGGCCGCACCGGCCAGGCGGAGCAGTGGTACCGCCGCGCCGCCTACGCCGGGCACCGCGAGGCCGCCAACGCGCTCGCCGTCCTGCTGCTGCAGGCCGGGGACCCGGTGGGTGCCGAGCCCTGGTTCTCCAAGGCCGCGGAGGCGGGCAGCGTGGACGCCGCGTTCAACCTCGGCATCCTGTACGCCGGCCGGGACGAGGACCGTACGGCGCTGCGCTGGTACGAGCGGGCTGCCGCTGCCGGGCACACCGAGGCGGCCCTGCAGGTCGGGATGGCCTGTCTGCGCGACGGCGACGAGCAGTCGGCCGAGCGCCATCTGCGTTGTGCCGCGGGCAGTGGAAGCGCCGAGGCGGCGTTCCGGCTCGCGACGCTGCTCGACGCGCGCCAGCCGCCGCCCGGCGCGCCCGCGCTCGGTGAGCCCCTGGGCGAGAAGACCGAGTGCGAGGAGTGGTACGAACGAGCCGCCGAGCAGGGGCACCGCCGGGCGCAGGTGCGCATCGGCATGCTCGCCGCGGCCCGTGGCGATGCGACCGAGGCCGTCCGCTGGTACCGGGAGGCGGCGGAGGCCGGCAGCCGCAATGGCGCGTTCAACCTGGGGCTGCTGCTCGCCCGTGAGGGCAACGAGCGCGAGGCCGCCCTGTGGTGGGCCCGCGCCGCACGAGCGGGGCACGGGCGCGCCGCGCTCCGGCTCGCCCTGCTGGCCGCGCGCCGGGGTGAGCTCGCCGAGGGGCAACGCTGGTGTGCCCGCGCGGTGGAGCTGGGCCCCGGTGAGGTCGCCGACCGGGCGGCTGCGCTGCGTGAGGCGCTGCACCAGGAGCTCACGGCCTGAGGGAGGGTGTGCCACCGCGTTCACCAGCCCGAACGGCTGAACGGCTATGGATTTGCTCTGGTCCGCGGGGTGACGTACTGTTGGGTTCACCGACGCGGGGTGGAGCAGCTCGGTAGCTCGCTGGGCTCATAACCCAGAGGTCGCAGGTTCAAATCCTGTCCCCGCTACTGAAGGCCGATGGCCCGGATCCGATGGATCCGGGCCATCGGTGTTCTCCGGTGGTCTTCTTAGCAGGGCGGCGGGCCGTCGGCCCGCCGCGGTGGAGCGGCGGCCCCCGGACGTCCGGCGGCGCCGGGCGGCCGCAGAAGAGGGCCCGGAGAGCCCGAAGGCGCAGAGGAAACGGGCGGATCGTGGCCGACCCGCCCGTGCAACGGCTGCGGGGACCGCCCCGCGTGACCGACCCGGGGGTCAGTGCGTCCGAGTGCTCGCGCAGTTCGGGCAGATGCCCCGGTACGTGACCTCCACGTCCGAGATCGTGAAGCCGAAGCGCTCCGAGTCGGGCAGGTCCGAGAGCGGATTGCCGCCGGGGTGCACGTCGCGGATCGCACCGCAGCTCGCGCACACCAGGTGCTGGTGCGGACGGTGGGCGTTCGGGTCGTACCGCTTGGCGCGGTGGTCCGTGGCCACTTCCAGGACCTCGCCGAGTGAGACGAGCTCACCCAGTGTGTTGTACACCGTGGCCCGGGAGATCTCCGGCAGCCGCTCGACGGCGCGTGCGTGCACCTCGTCGGCGGTCAGGTGGACGTGCTCACCGTCGAGGACCTCGGCCACGACGCGCCGCTGCGCGGTCATACGCCAGCCGCGTCCGCGCAGTCGTTCCAACAGGTCGCTCATGTGTATCAGCCTAACAGTCCGGGGAGCTGATCCCGAATCGATGTGAGTTTGGATGCCTGCTTGATTTAGACAGAGTCCATTGTAGGATGAGGAACATCGTTGGCCAAGGACAGGACTGGCCGGGAATGACGCAGTTTTCGCAGGAGGCGTACGTGACGCAGGGACCGCTCACCACGGAGGCCGGCGCGCCGGTAGCCGACAACCAGAACAGCGAGACCGCGGGCGCCGGCGGGCCGGTCCTGGTGCAGGACCAGCTGCTGCTCGAGAAGCTCGCGCACTTCAACCGCGAGCGCATCCCGGAGCGGGTGGTCCACGCCCGGGGGGCCGGTGCCTACGGCACGTTCACGGTGACCGCGGACGTCACCCGCTACACCCGGGCGAAGTTCCTCTCCGAGGTCGGCAAGCGGACCGAGACGTTCCTGCGCTTCTCCACCGTGGCGGGCAACCTCGGCGCGGCGGACGCGGTGCGCGACCCCCGCGGCTTCGCGCTGAAGTTCTACACCGAGGAGGGCAACTACGACCTCGTCGGCAACAACACCCCGGTGTTCTTCATCAGGGACGCCATCAAGTTCCCCGACTTCATCCACACGCAGAAGCGCGATCCGTACACGGGCAGCCAGGAGGCGGACAACGTCTGGGACTTCTGGGGCCTGTCGCCCGAGTCGACCCACCAGGTGACCTGGCTGTTCGGTGACCGCGGGATCCCCGCCTCCTACCGGCACATGAACGGCTACGGCTCGCACACCTACCAGTGGAGCAACGAGGCCGGCGAGGTCTTCTGGGTCAAGTACCACTTCAAGACCGACCAGGGCATCAGGAACCTCACCCAGGCCGAGGCGAACCGGCTGGCGGGGGAGGACCCGGACAGCCACCAGCGCGACCTGCGCGAGGCCATCGAGCGCGGTGACTTCCCGTCGTGGACGGTGCAGGTCCAGATCATGCCCGCGGCCGACGCGGCGGCGTACCGTTTCAACCCCTTCGACCTCACCAAGGTGTGGCCGCACGACGACTACCCGCCGATCGAGATCGGCCGGCTGGAACTCAACCGCAATCCGGAGAACGTCTTCGCCGAGGTCGAGCAGTCCGTCTTCTCGCCGGCTCACTTCGTGCCGGGCATCGGCCCGTCCCCGGACAAGATGCTCCAGGGCCGCCTCTTCGCGTACGGCGACGCCCACCGCTACCGCGTCGGCATCAACGCCGACCACCTGCCGGTGAACCGTCCGCGCGCCACCGAGGCGCGCACCAACTCCCGTGACGGCTTCCTCTACGACGGCCGCCACAAGGGCGCCAAGAACTACGAGCCGAACAGCTTCGGCGGCCCCTTCCAGACGGACCGGCCGCTGTGGGAGCCGGTCCCGGTCTCGGGGGGCACCGGCAACCACGAGGCCCCGTCCCACTCCGAGGACGACGACTTCGTCCAGGCCGGCAACCTCTACCGGCTGATGTCCGAGGACGAGCGGGGCCGCCTGGTCGAGAACCTGGCGGGGTCCATCGCCAAGGTCTCCCGGGACGACATCGCCGAGCGGGCGATCGGCAACTTCCGTCGGGCCGACGGAGACTTCGGCAAGCGGCTGGAGGCCGCGGTCCAGGCCCTGCGCGGCTGACGAAACCCAGCGCTGGATCGCTTGCCGTAGGAGAGGGGGCCGGACCTGCCCCAGGGGAGGTCCGGCCCCCTCGTGTGTCCGCGGTCAGCCGGCGAGGGTCGTCGCCTCGGTCCGCTGTCGGGCCGGTGCCCAGCAGCGGATGATGTCCCGCACGGAGACGATGCCGACGGGTCCGGCGGCGTCGAGCACTATCAGATGGCGAAAGCCGCCGTGGGTCATGGCGTCCGCAGCCTCGTCGAGGGTCCACGAGGGGGCGGCGAAGACGACGTCGGTGGTGGTGTGGGCGGCGGCGGACTCGTGGTCGGGGTCCTGGCCCGCGCCGAGCGAGTTGAGGATGTCGCGTTCGGTGAGGATGCCGAGGCCGCTGGTGTCGGGGTCGAGGACGACGGCCGCCCCGACGCGTCGTGCGGCCATCAGTCGAGCGGCCTGCCTGAGGGTGTGTGCGGGGCCGATGGTGAGGACCACCGTGCTCATGGCGTCACGGACGAGCATGGACGGAGCCACCTCCTTGATGAATCCTTCAACGAGAAGGGATTCACAAATTCACAAATAGGGGGACTCTCAGAGTCGCAGTGATTCGGCAGGGCAACAAGAGGGGGCACGGCGCCCGCGGGGGGAGCGCGAGGGTTGCGCTGGCCGGTAACGGCTGATGGTGGTCCCGGGCTCAGCCCCGGTCGAGGTACTCCAGGAGCTCCTCGTGCAGAAGGCCGTTGGAGGCGGCCGCGTTTCCACTGTGAGGACCGTGCACCCCGTCGAGACCGGTGAACGTGCCGCCGGCCTCCTGTACGACGATCGCCGTCGCCGCCATGTCCCAGAGGGAGAGCTCCGGCTCCGCGCAGATGTCCACCGAACCTTCGGCGACCATCATGTACGGCCAGAAATCGCCGTACCCGCGGGTCCGCCAGACCGCGCGGGTCAGCTCGAGGAAGCCGGTGAGCCGCCCTCGCTCCTCCCAGCCGCCGAGCGAGGAGTACGCGAACGACGCGTCGGACAGCTGTGCGACCTTCGAGACGTGCAGCCGCGTCGCGGAGGACAGGCTCCGCCCGGTGTAAGCCCCCGCGCCCTTCGCCGCCCACCAGCGGCGCCCCAGTGCCGGGGCCGAGACCACACCCACGACCGGCTGGTAGCCGCCTTCCCCGGCCTCCATCAGGGAGATCAGCGTCGCCCACACGGGAACTCCGCGGACGTAGTTCTTGGTGCCGTCGATCGGGTCGACGACCCAGCGCCGGGGGCCGGTGCCCTCGAGGCCGAACTCCTCGCCGAGGATCGCGTCGCGCGGCCTGGCGCGCTGGAGCTGGTGGCGGACCAGCTCCTCGGCCGCCTTGTCGGCCTCGCTCACCGGGGTCATGTCCGGCTTGGTCTCGACCTTGAGGTCGAGTGCCCTGAACCGGTCCATGGTCGCCGCGTCGGCGGCGTCCGCGAGAACATGGGCGAGGCGCAGATCATCGTGGTAGTCGGCCATGTCCGCACTCTATCCCCGGGCCGTCGCCGCCCGTCCGGCCCGTCCGGAGGGCGCCGCGGTGCCCTTGACAGCGGGTGCCCGGGCGTCAACTCTGAGCGAAGAGCCGCGGGGCCCGGAGGCGTCCCGCCCGGGAGGCCCACGATGCCCACAGCGCGCGAGGCACTGCTGAACGCCGCTCTCACCGCTCTCGAGCGCCGACCCTGGTCCGCCGTCCGCATGGTCGACGTCGCCTCGGCGGCGAGCGTCTCCCGGCAGACGCTCTACAACGAGTTCGGCAGCAAGGACGGCCTCGCCCGGGCGTTGGTGCGGCGCGAGGCCGACACATACCTCAAGGGTGCGGACCGGGTGCTCGCGGAGCGGGCCGGGGACGCGGAGCAACTGGTCCGCCTGGCCGAGTGGACGGTGGCGGAGGCCGGCTCCCGCCCCCTGCTGCGCGCCCTGCTCACCGGCTCCTGGCACGAGCGGCTCCCCGCACCGAGGCCCGCGGCCCGGCACGGGGGTTCGGGCGTCCCCGCCCAGCGGCGCGCGGACGCCGGTCACCCCGCCCCCGGCGAACTGGTCGCCGCGGTACGCGACCGCTCGCTCGCCGCGCTGGTGCCGGGCACCGGCCGTCGGACGGGCGAGGGGGAGGTGGAGGCCGCGGAGCGCTGCGAGCTGGCGGTGCGGCTGGCGCTCTCCTGTGTGGTCGCCGGCCCCGCCGATGGCGTGGGGCGGCTGGTCCGTGCGGCTCTCAGTGGGCCGGGCTGGAGAGCTGCAGACCGATGACGCCGGCGATCACCAGCCCGATCGAGACGATCTTCAGTGTCGAGGCGACCTCGCCGAGGAAGATCATTCCGTAGATCGCCGTGCCCGAGGCCCCGATCCCCGTCCACACCGCGTAGGCCGGGCCCACGTCGAGTTTGCGCAGGGAGAGCGTCAGCAGTCCGAAGCTGCTCATCGCGAAGACCGCGAACGCGATGGTCGGCCAGAGCCGGGTGAAGCCGTGGGACAGCTTCAGGCAGATCGCGAACCCCGTCTCCAGGAATCCGGCGACGATCACGAGCAGCCACGCCATGGTCAGTGCCTCCAGCGTCCCCAGTCCCGCACCCAGTGACTGCTTCGTCTCACTTGGTGCGATTATGCACTTGCCGGTCGAGGCTGCCCGCAAACGTGCCCGGTTCAGTCGCCTTCGCGTCGCTCCCGCGTCGCCAGCAGCCGCCTGAGGGAGTACAGGCGCGCGGGATCGGCGTGTCCCTCGCCCACCCACGCGTCCAGGGCGCAGTCCGGCTCGTCGTGCGAACACGCGCGCGGACAGTTCTCCGTGCCGGGCTCCAGGTCGGGGAAGGCGTGGATGACCCGGGACGGGTCGACGTGGTGCAGCCCGAAGGACCGTACGCCCGGAGTGTCGATCACCCAGCCGCCGGCGGCCGCCAGCGGCAGGGCCAGGGCGGACGTGGTGGTGTGCCGGCCGCGGCCGGTGACGGCGTTGACGTGCCCGGTCGTGCGGCGCTTCCCTTCCGGCACCAGCGCGTTGACCAGTGTGGTCTTGCCGACGCCTGAGTGGCCGACGAACGCGGTGATCCGGCCGTCGAGGTGTTCGCGCACCACCTTCGCCGCCTCGCCGGCGTACAGCTCGTCGCGCGAGGTCACGACGTACGGGATGTCCAGCGCGCCGTACAGGTCCAGCAGCGTGGACGCCGGGGCCAGGTCCGACTTCGTCAGCACCAGCAGCGGCTCCAGGCCGCCGTCGTAGGCGGCGACCAGGCAGCGGTCGATCAGCCGGGGGCGGGGCTCGGGATCGGCGAGGGCCGTCACGATCGCCAGCTGGTCGGCGTTGGCGACGACCACCCGCTCGTACGGATCGTCGTCGTCGGCGGTGCGCCGCAGCACGGAGGCTCGCTCCTCGATGCGCACGATGCGGGCGAGGGTGTCCTTGCGGCCGGACAGATCGCCGACCAGACCCACCCGGTCGCCGACGACGGCGGCCTTGCGGCCCAGTTCCCGGGCCTTCATCGCCATGACCGTGCGGTCGTCCACGAGGCAGGTGAGCCGGCCCCGGTCCACGGTCAGGACCATGCCCTCTGCCGCGTCCTCGTGCTTCGGGCGGATGCTCGTACGGGGGCGGTTGCCCTTGCGGTTGGGGCGGACCCGGACGTCGTCCTCGTCGGTGTGCTTGCCGTAGCGGCGCATGTCGTGCCGTCCCGTTCAGTTCCCGGCGAGCATGTCGGTCCACATCCTCGGGAAGTCGGGGAGGGTCTTGGCGGTCGTCGCCACGTTCTCGATCTCCACGCCCTCGACGGCCAGACCGATGACCGAACCGGCGGTGGCCATCCGGTGGTCGTCGTAGGTGTGGAACACCCCGCCGTGCAGCGGCCGCGGCCGGATGTGCAGCCCGTCCTCCGTCTCCGTGACGTCGCCGCCGAGCTCGTTGATCTCCTTGGTCAGGGCCGCGAGGCGGTCCGTCTCGTGGAGTCGCAGATGCGCGACACCGCGCAGGGTGGAGGGGGAGTCGGCCAGCGCGGCCACCGCGGCGATGCCCGGGGTCAGCTCGCCGACCTCGCCCAGGTCGACGTCGATGCCGTGGATCCGGCCGGAGCCGGTGAAGGTCAGCCCGGCTCCGGTCAGCTCGCAGGAGCCGCCCATTTCGGTGAAGATCTGCCGCAGGGCGTCCCCGGGCTGGGTGGTGCGCTCGGGCCAGTCGGGGACGGTCACCCGGCCGCCAGTGACCAGTGCCGCCGCCAGGAACGGCTGGGCGTTGGACAGATCAGGCTCCACGGTCAGGTCCCGGCCCAGCAGCGCGCCGCTGCGGACCCGCCAGACGTTCGGCTCGCCCCCGGTCTCCGGCTCGTCCACCTGCGCGCCCACCGTGCGGAGCATGTCGACGGTCATCCGGATGTGCGGCATGGACGGCAGCCGCGAGCCGACGTGCCGGACCTCCACGCCCTGGTTGAAGCGGGGCGCCGAGAGCAGCAGGGCGGAGACGAACTGGGAGGACGAGGAGGCGTCGATCTCCACCGTGCCGCCGTCCAGCGCCCCGCCGCCGTGCACGGTCATCGGGAGCGCGCCGCGGCCGTCGTCGTCGATCCGGGCGCCCAGGAGGCGCAGGGCGTCGATCACTCCGCCGAGCGGACGCTCGTACGAGCGGGGGTCGCCGTCGAAGCGGATGGGGCCGTCGGCGAGCGCCGCGACCGGCGGCAGGAAGCGCATCACCGTCCCGGCGTTGCCGACGTCGACCGTCGCGGGGCCGTGCAGCCCGGCCGGGATGATCCGCCAGGCCTCGCCGCTGTCGGGGCCGCCGGTCGCGGTGGAGCTGGAGGAGACCTGCTCCTCGATGCCGACACCCATGGCGCGCAGCGCCTCCGCCATCAGCAGGGTGTCGCGCGACCGCAGGGGGCGGCGCAGCCAGCCCGGCTCGGCGGCCAGGGCGGCGAGAACCAGCGCACGGTTCGTGACCGACTTCGATCCGGGAACGGTGACTGTCGCATCGACGGGCCCACTGGCGTGGGGGGCGGTCCAGAGGACGGTCTGCACGGGGCTCTCGGTCATGGCCCTCACTTTAGTGGGCCCACGGAGCGCCGGGCGTTCGCCGACCGGTCACCGGGCATCCCGATCGGTCACAGACCGAGCAGCCAGCGACCGCCGCCGATCAGGGAGCATAGCGATACGGCATGGAAGAGGAACAGCCACATGGCGGGCGGGACGTGCGTCAGCCTGGCGAGCTGGTCGGCGTCCGAGTCCGGCGCGCCCCCGTGCCGGCGCTTCGCCTGGAGCTCGAAGGCCGGGCGGACCCCGCCGAGCAGCAGGAACCACACGGCCGCGTAGGCGAACGCCGCCTGCACCTCCGGTTCGGTCAGCCAGGACACCAGCAGGAACGCCGCGCCCGTGAGGATCACGGTGAGCGCGCCGTACGCGTTGCGGATCATCACCAGCATCGCGATCAGCAGCGCCGTGGCCACCCACAGCAGGAGCGTGACGCGGTGAGCGGCGAGCAGCCAGGCGCCGCCGAGGCCGAGCAGCGGCGGCGCGGTGTAGCCCGCGGCCGCCGTGAGGATCATGCCAAGGCCGGTCGGCCTGCCGCGGCTGACCGTCAGCCCGCTGGTGTCCGAGTGGAGCCGGATGCCTTCCAGCCGCCGCCCGGTGACCAGGGCGATCAGGCCGTGGCCGCCCTCGTGGGCGATGGTGATCGCGTTGCGGGACAGTCGCCAGGCGGTGTGCGGGACGACCGCCAGCAGGGCGAGCGCGGCCGTGCCTATGACCAGCCAGCGGTCGGGGGACGGCTGGGTGCCGAAGATTTCGGGTGTGACCATTTCCGGGGTGGCTCCTCGGGAGACTCGGGGTCGTGGCAGTGTGGCACTCATGTGCGGACGTTATGCAGCGAGTCGCAGGCCCGAGGACCTCACCGGACTCTTCCGGATCGAGAAGTGGGAGCCGTCGGAGGCCCTGGCACCCGACTGGAACGTGGCCCCCACGAAAGAGGTCTACGCGGTTCTCGAACGTCCTCTGAAGGACGCCGACGACCGCCGTCCGGTTCGTCAGCTGCGCAAACTCAGGTGGGGACTCGTCCCGTCCTTCGCCAAGAACCCCGAGGGCGCGGCCCGGATGATCAACGCCCGGGCCGAGACCGTCCACGAGAAGCCCTCGTTCCGCCGGCCCTTCGCCGCCCGGCGCTGCATCCTGCCCGCGGACGGCTACTACGAGTGGGTCACCGGCACCGAGGAGCGGGAGCTGGAGGTGAAGGGGGGGAAGAAGCGGCCGCGCAAGCAGCCCTACTTCGTCACTCCGGCCGACGGCTCCGTCTTCGCGATGGCGGGGCTGTACGAGTTCTGGCGCGACCGGACGCTGCCGGACGACCACCCCCAGTCCTGGTGGGTGACCTGCTCGGTGATCACCACGGAGGCGGAGAGCGGGCCGCTCGGGGTCGCGCCGGCCGAGGGCCCGCGCTCGCTGTCCGACATCCACCCGCGGATGCCGCTGATGCTCACCGAGGACCGCTGGGACGCCTGGCTGGACCCGGCCCGCACCGATCCGGACGAGCTGCGCGAACTGCTGGCGCCGCCGCCCACGGGGCTGATGCGCGCCTACCCCGTGGGCGTGGCCGTCTCCAACGTCCGCAACAACGGGCCGGAGCTGCTGGAGGAGCTGGAGGCCCCCGAGGTCGGCACGCTCTTCTGATCCTTACGGCGCTTCCCGGTCCCGCGGTGTGACACTGCTCCCGTGACACAGAGCGAGATCGTCGAAACACCCGCCGGGGACGCCCGCGTCACCTGGCATCCGGCCCCCGGCCGGGCCCGCGTCGTGCTGGCGGTGAGCCACGGCGCGGGCGGCGGCATCGGCGCACAGGACCTGCGGGCCCTGGCGGTCGGGCTGCCCCCCGCCGGGGTCACGGTGGCCCTGGTGGAGCAGCCGTGGCGGGTGGCGGGCAAGAAGGTCGCGCCGGCTCCGAAGACCCTGGACACCGGCTGGCGCGGACTGTGGCCGGCCCTGGAGAAGAGGGGCCTGCCGATCGTCGCGGGCGGACGCAGCGCGGGTGCGCGCGTGGCCTGCCGGACCGCCCGTGAGTTGGGCGCCCGTGCCGTCCTCGCGCTGAGCTTCCCGCTGCATCCGCCGGGAAGGCCGGAGAGGTCCCGCGCGGACGAGCTCCTCGGCGCCGGGGTGCCGGTTCTGGTCGTACAGGGCGGCAACGATCCGTTCGGCAGGCCGGAGGAGTTCCCGGACGGAGCGTACGAGCTGGTCGAGGTGGCGGACGCCGACCACGGGCTCTCGGTACCCAGGCGGGCCGCGCTGACCCAGGAGGAGGCGCTGGGAACCGTCGTGGACGCCGTCCGGGAGTGGATCGCCGCCCGGATGTGAGACCAGGTGCGGACCGTGGGCGGGGCCGGTGCGGCGGCCGGGAATAGCGGAGGGTGCGCTCCCTGTTGTGCAGCACGTCAGCACAGGAGCGTGGAGAGGGAGTCCGTCGCATGGGTTCGACCATCTGCCCGAACCGGTCGCAGGCCGCCGACCTGGACTGGACCGTGCTGCCTGCGCCGAAGGCGGCGACGATTCGGGCGGCGGGCGGAGCGGTTGGTCGTCTATCCTCCGATTCGAGCGGGTCCGGTCTCGGTCCCGTCACAGCGTTGGAGGAGGTGGGTCCGGTCACTGGGACCGACGACGGCCACACGGAAGAGACGGCCGCCGAGCGCAACGCGCGGTTCGAGCGGGACGCTCTCGGCTACCTCGACCAGATGTACTCGGCCGCCCTGCGTATGACGCGCAATCCGGCAGACGCCGAGGATCTCGTACAGGAGACGTACGCGAAGGCCTACGGTTCGTTCCACCAGTTCCGTGAGGGCACCAACCTCAAGGCGTGGATGTACCGCATCCTCACGAACACCTTCATCAACTCGTACCGCAAGAAGCAGCGCGAACCGCAGCGCAGTGCCGCGGAGGAGATCGAGGACTGGCAGCTCGCCCGCGCCGAGTCGCACATGTCGACCGGGCTGCGCTCGGCCGAGTCCCAGGCACTCGACCACCTGCCGGACTCCGACGTCAAGGAGGCCCTGCAGGCGATCCCCGAGGAGTTCCGCATCGCCGTCTATCTCGCCGACGTCGAGGGCTTTGCGTACAAGGAGATCGCGGACATCATGGGGACACCCATCGGCACGGTGATGTCCCGACTGCACCGTGGCCGCCGCCAGCTGCGCGGCATGCTCGAGGACTACGCCCGTGAGCGCGGGCTCGTTCCCGCGGGCGCGGGGGAGTCGACGAACGATCGGAAAGGCGCGGGCTCATGAGCTGCGGAGAGCCGCACGAGACTGACTGCGCGGAGGTACTCGACCACCTGTACGAGTTCCTCGACCGTGAGATGCCCGACGCCGACTGCACCAAGTTCGAGCTGCACTTCGAGGAGTGCTCGCCGTGCCTGGAGAAGTACGGCCTCGAGCAGGCGGTGAAGAAGCTCGTCAAGCGCTGCTGCGGCCATGACGACGTGCCCGTGGACCTGCGCGCCAAGGTCATGGGGCGGATCGAGCTCATCAGGGCAGGCGAGGCCGTGCCCGACCACGATGTGACGGCCGGTCCGGCGGACGTGCCGAGTCCGGCCGAGTAGCCGGCCCGCCGGGAGCGTGGGTCAGGGGCGGGACCGTGGGGTCCCGCCCCTTCGCCGTGCCCGGGAGCGGTGCTCCCCCGCGCGCGGCACCGGCACGGGCCCGCGCCTGTCACCCGATGGTGCCAATCGGCCGCAACCGAACGTCCTGACGTGGACGACTCGCTAGCCTGACGCTCTGTTCGGGGGCTGCCGAGGAGGCTGACAGCGGGTGAGACGCATTCCGGGAGCGGCGCGCGCGTACATCCTGTGCGCGGTGACGGGCGCCGGAGCGTGCGCCCTGCCGGCCCTGCTCCCGGGGGCGGACACGCCCTGGACCACCGTGGCACTGCTGGCGGGGCTCTACGCCCTGTGCGAGGCACCGGGGCGCTGCCCCTTCCTGGGGCGGACGCTCGGCGGGGCCGTACCGGTCGGTGCCGGATCGTTCTTCCCCGTCCTGCTCGCCGCCGCGCTGCTGCTGCCACCCGCCGGGGCCGCGCTCGCCGCGGTGCCGGGGGCCCTGCTCGCCCGCGTGGAGCAGCACCCGGGAGGCGTCCGGCGCCTGTGGCGGGCGGCACGGCTCACCCTGGCGGCGGCGGCCGCGTCCGGTGCGGCCGCCCTGTGCGGCGGTCCGTCCGCCCTCGCGGGCCCCGCCCTCCCGTACGCGCTGCTTCCCGCCGCGGCCGCCGCGCTGACGTTCTGCCTCGTCCTGGCCGCGCTCGACGGCGGCATCCTCGCCACCGCCGAGCGGGTACCGGCACGGGCCGCCTGGCGGGGGCTGCCGGCGGCCTCGCTCGGCCCGCACCTCGTGCACGGGCTCGCGGGGCTGATGACGGCGGTGCTCTGGCGGAGCCCCTACGGGCCGCCGGCCGCCCTGTTCGTGCTGCTGCCCATGTACATCTCGTGCTGGGTCTTCGCGCAGTACCACCGCGAGCAGGGCGCCCACCGGTCCACCATCCGCGCCCTCGTCCAGGCCGTCGACATCAAGGACCGGTACACCCGCGGGCACAGCGAGCGGGTGGGCCGGGCCAGCGTGCTGATCGCGCGCGAGCTGGGCATGGACGAGGAACGGCTGGAAGTGCTCCGCTTCGCGGGCATCCTCCACGACGTGGGCAAGCTCGGCGTCCCCACCCGCGTGCTCCGCAAGGACGGCCCCCTGACCCCCGAGGAACGCCGGGTGATCGAGCTGCACCCCGAGTACGGTCACGAGATCGTCCGCGGCATCGGCTTCCTCGGCGAGGCCCGCGCGGCGATCCTCCACCACCACGAGCGGCTCGACGGCAGCGGCTACCCGTACGGACTCGCCGGCCGCCAGATCCCCGAGGTCGCCAGGGTCGTCGCCGTCGCGGACGCCTTCGACGCCATGACCTCGACCCGCTCGTACAGCAGGGCGCGGCCCGTGCCCACGGCGGTCGAGGAGCTCCAGCGGTGCGCGGGCACCCACTTCGACCCCAGGATGGTCCGGGCCCTCGTCCGCGCGCTGGACCGTCACGGCTGGGAGACCTCCGTCACGGCGGACGAGCCGGCCGTGCCCGCCCAGCCGCCCCGCGGACGGGGCGGTATTCCGGACCTGCGGAAGACGGCACCCGCCGCCCGGCACCGGAGGGACGGATGAGGGCCCGGGCGCCTGGAGTCGTCATCGCCGTGCACACGTCGGCGGCCTTGCTCGCCGTCGCCGGGCTCGGGTGGACGGGCCGGCACGGCGTCGCGGAGCCCGTCGTGGCCCTGGCGTTCGGGACGCTCGTCGCGCTGGGCGAACTCGCCCGCCGGGGAGCCCTGCCGGGCGAGCGGGAACCGGCTCCCCTCGGTGCGGCCGCCGCGCTCGCCTACGCCCTGCTCGCGGAGAACGCCGGGGAGGCCACCACGCACGGCGTCCCACAGGTCGTCGTCGTCGTCACGGCCGGTGCGCTCGCCGGCGCCGTGCCCCACGTCGCCCGGGGCGGGGGACCGGCGCTCGGCCATGTGGCCCGCAGGGTGATCACGGTCACGTTCGCCGCGGTCTGCTTCCAGCCCCTCCACGAGCCGGGCGGGCCGGGGGAGGGGCTCGCCGCGGGCCCCGGTCACGTCCTGGTGGTACTGCTCGTACTGGTGCTCACGGCCCTGTGCGACGCCGTGCTCGCGGCCCTGATGGTGCGTGCGGGGACCGGCTACCCCTTCGGGCCGCTGCTGCGGGAGGAACTGCGCTCGCTCCTCGGCATCGGCTCCGCCGTCTGTGCGACCGGCGCCGTCATGGCCCTCGGCACGGCCGTCGCCGGACTCTGGGCGCTGCCGGTGTTCTGTCTGCCGCTGCTGCTCGCGCAGCTGTCGTTCCGGCGGTTCGCGACGGTCCGTACGACGTACCGGCAGACCATCGCCTCACTCGCACGGGCGACCGAGATCGCGGGTTACACCCCCCACGGGCACGCGCGCCGGGTCGCGGCCCTGAGCGAGGCGGTCGGCCGTGAGCTGGGGCTCTCCGGCCCGGACCTGACCGTTCTGGAGTACGCGGCGCTGATGCACGACATCGGCCAGCTCTCCCTGGTGGACCCCGTACCGGACGGGGCGACCGCCGTGCTGCCCGCGCAGGAGCAGCGCAGGATCGCCCTGCTGGGCGGCGCCGTCGTCCGCCAGACCGGGGTTCCGCGGGCCGTCGCGGTGGTGGTGGAGCGGCAGGCCGACCCGTACCGCGAGCAGCCGCTGCCCGCCCGTATCGTCCGTACCGTCAACGCGTACGACGATCTCACCGGTGACGGTGCGGGGAGCGGGCTCGCCGCACTGGAGCAGCTCCGGCTGGGGACCGCGCACGACCACCAGCCGGAGGTCGTGGCGGCCCTGGCCCGTGTGCTGTCGCGCGGGGGTCTCGGTCCCGCTCAGCCTGGGTAACCCATGGGTAATGAGCGGGCGTCCGACCGGGCATGGTTGGATGCGAAAGAAGGACCACTGGGAGACAGCGGCACACAGACGCTGAGGAAATGTCCGGGGGCAATGACCCGAGCGACCGGCAGGCGGGAATCGTGAGGATCTTCGGGAAGGTACGGCATCGGCCCTCCGCCTCTTGGCGGCAGGCCACCGACCGCGCGTTCACGCTGATCGGCGACGGCCGGTACGAGGACGCCGGCGCGCTGCTGACGCGCGCGGCGGACCTGGAGCCCTGGCTCTCCGAGTCCTGGTTCAACCTGGCGCTCCTCCACAAGTTCCGCCACGACTGGGAGCAGGCCCGCGCGGCGGGCCTGCGGGCCGTCGCGCTGCTGGACAAGGAGACGGGTGCCCCCGACTGGTGGAACGTGGGGATCGCCGCCACGGCCCTGCAGGACTGGCCGCTGGCCCGGCGCGCCTGGCAGGCCTACGGGCTGAAGGTGCCCGGCGGCCCCCGGGCCGCAGGCGGCGGGGCGGCGGCGGTCGCTGAGCCGGTCGGCATGGAGCTGGGCAGTGCCGCCGTGCGGCTGTCGCCCGAGGGCGAGGCCGAGGTCGTGTGGGGCCGCAGGCTCGACCCCGCGCGGATAGAGGTGCTGTCGATCCCGCTGCCGTCGTCCGGCCGGCGCTGGGGCGAGGTCGTCCTCCACGACGGAGTCCCGCACGGCGAGCGCACCACCGCCGCGGGGCACAGCTTCCCCGTCTTCGACGAGATCGAGCTCTGGGCGCCCTCGCCCGTGCCGACGTGGGTGGTGCTGCTGGAGGCGGCGACCGAGGAGGACCGGGACGCGCTGGAGCAGCTGGCCGCAGACGCCGGATTCGCGGCAGAGGACTGGTCCTCGTCGGTGCGGCTGCTCTGCCGGGCCTGTTCCGAGGGCGTGATGCCGAGTGCCGAGGGGGACGGGGAGCACCTGGACCCGCACGACCACAGCGAGCCGGGCCATCCTGGTCCGCTGGGCCACCGCACGGCCGGTGAGCTGTGGGTGCCGGAGCGGGAGTGCGGAATCGCCGCCCCCGCCGCGCTTGTACGGGGTCTCCTCGACGGCTGGGTGGCCGACAGCCCCGACAGCCGCGAGTGGCGCGATCTCGAGGAGGTCTGCTGACCACTGCCGCCGGGCCGTAGGCTGTACGGGTCATCGAGACGGTTTTGAGGAAGGCTTACGGCGGAAATGGCGCAGCAGGAGACGGACGAGCAGATCAACGACGGCTTCGTCGTCGACACGGAGGACTGCGAGGAGCGCGAGCGGGCGTACCGTGAGCGGGGCAGTGCCCGTCCCATCACCGTCGTCGGCAATCCGGTGCTCCACAAGGAGTGCCAGGAGGTCACCGAGTTCGACGACAAGCTCGCGGCGCTGATCGACGACATGTTCGCCAGCCAGCGGGCGGCCGAGGGCGTGGGCCTGGCCGCCAACCAGATCGGCGTGGACCTCAAGGTCTTCGTCTACGACTGCCCGGACGACGAGGGCGCGCGCCACGTGGGCGTCGTGTGCAATCCGGTGCTGCAGGAGCTTCCGCCGGAGCGCCGGGTCCTCGACGACTCCAACGAGGGCTGCCTGTCGGTCCCGACGGCGTACGCGTCGCTCGCCCGCCCGGACTACGCCGAGGTGCACGGTCAGGACGCCGAGGGCAAGCCGATCAAGGTGCGCGGTACCGGTTACTTCGCACGCTGCCTGCAGCACGAGACGGACCACCTGTACGGACGGCTCTACATCGACCGACTGTCGAAGCGGGACCGCAAGGACGCGCTGCGGCAGATGGCGGAGGGCACACCGCGCTACCAGACGGTGCCCAACGACTGACCCGCGCCCGGCGGCCGTTACGGTGCGTCGGGAGCTTCTGCCCCGTCCCGTCCCGAACACGGTGGCGGGGCGCGGGCGTTACCGCCATTGGGCCGACGAATGACGGTTCCCCGGGCCCTGTTGACGCTCATCGGCCGCCACGTCAGTCTCTGGCGTGCACTCCCTCATCCGGTGGACCCGTCATGGAGGGCCGATGCCCCGACGTACCGCTCGACTCCTGCTGGCAATTGTCATGGTCATGGCTGCATCGCTGGGCGGGGTCGTGGCCACCGCCGGCGCCGCGCACGCCGACGGCTGCTACACCTGGTCCCGCACCCTCTCCCAGGGCGCCACCGGAGCCGATGTCACCCAGCTCCAGATCCGCGTCGCCGGATACCCCGGATACGGAGCCGTTCTGGCCGTCGACGGCGACTACGGACCGGCCACGACCGCCGCCGTCAAACGCTTCCAGTCGGCCTACGGCCTCGCAGCCGACGGCGTCGCCGGCCCCGCCACCTTCAGCAGGCTCTACGCGCTCCAGGACGACGACTGCACCCCCGTCCACTTCAGCTACGCCGAACTGAACGACTGCAACTCCACCTGGGCGGGCGGCGCGGTGAGTGCCGCCACCGCCAAGTCCAACGCCCTGCGCACCATGTGGAAGCTCGAAGCCATGCGCCACGCGCTCGGCGACCAGCCCCTCCGGGTCACCAGCGGCTTCCGCTCCCACGCCTGCAACGACGCGGTCGGGGGCGCGTCGGGCAGCCGCCATCTCCACGGCGACGCGGCAGACCTGGGCGCCGGCCCGCACTCGCTGTGCACCCTGGCCCGGCAGGCCCGCAACCACGGCTTCAACGGCATTCTCGGCCCCGGATACCCGGGCCACGGCGACCACACCCACGTCGACCACCGCGCGAGCCGCTTCTGGTCGGCGTCCGGCTGCGGGATCTGAACGGCGGGCTCAGGCGGCACGGACGGGGCCGCGGAAGGTCCTCCGGTACGCGTTCGGCGTCGTCCCCAGCGTCCGCAGGAAGTGGTGGCGCAGGGCCGCGGAGTTGCCGAAACCGGCCCGGCCCGCGATGGCGTCCACCGTCTCGTCCGTCGCCTCCAGCAACTCCTGCGCCAGCAGCACGCGCTGGCGCAGGAGCCAGCGGTACGGCGTCGTACCCGTCTCCTGCAGGAATCGCCGGGCGAAGGTTCGCGGCGACATGTGCGCACGCCCGGCCAGCTGCTCCACGGTCATCTCCCGGTCCAGGTGCCGCCCCATCCAGGCGAGCACCTCGCCGACGGTGTCGCAGCGGGTCCGTGGCAGGGGCCGGTCGATGTACTGGGCCTGGCCCCCGTCCCGGTGCGGCGGGACGACCATCCGCCGGGCGATCTTGTTGGCGACCTCCGGGCCGTGCTCCTGGCGCACCAGATGCAGACAGGCGTCGATGGCGGCGGCCGTGCCGGCCGAGGTGACCACCGGTCCCTCGTCGACGTACAGCACGTCGGCGTCCACCCGCGCCCGCGGATGGCGCAGGGCCAGCGTGTCCGCATGCAGCCAGTGGGTGGTGCAACGGCGTCCGTCGAGCAGCCCCGCGGCCCCCAGCACGAACGCGCCGGTGCAGACGGAGAGGACCCGGGCGCCGCGGTCGACGGCGTCGCGGAGCGCCGCGAGCAGCGGCTCGGGATAGTCGCGCGCCGTGTAGTCGCTGCCGGTGGGCACGGCGATGAGATCGGCCTCCGCCAGCCGCTCCGGGCCGTGCTCCACCTCCACGGTGAAGCCCGCGTGGGTCCGCAGTCGGCGGCCCTCGGCCGAGACGACGGCGAAGTCGTGGACGGGCAGCCCGTCGTCGCTGCGGTCGAGGCCGAAGACCTCGCAGAGGACGCCGAGTTCGAAGGGGTGCACGCCGTCGAGCACGACGGCCGCAACATTCTTCAGCATGAGCAGAGTGTGGCAGTAATTCGATGGCTCATGACAGTCCTGCCACTGACCTTTCCGAGCCCGCACCGCGACAGTGGAGGACATGAACATCGTCCTCGACTACCTGACCGCCGGCGGCCTCTTCCTCCTCGTCGCCCTCGCCCCGCTCCTCGGCCACGCCGGGGACCGCAGGACCGACCGCGAACTGCGCCGGGCGGAGCGCTCGGACGACGGCGCGGGCGGGCGCCCGGACCGATCCGCGGTCCGTGCACCCGCCCGCGCACACCCGGCTCCGCCGGGCGCCGACCTCAGAACTCCTCGTCCAGATCGACCGTGCCCTCCACGGCGACCTGGTACGCCGACGGCCGGCGCTCGAAGAAGTTCGTCAGTTCCTGCACTCCCTGCAGCTCCATGAAGGAGAAGGGGTTCCGGGAGCCGAACACCGGGGCGAAGCCGAGCCGGGTCAGCCGCTGGTCGGCGACGCACTCCAGGTACTCGCGCATCGACTCGGTGTTCATGCCCGGCAGACCGTCGCCGCACAGGTCGCGGGCGAACTGCAGCTCTGCCTCGACCGCCTCCTTCAGCATGTCCGTGACCTGCTGTCCGAGCGCGTCGTCGAAGAGCTCCGGCTCCTCCTTGCGGACCGTGTCCACGACCTCGAACGCGAAGTTCATGTGCATGGTCTCGTCCCGGAAGACCCAGTTCGTCCCCGTCGCCAGCCCGTGCAGCAGACCCCGCGAGCGGAACCAGTACACATAGGCGAAGGCCCCGTAGAAGAACAGTCCCTCGATACAGGCCGCGAAGCAGATCAGGTTCAGCAGGAAGCGGCGGCGGTCGGCCTGCGTCTCCAGCCGGTCGATCTTCTCGACCGAGTCCATCCACCGGAAGCAGAACTGGGCCTTCTCCCGGATCGACGGGATGTTCTCCACCGCGTCGAAGGCCGCCGCGCGGTCCTCCGGGTCGGGCAGATAGGTGTCCAGCAGCGTCAGATAGAACTGGACGTGCACGGCCTCCTCGAAGAGCTGCCGCGACAGGTACAGGCGCGCCTCGGGGGAGTTGATGTGCTTGTACAGCGTCAGCACCAGGTTGTTCGCGACGATCGAGTCGCCGGTTGCGAAGAAGGCGACCAGACGGCCGATCAGGTGCTGCTCGCCCGGGGTGAGCTTGGCGAGGTCGGCGACGTCCGAGTGGAGGTCGACCTCCTCCACCGTCCAGGTGTTCTTGATGGCGTCCCGGTAGCGGTCGTAGAAGTCCGGGTAGCGCATCGGGCGCAGCGTCAGCTCGAAGCCCGGGTCGAGCAGGTTCTTGTCGTTCATAGCAGCCGGCGCGGGGCGCCGTCCTCCAGTGGTGGTGTGCGGATGCGGGGCGGAGCTACTGGCAGGCCTCGCAGGACTCCGGGTTCTCCAGGGAGCAGGCGACGGCGTCGGGGTCGGCCGCCTGCTGGACGGGGATGGTGGCGGCCGCCGGCGTGGCGCCCGAGGCGGCGCGGGCGATCCGGGTCGCGGGGCGGGAGCGCAGGTAGTACGTGGTCTTCAGGCCCTGCTTCCACGCGTACGCGTACATCGAGGAGAGCTTGCCGATCGTCGGCGTCTCCATGAACAGGTTCAGCGACTGGGACTGGTCGAGGAACGGGGTGCGCGCCGCGGCCATGTCGATCAGTCCGCGCTGGGGGATCTCCCAGGCGGTGCGGTACAGCGCGCGGACCTCCGCCGGGATCCAGTTCAGGCCCTGCACCGAGCCGCCCGAGTCGCGCAGCGCCTCGCGCGTCTTGGCATCCCACACGCCGAGCCTCTTCAGGTCGTCCACCAGGTAGGAGTTGACCTGGAGGAACTCGCCCGACAGCGTCTCGCGCTTGAAGAGGTTGGAGACCTGCGGCTCGATGCACTCGTACACACCGGCGATCGACGCGATCGTCGCCGTCGGCGCGATGGCGAGGAGGAGCGAGTTGCGCATGCCGGTGGCGGCGACGCGCTCGCGCAGCGCGGCCCAGCGCTCGGGCCAGGCGAGCTCCGCGTCGTAGTGGTCGGGATGCAGCACCCCGCGAGCGGTGCGGGTCCGTTCCCAGGCCGGGAGGGGCCCGTTGCGCTCCGCGAGGTCGCAGGACGCCTCGTAGGCGGCCAGCATGATCCGCTCGGCGATCCGTGTCGACAGGGACTGCGCCTCGGCTGAGTCGAAGGGCAGGCGCAGGCTGAAGAAGACGTCCTGGAGGCCCATGGCGCCGAGGCCCACCGGGCGCCACTTGGCGTTGGAGCGGCGGGCCTGCTCGGTCGGGTAGAAGTTGATGTCGACGACCCGGTCGAGGAAGGTGACGGCGGTGCGTACGGTGTCGTCCAGCCGCTCCCAGTCGATCACCTCCTCGCCGTCGGCGGCGTCGCGCACCACGAACGCGCCGAGGTTGACCGAGCCGAGGTTGCAGACGGCGGTCTCGCCGTCGTCGGTGACCTCGATGATCTCGGTGCACAGATTGGAGGAGTGGACGACGGTACCGGGCTCCGCGGTCTGGTTGGCGGTGCGGTTGGACGCGTCCTTGAAGGTCATCCATCCGTTGCCGGTCTGGGCGAGCGTGCGCATCATGCGCCCGTAGAGCTCGCGGGCGGGGATGGTGCGGCGGGCGAGCCCGGCCGCCTCAGCCCTGCGGTACGCGGCGTCGAAGTCGTCGCCCCAGAGGTCCACGAGCTCCGGCACGTCGGCGGGGGAGAACAGCGACCAGTCGGCGTCGGCGTTCACCCGGCGCATGAACTCGTCGGGGATCCAGTGCGCCAGGTTGAGATTGTGTGTACGGCGCGCCTCCTCGCCCGTGTTGTCGCGCAGCTCCAGGAACTCCTCGATGTCCGCGTGCCAGGTCTCCAGGTAGACGCAGGCCGCGCCCTTGCGCCGGCCGCCCTGGTTGACGGCCGCCACTGAGGAGTCCAGCGTGCGCAGGAACGGCACGATGCCGTTGGAGTGGCCGTTGGTGCCGCGGATGAGCGAACCGCGGGAGCGGATGCGGGAGTACGACAGCCCGATACCGCCGGCGTGCTTGGAGAGCCGCGCCACCTGGTGGTAGCGCTCGTAGATGGAGTCCAGCTCGTCCAGCGGGGAGTCCAGCAGGTAGCAGGACGACATCTGGGGGTGCCGGGTGCCGGAGTTGAAGAGTGTGGGGGAGGACGGCAGGTAGTCGAGACGGCTCATCAGCCCGTACAGGGAGGCCACTTCGTCCAGCGCGCGCAGCGACTCGTCCTCGGCGAGTCCGCACGCGACACGCAGCATGAAGTACTGCGGGGTCTCGACGACCTTGCGGGTGATCGGGTGCCGGAGCAGGTAGCGGCTGTAGAGCGTGCGCAGGCCGAAGTAGCCGAAGCGGTCGTCGGCGGCCGGGTCGACCATCGAGTCGAGGCGCTGGGCGTGGGCCAGGACGAACGCGGCCGTGCGGTCCGCGATCAGCCCCTCGCGGCTCCCGACGGCGATGGAGGCGGAGAACGCGGTCGCCCCCTGCCCGGCCGCCTCCTCCGCGACGGTGAGGGTGAGCAGCCGGGCCGCGAGCCGTGAGTACGCCGGGTCCTCGGAGATCAGGCCGGCGGCCGCCTCCGTGGCCAGTTCGCGCAGTTCGGCCTCGTCCGAGCCTGCGTGCCGGCCCCGGAGGGCCGCGGCGGCGACCCGGCCGGGGTCGGCGTCGGGCAGGTCGGCGGTGAGCTCGGTCAGGGTCCGCAGGAGCGCGGTGCCTGGTCCGTCGGCGAGCTTCGCTGAAGCAGGATCGGGCGGCGCGATGGTCACGGGGTGCTCTCCCTCGCTCGGCTGGGGGCCGGCGGGGCGGGGGCACGGACGCACACCCGGGCAGGGCGGACCGCGTCCACCGGCCTTTTCCGCGAGGCCCGGACGTCTGGGCACCCGGGCCGGACGGTCCGGGCGCACCGTCGGCAGGTCTCGGACTCACGGGCGCGCAAAGCCCTGGATCCGGGCCCGCGCACGCCGGTACACCGTTGCGGGACAGTTCCGGATTCCCACCGGATTCCCCTGCGGCGACAGCGAGCATGAGCATACATGTGGGGGCCGCGAGTTGCGGAACCCCCCACATGTTGTGTCGTGGCCCCGCTTGGAGTGCAAGGGCATACATCCCCGGGGTGGCGGGCCGGGCTCGGGTACCGCCCCTTCCGGGGGGCCGGTACGAGGACGGACCGTTCACGCGGACGGCGTGCGGCCGTGCCCCGCGGACCGGATGGGGGGCGCCGGCCGGGCGCGGCCGAGCGGGGCGCGACGCGCGCGGTACCCGGCGGGAAGTCCCCGAGGACCGCGGGGCGGTGTGGGCCCCCGGTACGGCGACGGGCCTTCGCGTCTCCCCGGCAGGGAGACGCGAAGGCCCGTGGGCGGCTACCGGAGCAGGCGTTCAGCAGCAGCGGAACCCCTTGCGGGGGTCCGCCTCCCGCTCGTCCATGCGGCAGCGTTCGAACTCGCGGCGGGACATGACCTCCGCGTCGGGGTCGTGCGACCGTGTATGCGCCACGTAACGGTCGTACACCGACTCGCCCGAGACCTCGCGCACGTACCAGCGGACCCAGTCCACCGCCCGGCGTACTCCGCCCACCGCAGTCATGACTCCCACGGTACTCACGCCTTGCCGCTGCCCGCGGCCCCGGAGTCAGCGGACTCGCGGGCCGGGGCGCCGGCGCCCACCGTCGCGAGCTCCGCCTTCTCCTCCTTGGTGGCGAACATTCCGGCGGGCGCGACGAGTTTCGACTCGACGTACGGGGCCTCGGCGAGCCGGACGGTCTCGGGCTTGCTGACCGCCTTGTAGCAGACCCGGCCGGCGTCGGCCAGGACCACCACGATGAGCAGGGCGAACAGGGCGCAGAGCACGCCGTCGACGGTGGAGTTGGTGACGATGGTGTGCATGTCGTCGATCGACTTGGCCGGAGCCAGCACCTCGCCGGAGTCGATGCCCGCCTGGTACTTGTCGCGCTGGGCGAAGAAGCCCACCTTCGGGTCGCCGGAGAAGATCTTCTGCCAGCTGGCGGTGAGGGTGACGGTGGCGTCCCAGGCGAGCGGGACGGCCGTGACCCACGCCCACTTGAGACGTCCGGACTTCACCAGCAGCGTGGTGCAGACGGCCAGGGCGACGGCCGCGAGGAGCTGGTTGGCGATGCCGAAGAGCGGGAAGAGCTGGTTGATTCCGCCGAGCGGGTCATGCACGCCGACCCAGAGGAAGTAGCCCCAGCCGCCGACGACGACCGCGCTCGCGAACCAGACGCCCGGCTTCCAACTGACCTGCTTCATCGGCTTGTAGAAGTTGCCCAGCGTGTCCTGGAGCATGAAGCGGCCCACCCGGGTTCCCGCGTCGACCGTGGTGAGGATGAAGAGCGCCTCGAACATGATCGCGAAGTGGTACCAGAACGCCTTCAGCCCGGCGCCGCCGATGACCGCGGAGAAGATCTCCGACATGCCGAGCGCGAAGGTCGGCGCCCCACCGGTGCGGGAGAGCAGGGTCGCCTCCTCCACGTCCTTCGCGGCCTGCGTCAGCTGCTCGGGGGCGACGGTGAATCCGAGGTTGGCGACCGCCTGGGAGGCGGAGTCCACCGTGGTCCCGATGACCCCGGAGGGGGAGTTGACCGCGAAGAACAGTCCCGGGTCGAGGATGCAGGCGCAGATCATCGCCATCACCGCCACGAACGACTCGGTCAGCATCGCGCCGTAGCCGATCATCCGGATCTGCGTCTCCTTCTGGATCATCTTCGGGGTGGTGCCCGAGGAGACCAGGGAGTGGAAGCCGGAGAGGGCGCCGCACGCGATGGTGATGAAGACGAACGGGAACAGCGAGCCGGCGAACACCGGTCCCTGGCCGTTGCTCGCGAACTCGGTGACGGCCGGCATCTTCAGCGTCGGCAGCGCGATGACCACGCCCAGGGCCAGCAGGACGATGGTGCCCACCTTCATGAAGGTGGAGAGGTAGTCGCGCGGCGCCAGCAGCAGCCAGACGGGGAGCACCGAGGCCAGGAATCCGTAGATCACCATCCAGACGACCAGGGTGCCCGGCTCCAGGGTGAAGAAGCCCGCCAGGGAGGAGTCGGCGACCCAGCCGCCCGCGATGATCGCGAGCAGCAGCAGCGCGACTCCGACGACCGAGACCTCGGTGACCCTGCCCGGCCGCAGGGTGCGCAGGTAGACGCCCATGAACAGGGCGATCGGGATCGTCATGCCGATGGAGAAGACGCCCCACGGCGAGTGCGCCAGGGCGTTGACGATCACCAGCGCCAGCACCGCCAGCAGGATGATCATGATGGCGAAGACGGCGATCAGGGCCGCGACGCCGCCGAAGGGACCGATCTCGTCCCGCGCCATCTGGCCGAGCGAACGGCCGTCCCGGCGGGTCGAGAAGAACAGGGTGACCATGTCCTGCACGGCGCCGGCGAAGATCACGCCGACGATGATCCAGATGGTGCCCGGGAGGTAACCCATCTGCGCGGCGAGGATCGGGCCGACCAGCGGTCCTGCTCCTGCGATCGCCGCGAAGTGGTGCCCGAAGAGCACCCGCCGGTCGGTCGGGTGGAAGTCGACACCGTTGTCCAGCCGTTCCGCGGGGGTGGCGCGGGTCCTGTCGGCCTTGAGGACGCGGTACTGGATGAAGCGGGCGTAGAACCGGTAGCCGATGGCGTACGAGCCGAGTGCGGCCGCCAGCATCCAGACGGCGGAGACCTCCTCGCCCCGCGAGAGGGCGAGCACGCTCCACCCGGCCGCGCCGACGAGCGCGACGAGTACCCAGACTGCGATGGACCGCGGAGTGGTTCTCCGCTGGGATGTATTCGATGGTGCCGGCTCGGCCATGGTGTGGCTCCCGTCCCGTCGTGATCGCCTGTAACGCGCAGGCAATCTAGGCGACCGTTCCGCCAGCGTCACCCCCGGCTCACATATCGGTACGGCAACGACTGGCACGAAGGCCCGGAGCAGGACCCGGGGAGGCGCGCAGACCGGGGGCCGCCCTCGGGTCGGCCCCGGCCTGCGGGGCGGTCGTTCCGCGCTTCCGCCTGTGCGGGCGGGGAGTTCAGCCCGCCTCGGGCCGCTGCAGCCTGGCCACGAACTTGTAGCGGTCGCCGCGGTACACCGAGCGGACCCACTCCACCGGCTCGCCGCCGGCGTCCAGCGAGTGCCGGGAGAGCATCAGCATCGGCAGGCCGACGTCCGTGCCGAGCAGGCCCGCCTCGCGAGGGGTGGCCAGCGAGGTCTCGATCGTCTCCTCGGCCTCGGCGAGGTGGACGTCGTACACCTCGGCCAGCGCGGTGTAGAGCGAGGTGTACTTCACCAGCGACCGCCGCAGCGCGGGGAAGCGCTTCGCCGACAGGTGCGTGGTCTCGATCGCCATCGGTTCGCCGCTCGCCAGCCGGAGGCGCTCGATGCGCAGGACGCGGCCTCCGGGCGCGATGTCCAGCAGTCCGGCGAGCGTGTCGTCGGCCGTCACGTAGCCGATGTCCAGCAGTTGCGACGTGGGCTCCAGGCCCTGCGCCTTCATGTCCTCGGTGTACGAGGTCAGCTGGAGGGCCTGGGAGACCTTGGGCTTGGCGACGAACGTGCCCTTGCCCTGGATGCGTTCCAGCCGCCCCTCGACGACGAGTTCCTGGAGTGCCTGACGCACCGTCGTGCGCGAGGTGTCGAACTCGGCGGCGAGCGTCCGCTCCGGCGGGACGGGGGTGCCGGGCGGCAGCGTCTCCGTCATGTCGAGCAAGTGCCTCTTGAGCCGGTAGTACTTGGGCACGCGCGCGGTCCGGGTCGCTGTCCCGTTCTCCGGCTCGGTGCCGGCCCCGTCCGTGGCCATGGCCTGCCTTCCCGACTCGTGTGGTGCTGCCGTCACCGGCTCCTCCGTTGCTTGCGGCTCACATGGTGGCACGGTCCGGTCACGGGTCGTCGCCCTCCCTCAGGTGTCGGTCCGATAACGGACGCGACAGCCCTTCTTATACACCCTTGACACCCCTAAAGGTCTAGGCCAAGCTCCCGGTACTGGTCTAAACCATTAAAGACCAAGTCCCAGCCCCACGAGCAGTGCTCGGCGTATGGCTCCGTATGTCCTCGCGGTGGGCGGGGGGTTGCAGCATCCCTGAGGAGGGTGGCGTGAAGCGCAAGCTCATCGCGGCGATCGGCGTCGCGGGCATGATGGCCGGCCTTGCCGCGTGTGGTGACGGCGACGAGGGCGGGGGCAAGGCGGGGGCGGACGCCAAGGAGCTCACCGTCTGGCTGACGGTCGACGCCCAGAACAACTGGCCCGAGCTGGTGAAGGCGGCCGACGACGCGGTCGCCGCGAAGCACCCCGGCATCAAGATCAAGCACGAGTACTACGGCTGGCCGGACAAGAACGCCAAGCTCGACGCCGTCCTCGCCACCGACAAGGCCCCCGACGTCGTCGAGATGGGCAACACCGAGATGCTCGGCTACATGGTCAAGGGCGCCTTCGCCGAGGTCGACCCGAAGCGGTTCGACCAGTCCGACGCCTGGCTGGACGGCCTCAAGGAGTCCGTCACCTACGACGGCAGGACCTACGGCGTCCCGTACTACGCCGGTGGCCGTGTCGGTACCTGGCGCAAGGACATCGCCGCCGAGGTCGGAGTGACGGCCACCCCGAAGACCTACGCCGAGCTGACCGCCGCCCTGGACAGGATCCAGAAGAAGAAGGGCGCCAAGTTCAGTGCCTGGTACCAGCCTTCGCCCGACTGGTACGCCGCGATGTCCTTCGTCTACGGCGCCGGCGGCTCCATCGCCGAGAACGAGGGCGGCCAGTGGAAGGCCAACCTCTCCTCGCCCGAGTCCATCAGGGGACTCAACGAGTACAAGTCGATCCTCGACAAGTACATGCACGGGGACAAGACCAAGGACGAGTCCGACCGCCACATCGTCTTCGGCCAGGGCAACTCGGCCGCCATCTTCGGTGCGGCATGGGAGGGAGGCGCCGCGGCGGCCCCGGAGACGGACAAGGTCGGCAAGCTCGCCGACAAGCTCGAGACCTTCGTGATGCCCGGCCCGTCCGGCCGGCCGCTGCCCGTCTTCCTCGGCGGCTCCGACCTCGCCATCCCGGTCAAGTCCAGGGCACAGGGCGTCGCCGCGGAGTGGATCAACGCCTTCACCGGGGCCCAGGGCCAGAAGGGCCTGCTCGCCAAGGGCAACCTGCCCAACAACAAGACCGATCTGGCGACCCTGAAGAACGACCCGAAGACGGTCGTCCCGGCCACGGCCGCCGAGTCCAACTGGTTCGTCCCGATGGCGCCGGGCTGGGGCCAGGTGGAGAAGGCCCAGACCCTGAAGACGATGCTCCAGGAGATCGGCACCGGCAAGAAGTCGGTCGAGGAGGCCGCGAAGGCGGCCGACGAGGCGATCGACAAGGTCATCAACACCAAGTGACCTTCCGGCAGGGCCCCGTCGTCGATGACGGGGCCCTGCTCCCGTACGAGGAGAGGGACCGCTGGGAGCGCCCGATGAGTGCCGCAGACACAACCACTGCCAAGGTGCCGCCGACGCGGCCGTCAACAGTCCCGGGCTCCGGTGGGGGGACCGGGGGAGCGGGGAGGCCGGCCGTGCGCCGCCGCACGGCCGGCGGGGCCGCGCTCCCGTGGACCCTGCTCGCCCCCTGCCTGCTCGTCCTGCTGCTGGTCCTCGGCTATCCGCTGGCCCGGCTGGTCACCCTCTCGTTCCAGAAGTTCGGGCAGTCGCAGCTCTGGGGCCTCCAGGAGCCCGAGTCGGTCGGCTTCGCCAACTTCACCAAGATCCTCGGGGACGGGGAGTTCTGGGCCGTCGTCGTCCGCACGATCGTCTTCGCCGGTGGCGCGGTGATCCTCACCATGGTCCTCGGCATGCTCACAGCCCTGCTGCTGCAGCGGGTGTCCGGCTGGGTGAAGACCCTGGTCAACATCGCGCTCGTGGCGAGCTGGGGCATGCCCGTCATCGTCGCCACCGCCATCTTCAAGTGGCTGTTCGACACCGACTACGGCGTGCTCAACTGGCTGCTGAGCAGGCTGCCCGGTGTCGACATGATCGGGCACAACTGGTTCGCCGGCGGCCCGCAGGGCCTCGCCGTCATCATGCTGCTCGTCGTCTGGGGCGCCGTGCCCTTCGTGGTGATCACACTCGGCGCGGCTCTCACCCAGGTGCCCAAGGAGCTCGAGGAGGCGGCCCGGCTCGACGGCGCCGGCTCGTGGGGCGTCTTCCGCTACGTCACCCTGCCGGTCCTCAAGCCCGTCATCGTGATGCTCACGACGCTCTCGGTCATCTGGGACATGGGTGTGTTCCCACAGGTCTTCGTGATGCGGGGCGGCCGCCCGGAGGCCGAGTTCCAGGTGCTGACGACGTACTCGTACGACAAGGCCTTCGTGGTCAACGACTACGGCGGCGGCTCGGCGATCGCCCTGGTGACGGTCGTCCTGCTGCTCGGCGTGGTCGCCGTCTACATGCGCCAGATGCTCAAGATCGGAGAAGTCGAGTGAGCGCCGTTGCCAGGATCGCCGCCCCGAGCCGTCCCGGGAGGCACGGCCGCGGCAGGCTCCGCTGGAACCTGCTCGGTCTGCTGGTCTTCGTCACCGCCGGCTTCCCCGTCTACTGGATGCTGAACACGGCCTTCAAGCCAGCGAAGGACGCCATCGACCCGGACCCGCACTTCTTCCCCGGGACGTTCACCATCGAGAACTTCTCCCGGGCCTTCGACATCGCGGACTTCTGGGGGCCGGTCGGCCGCAGCCTCGTCGTCTCGCTGGCCGTGGTGCTCATCGGCATCGTGGTCGGCATGCTGGCGGCGCTGGCGATCTCGCGCTTCGCCTTCCGCGGCCGCAAGATCGTGATCGTGGGCATCCTGGCCGTCCAGATGGTCCCGCTGGTCGCGATGATCATCCCGGTCTTCCTGCTCCTGAACGACCTTGGTCAGTACGACCGGCTCACCGGCCTGATCATCACGTACCTCACGTTCATCCTCCCCTTCACGGTGTGGACGCTGCGCGGGTTCATCGTCAACATCCCCAGGGAACTGGAGGAGGCGGCGATGGTCGACGGCTGCACCCGTACCGGCGCCTTCGTGCGGGTGGTCTTCCCGCTGCTCGCCCCGGGCATGGTGGCGACGTCCGTGTACGGCTTCATCCAGGCGTGGAACGAGTACCTGTACGCCCTGATGCTGATGAGTCAGCAGAACCAGACGGCCACCGTCTGGCTCGGCAACTTCACCACCAAGCACGGCACCGAGTACGCGCCGATGATGGCCGGGGCCACGATGATGGCCGTCCCCATCGTGATCCTCTTCCTCCTCGTACAGCGCAAGATGGCCGCGGGTCTGACGGCCGGCGCGGTGAAGGGATGACGCCTTCCATGACAACTTCGGTGGACCGCACCGACACGCTCACCCGTGACGCCCTCGCCGTGCTGCAGCCCGGCTTCGTCGGCACCACGGCCCCCGATTGGCTGCTGCGCAGGATCGGCGAAGGGCTCTCCTCCGTCGGGCTGTTCGGCCGCAACATCGCCTCGCCCGCCCAGCTCAGGGCCCTCACGGCCCGGTTGCGGGCGGAGCGCGAGGACGTCCTCGTCGCGATCGACGAGGAGGGTGGCGACGTCACGCGGCTGGAGGTCGGCACCGGCTCCTCCTTCCCCGGCAACTACGCGCTCGGGTCGGTGGACGACGTCGAGCTGACCGGGGCGGTGGCCGCGGAGCTCGGCCGCCGGCTCGCCATGTGCGGGGTGGACCTCAACTGGGCTCCGTCGGCCGATGTCAACTCAAATTCAGACAATCCGGTCATCGGGGTGCGTTCCTTCGGGTCCGACCCCGCCCTGGTGGCCCGGCACACCGCCGCGTATGTCCGCGGTCTCCAGTCCGCGGGAGTCGCTGCATGTACCAAGCACTTCCCGGGACATGGTGACACGGCCGTCGACTCGCACCACGCCCTGCCGCGGATCGATGTGGAGTTGGCCACTTTGCACTCCCGTGAGCTGCAGCCTTTCCGGGCGGCCGTCTCGGCGGGTTCCAAGTCCGTCATGAGCGCGCATATCCTGCTACCCGCGCTCGACCCGGATCGCCCGGCGACCCTGAGCCCGCAGATCCTCACCGGACTGCTGCGCCGGGAGCTGGGCTACGACGGACTGATCGTCACCGACGGCATGGAGATGCAGGCCATCTCCGCGGTCCACGGAATCGAGCGCGGCAGTGTCCTCGCGATCGCCGCCGGTGCCGACGCGATCTGTGTCGGCGGCGGCCTGGCCGACGAGGACACCGTGCTGCGGCTGCGCGACGCGCTGGTCACCGCGGTGCGCAAGGGCGAGCTGCCCGAGGAACGACTGGCCGACGCGGCCGCGCGGGTGCGCGCGCTCGCGGACTGGACCAGGGGGGCCAGGGGGGCGGCATCGGAGCCGGGCGCGGCTTCACAGGAGGGGACCGCGCCCGGCGCCGAGATCGGTCTGACGGCCGCGCGCCGGGCCGTGCGCGTCACGGTGGGGGACCGTCCCCGCGAACCGCTGACCACCGCGCCGTACGTCGCCGCGTTCACGCCCGTGGCCAACATCGCCGTCGGTGACGAGACCCCGTGGGGCGTCGCGGCGGAACTCGCCCGCCTGCTTCCCGGTACGGAGACCGGCACGTACGCGGACGCCGCCGTCGACGACGTCCTCACGGCGGCCGGCGGCCGGCGCATCGTGGCGGTCGTCCGCGACGCCCACCGCCACCCGTGGATGTCGCAGTCCCTCGACGCCCTCGTCGCCGCCCGCCCCGACACGATCGTCGTGGAGATGGGGCTCAACGCCGCCCCTCCCCGGGGGGCCCTCCATGTGGCCACCCACGGCGCGGCCCGGGTCTGCGGGATCGCGGCTGCGGAGGCCGTCACCGCCGGCTGAGGACCTGCGTCCGGCCGCCCCGCGGGGTGTGTCCGGCGGTCGCGCGGAGCGGTGCACCGTGCCCCGTCCGCCCGCCGGACCCGAGGGCCCGGACGCCCCGGCGACCGGACACCGGAGGAGGGCGGCCGCACACCGGCCGTCGAGCCCGGTCGCGAGGACGGCGATGCCGGGCCGCCCGTCGATCGGGCCGCCCGGCATCGCCGTGCGTGCGCGCGGTGGCCGAAGGCCGGTGTGCGGCCGGGCCCGCCCCGGCCCCGCGCTACAGCCCCTGCCAGGCAGGCTTGTTCGCATACGTGTGGCGGAAGTAGTCCGCCAGTTTCAGCTTAGACGCCGCGGCCTCGTCGACCACCACCGTCGCGTGCGGGTGCAGCTGCAGTGCCGAGGCGGGGCACACGGCCGCGACGGGGCCCTCCACGCACGTCGCGACCGCCTCGGCCTTGCCCTCACCGGTGGCCAGCAGCACCAGGTGCCGTGCGTCGAGGATCGTCCCGATGCCCTGGGTGATGACGTGGTGCGGCACCTGCTCGATGTCGCCGTCGAAGAAGCGCGCGTTGTCCACGCGCGTCTGCTCGGTCAGCGTCTTGATCCTCGTTCGCGAGGCGAGTGAGGAGCAGGGCTCGTTGAAGCCGATGTGCCCGTCCGTGCCGATCCCCAGCAACTGCAGGTCGACACCGCCCGCCTCCCTCAGCGCCGCGTCGTACGCCGCACAGGCGGCCTGTACGTCGTCCGCGCCGCCGTCCGGGCCCATGAACGCGTCCGGGCTCAGTCCGAGCGGCTCCACGACCTCGCGCAGCACCACGGAGCGGTACGACTCGGGGTGCCCGGCGGGCAGCCCCACGTACTCGTCGAGCTGCGCTATCCGGGCCCGGGAGACGTCCACTGCCCCGGCCCGGACCTCAGCGGCCAGCGCCTCGTACACGGGCAGCGGTGTCGACCCCGTGGCCACCCCGAGCAGGGCGTCGGGCTTGCGGCGGAGCAGTTCCGCGATGCTCCGTGCGACGAGTTCCCCGCCTGCCTTGGCGTCCTTGACGATGACAACTTCCACGCTGGGCCCGCCGATCGTTTGAAAGGTCATGTGGTATAGACCAATCTAGCAGAACGGGGTGACGCCCCGGTGAATCCCGGCCGGCGGGAGTGCGCTTCCCCGTGGTCGACCGGCCCCGGACGGCACACGAGCGCCCGGCTGTCACCTCCTGCGGCCACGGACACCCCACCGCCGAGGAGGCGGCCCCGAGGCCGGTGGAGGCGAGCCGCACCCCCGCCCTCTCCCGTTCGGGCGCCGGTCCGCCGCACGGCCCGCTCCCATGGTCGACGACATCCCCCCGGTGGTGGCCGCGGTGACGGACGGCCGTGGCGGGGAGGCGCTGCGACCGGTGCTCGACCGGTTGCGCGGCCTCGGCGCCGACCTCTTCGCCGTCGGGCCGAAGCCGCAGGGCGAGGCGGCCGCGGCGGGCTTCGCGCCGCGCGCCGCGGGCGTGGCGGAGGAGGTCCGGCCGATCCTGGAGACCCTTCCGCTCCGGTCGCCGGCCACGAGGTGGTCGTCGCCCCCCGCAGGCCCTGGCCGAGGTCACCGAGACCCGCTGACGTGTGCTTCCGGGGGTCCGGGCCGCCGCCGGTCCGCGCACCGGGGGTTCCCGGCCGCGCTCAGGCCCCTGAAAGACCCGCGGGCCGCGGCGCCGGGACGGGACCCTCAACCCGTCCGGCACCGCAGCCCGGAGTAGCCCGGCCGGCGGGTGTGCGGTCCCGGTCGGCCGTGTGGAGGCCCGCGGCGCAGTCAGGGCAGAAAGCGCCGGGTCCTCGGTCCACCCTCCTGTGCGGGGAGGGCGGAGGTCTTCTGTTGTCCACCGTCCGGATCGCATTCCGCACGATGGTGCCATTGTGGACTAGACCATTCTGCCCTGTCCATCCGTCTGCGCACACACTCTTCCGGGCCCATCCTCCCCTACGGAGGCCCGTCCCGTCAGGTTCTCACCAAAGGTACGCTCACAACGTGCCCTCCATGAACGACCTCGTACGCCAGCACACCGCTCTGAGCGAGTCCGACCTCGAGTGGTTGCACCTGCTGGTCTCGGAGTGGCAACTGCTCTCCGACCTCTCCTTCGCGGACCTCGTCCTCTGGGTCCCCACCCTGGACGGCACACGGTACGTCTCCGTCGCCCAGATGCGGCCGAACACGGGACCCACCTCCTACCAGGACGACATGGTCGGCCACCTGGTTCCCCGGGGCCGCCGTCCGCTGCTCGACGCCGCGCTCGACGAGGGGCGCATCGTGCGCGAGGGCGATCCGGAGTGGCGCGAGGAGGTCCCGGTACGGGTCGAGTCGATCCCGGTCCGGCGCGACGGCCGGGTCCTCGGAGTGATCGCGCGCAACACCAACCTCCTGACGGTCCGCACCCCGAGCCGGCTCGAGCTGACCTATCTGCAGTCCGCCTCCGACCTCGCCCAGATGATCGCCGCCGGTGCGTTCCCCTTCCCCGAACAGCAGGTCGACATGGACGCCTCGCCGCGCGCGGGCGACGGGCTGATCCGCCTCGACGCCGACGGTGTCGTCCAGTACGCGTCCCCGAACGCTCTTTCCGCGTACCACCGGCTCGGCCTCGCGGCCGATCTGGTCGGGCAGCACCTGGGCCAGATCACGGCCGAACTCGCGCCGTCCCGGGGCCCCGTGGACGAGGCCCTGGTCAAGCTCGCCAGCGGCTACGCGCCCCGGGAGGCCGAGGTGGAGGGCAACGGGGGAGTCATCCAGCTCCGTGCCATCCCGCTGAAGCCCAAGGGCAGCCGCATCGGCTCCCTCGTACTGCTTCGCGACGTCACCGAACTCCGTCGCCGCGAACGCGAGTTGATCACCAAGGACGCCACCATCCGGGAGATCCACCACCGGGTGAAGAACAACCTCCAGACGGTCGCGGCGCTGCTGCGCCTCCAGGCCCGGCGGATGGACTCCGTGCGCGGCCGGGAGGCCCTCAACGAGGCGGTCCGGCGCGTCGGCTCCATCGCCATCGTCCACGAGACGCTGTCCCAGAACCTGGACGAGAGGGTCGAGTTCGACGAGATCGCCGACCGGGTGCTCGCCATGGTGGCGGAGATCTCGCCCGGCAAGGTCGAGTGCAGGCGCAGCGGCCGCTGCGGAATCCTCGACGCCGAGGTCGCCACGCCGCTCTCCATGGTCCTCACCGAAGTGCTGCAGAACGCTCTGGAGCACGCCTTCGCCCCGGGGGAGCACGGCACGGTCGAGGTGTCGGCGGCGCGCGGTGGTCCCCGCTCGGCCGAGCGGCTGCTGATCACGGTGGAGGACGACGGCCGGGGGCTGCCTGCGGACTTCGACCCGCAGACGGCGGGCAACCTGGGACTCCAGATCGTCAGGACCCTCGTGGAGGGGGAGCTGGGCGGCACCTTCGACATGAAGCCCGCCACCGGGCGGGGGACCCGGGTCGTCCTCGACATTCCCGTGCGGAGTCAGAAGTAGGGGCGTGCCGCCCGACGGCTCCGCCACGCCGCCGTGCCGATTCCGCGGCCGGGACGGGGCGCGGGCCGCCGGCCCCGTTCCCCCCGGGCACAGCAGCGAGCCCCGGACCGTTCGTGATGGTCCGGGGCTCGAAAGCTTCGGGATACTGCTGCGCGCTGCGGCTCGGGGGCGGTGAATGCGTACTCGCCGTACGCGCCGCCGGGCTCAGGCTGTTAGCAGGGGGCCGTCAGGCGCTCGCGTTGCGCGCCCGGTTGCGGGCGGCGCGGCGCTTCATCGCGCGGCGCTCGTCCTCGCTGAGGCCACCCCAGACGCCGGAGTCCTGGCCGGACTCGAGCGCCCACTGCAGGCACTGCTCCATGACGGGGCAGCGACGGCAGACGGCCTTGGCTTCCTCGATCTGCAGCAGCGCAGGACCGGTGTTGCCGATGGGGAAGAACAGCTCGGGGTCTTCCTCGCGGCAAACGGCGTTGTGACGCCAGTCCATGGCTGCTACCTCTCTTGGTATTACGTGCAGGTTGCTTGTGAATGTGAACGCTTTCACGAATCCCCCCGCAAGTGAAGAGCCGACGCCCAGATGAACTGGTTGTGGTCCAGGTTGAGGAGGGGTTCTGGCTTTCCGTGGAGGCCGGTCCTGCGGGCCGTCCCGATCGCCATGTAGAGATTCGCAAACCTCGGCGGCGGATACAACCCCTTCCGGAAAGTTTTTTTTGATTCCTCGGTGTCGACTAGGTCACAGCCGTACTTCCATGGGGTGGACCCGCGCCTAAACGTTCGAGTGGAAGGACTTTTGCCCCTTCCGCTCACACAATCACACGCAGTGCACGGCGTACGCCTGTGAACGTCACGCTGCTGCGCAGCCCGAGGTGGTCGCCGTCCATCTGGAAGGGCAGTGCCACCTTCGAATGCAAGGTGAAGTCCGTGAGGTCGTGAAAAGAGGCCACGTGCTTGCCGCGCGGGCCGCGATCCGGGGTCGAGGTGAGCAACTGGGTCGCGTAGCGGGCCAGGGCGGCGGTCGACAGCCGGCTCAGGCCGAGCACGTCCAGGGCACTGTCGAAGGACGCGGCCGGAGCGGCGTACACCGGACGGTTCCCCAGGTAGGTCCAGGGAGAGGTGTTGCAGACGATGGACAGCACCAGATTGCGCACGGGGTCCGCCCCGGGGCGTTCCAGGGTGATCGCGCCGCTGCGGCGGTGCGGGTCGGCGAGAAACTGCCGTGCCGCCTGACGTATGTAGAGCGAGTGCGTGGAGATTCGGCCGCGCTCCCGCTGCTGCTCGACCCGGCCGACGACCCCGGCGTCGAATCCGAAACCGGCACAGAACGTGAACCAGCGCGGCGGAACGCCTTCGTCCGGAGTGTCCGGCGTACCGGCCGCTATGCCGAGGCCCACCGTGCGCCCGCTGCCCGTCTCCAGGGCGTCCAGGATCGCCCCGGTGGCCTCCACGGCGTCGTTCGGCAGCCCGAGGGCGCGGGCGAATACGTTCGTGGAGCCGCCCGGGACGACGGCGAGGCGCGGCAGGGCGTCCGGGGCCGGGCCCGCGTGCAGCAGTCCGTTCACGACCTCGTTGACCGTGCCGTCGCCGCCCAGGGCCACGACCAGGTCGATGTCGTCGGAGTCTGCGGCGCGGCGGCCGAGGTCGCGGGCGTGACCGCGGTACTCGGTGGTGACGGCCTCCAGCTTCATCTCGCTCGCGAGGGCGTGGATGAGCACGTCACGGGTGCGGGCACTGGTGGTGGTTGCCGCCGGGTTGACCACGAGGAGTGCGCGCATGGCCGCCAGCGTACCTACCAAGGGGTACCCGGCCCAGCCCGGGGCGAACGGCCCCCGGTGCCGCCCGAACCGCGGGGCGCACCGGACCCGGGGCTACCCTGCAGGGGTGAGCAGTGCTGAGCAGACCCCTGAGACCGTCCCCGGCGCACCCGCGAAGCGGCCCGGCCGGCTGACCGCGGCGGCCGCCCTGTGCGGGCTGGAGGCCCTGGCCCTGTTCGCCGGAGGCCTCTACATGCTGGTCTCGGGCCTGACCGGAGCCCCGGAGAGCACGTCCCAGGCCGAGACGGGCGGAGTGACGCTGGTCGCACTGGGCGTCATCCCCCTGCTCGCGGCGCGCGGACTGCTGCTCGGGCGCGGCTGGAGCCGTGGGCCCGCGATCATCACCCAGATCATGGCGCTGCCGGTGGCCTGGACCCTGCTCCGTTCCTCGGGCGGGCTGATCCCCGCGGGCATCGTGCTGGCCTTCGTGGCGGTCACCTCGCTGGTGCTGCTGCTCGACCCGCGCACGACGGAGGCGCTGGGCATCCGCGGCCGCGCATAGCCTCCCGCGGCCGGGGCAGACGTACGTACGTCCGGAACCGCCGGAGGGTCACTCCTCGACCAGGAGCTTCTCGCGGAGCTGTGCGAGCGTGCGGGCCAGGAGGCGGGAGACGTGCATCTGGGAGATGCCGACCTCCTGCGCGATCTGCGACTGGGTCATGTTGCCGAAGAAGCGAAGGAGCAGAATCCGCTTCTCTCGGGGCGGCAGGTCCTCCAGCAGCGGCTTCAGCGACTCGCGGTACTCGACGCCCTCCAGGGCCTCGTCCTCGGCGCCCAGGGTGTCAGCGACCGCCGGGGACTCGTCGTCGGTGTCCGGGACGTCCAGGGAGAGCGTCGAGTACGCGTTGGCGGACTCCAGGCCCTCCAGGACCTCCTCCTCGGAGATGCCGAGGCGCTCGGCGAGCTCGTGGACCGTGGGGGAGCGGCCGTGCTGCTGGGACAGCTCCGCCGTCGCCGTGGTCAGTGCGAGCCGCAGCTCCTGCAGCCGCCGCGGCACCCGCACCGCCCAGCCCTTGTCGCGGAAGTGCCGCTTGATCTCGCCGACGACGGTCGGCGTCGCGTACGTCGAGAACTCGACGCCCCGGTCGGGGTCGAACCGGTCCACGGACTTGATCAGCCCGATCGTCGCGACCTGGGTCAGGTCGTCGAGCGGCTCCCCGCGGTTGCGGAAGCGGCGGGCCAGGTGCTCCACCAGGGGCAGGTGCATCCGCACCAGCTGGTTCCGGAGCTCGGCGCGCTCGGGGGAACCCTCGGGAAGTCCGCGCAGCGCGATGAACATCGAGCGCGCCTCGCTCCGGTCGTTCGGAGCGTGGTGCCCGTGTTCCTTGAGGTCGTGCTCGTGCTCGCTCATGGCCGCCCTCTGCCAGTGCTTCGCCTGGGAGGTACCCCCAGCCTGCTTCTGCTCCGCCGCGGCCGGGAGGCCGTCACGCTCGTCCACCGGGTGCGGCCTGGCCTGCTGCTCCGGGATGCCCGCCGGCGCGCCGCCCGGCTCCGCGGGAGCCGTGCGACCGCCGTTCGGCGTTCCGGGAATCCGCTCCTCGTCGCGCACCGGACCGTCCCCGTCCCTCACGCCGGCCCGGGTCCCGCGCCGCGCTGTTTGTACAGGCTGATGGAGACCGTCCGGTCCTCCGCCACGGAGGAGTCGACCTTGCCGGCCAGTGCCGAGAGCACCGTCCAGGCGAAGGTGTCGCGCTCCGGGGCGCGACCGTCGGTCGTCGGGGCCGAGACCGTGACCTCCAGGGAATCGTCGACGAGCCGGAAGACGCAGCTGAGGACGGATCCGGGGACGGCCTGCTGCAGCAGGATCGCGCAGGCCTCGTCGACCGCGATGCGCAGGTCCTCGATCTCGTCGAGCGTGAAGTCCAAGCGCGCCGCGAGGCCGGCCGTGGCCGTACGCAGCACGGACAGGTAGGCACCCGCAGCGGGCAGCCGGACTTCCACGAAGTCCTGAGTCCCGGGCTCGCCTGCGATCTGGGACACCCTCACCTCCAAGGTGGCACAAGGTCGATCGAGGCCCCGGGAGGGCGGTCCCGGAGCCGAGTACTGCGCGTCGGTGCGCAGCCAGTACCTCGACTGGCGACGCTATCGCGATCCATGGTGCGGTGTCGCCGGGACCCCTACCCGACTCCGTCACTCATGGTAAGCCCATGAGTACGCACAGTGGCTAGTGCTCGGCGGTCCTCAATTGCGAGAAATCGGCGGAGCTTTGACGTACCCAGACGTCAGACGATCGAACCGTCCGGAAAGCACCATCGCCAGCTCTCTCCGTGCTCCAGGGTACGCATCACCGGATGTCCCTCCTGCTCGGAGTGGTGCGACGAGTGCCGGCCCGGCGACGAGTCGCAGCATCCCACGTGCCCGCACGTCAGGCAGAGCCGCAGCTGTACCGGGTGCGTCCCCGCCGTTCGGCACCCGAGGCACGTGTCGCTGAGGGGCGCGGGTTCGGGGCGCGGCAGGTCGAGAACATGCGGGCACTCGCTCATGATGGCCAGGTTACGACGTGGGTGAGCGGGTGAGGGGCGGATCATGGAGGCTTTGTCGGTGGTGGCGCTGGTCGCGGCGAGCGCCGCGATCGCGGGGATCGCCCGCAGGACGGTGGTGCCCGCGCCCCTGCTGCTCGTCGCCGTCGGCCTGGTCGCCTCGTACGTGCCGGGCGTTCCCGAGTACACGCTGGACCCGCACATCGTCCTGCCGCTGATCCTGCCGCCGCTGCTGCACATCGCGGCCATCGACAGCTCGTACCTCGACCTGCGGGCCAACATCAGGCCGATCGCCCTGCTGTCCGTCGGCTACACCCTCTTCGCCACCCTCGTCGTGGGGTGGGTGGCGCACCTGGTGATCCCCGGCCTTCCGTTGACCGCGGCGCTGGTGCTGGGCGCCGTGGTGGCCCCGCCGGACGCGGTGGCGGCGACCGCGGTCGCCCGCAAGCTCCGGCTGCCCGGCCGGATCACCACGGTCCTCCAGGGCGAGTCCCTGGTCAACGACGCCACCGCCATCACCGCGTACCGGGTGGCGCTGGCGGCGGCCGTCGGCGAGGGCATCACCTGGGGGGAGGGCGTCCTGATGTTCCTCGTCGCGGCGGCCGGCGGCGTCGGCGTCGGCATGGTGCTGATGGTGCCGATCCACTGGCTGCGGACCCACCTCAGGGAGCCCCTGCTGCAGAACACCCTGTCCCTGCTGATCCCCTTCGTCGCCTACGCCGCCGCGGAGCACGTCCACGCCTCCGGCGTGCTGGCCGTCGTGGTCGTCGCCCTCTTCCTGGGGCACCGGTCCTGGCAGGTCGACTTCGCCACCAGGCTCCAGGAGGAGGCGGTCTGGCGGATGGTCGCCTTCATCCTCGAGTCGGCCGTCTTCGCGCTGATCGGACTGCAACTGGCGCACGTGGTGCGCAAGCTCGGCTCGTTCTCGCTCCAGGAGGCCGCCTGGTACGCCGTGGTCGTCTTCGTCGTCGTGGTCGTGTCCCGCTTCGTCTGGGTCTTCCCCGGGACCTTCGTCCCGCGCATACTGTCCAGGCGCATCAGGGATCGCGAGCCCGGGGTGGACTGGCGGACCCCGGTGATCGTCGGCTGGGCCGGCATGCGGGGCGTGGTGTCCCTGGCGATCGCCTTCTCCATCCCGCTCCTGACGGCGGACGGGGAGCCCTTCCCGGCGCGCAACCTGATCCTCTTCCTCACCTTCACCACGGTGATCGGCACCCTGGTCGTGCAGGGGCTCAGCCTGCCGCCGCTGATCCGCCTCCTGAGGCTCCCGGAGCGCGACCCGCGGAGCGTCACCCTGGCCGAGGCGCAGGCGCAGAGCGAGGCGTCCCGCGCCGCGGAGCAGCGACTGGAGGAGCTCGTCGCGGATCCGGTCAACGCCCTTCCGGAGCCGCTGCTCGACCGGCTGCGCACGGTCCTGGAACGCCGCAGGAACTCGCCCTGGGAACGGCTCGGGGCGGTCAACCCCGCCACGGGCGAGTCCGCGGACGACACCTACCGCCGCCTCACCCGTGAGGTGATCCAGTCCGAGCGCGAGGTGTTCGTGCGGCTGCGTGACGAACGGCGGATCGACGACGAGATGATGCGGGCGCTGCTGCGGCGGCTGGACCTCGAGGAGGCGGCCGCCTACCGTGAGGCCGTCGACTGAGGCCGGCCGGTGATCACCGCGGCAACGGTGGTGCCGGGCGGGAAGGCGCCCTCGCCGGCGAGGGTGACAAGTCCGTAGAGCATTTTGGCGACATAGAGACGCTCCACGGGCAGTCCATGACGTTCTTCGAAATCCTGCGCGAAGGCGTCGAGGGCGGGCGGGACGCGCGCGTAGCCGCCGAAGTGGAACCGCTCGTCGAGCGACCAGTCGCCGACCGGTCCGCCGAACGCCTCCTCCTGGAGGGTGCCCGTCCGCTCGCCGAGGAAGCCCCCCTTGAGCACGGGGAATCCGAGTGCCCGCGCTCCGTCCCCGAGTCCTGCGGCGAGCCCCGCGAGGGTCCCGCCCGTCCCGCACGCCACGGCGGCCACATCGGCCGCGCCGCGGAGTTCGCGGCCGAGCACCGTGCAGCCCCGCGCCGCGAGGGCGTTGCTGCCGCCCTCGGGGACGACCCAGCACCGCTCCGGCCCCCCGAAGCGTTCCAGGAGCCCCCCGAGCACCTCGGGATCGGACGCGCGGCGGTACGTGGCACGGTCCACGAAGTGCAGCCGCATACCGTCGGCGGCGCAGGCGGTCAGTGACGCGTTGAGGGGCTTCCCGGCGAGCTCGTCGCCCCGGACGACGCCGACCGTGGGGAAGCCGAGCAGCCGCCCGGCGGCGGCCGTGGCGCGCAGGTGGTTGGAGTACGCGCCGCCGAAGGTGAGCACGGTGCGGCCCGCTGCCTCGCGTACGTTCGGCGCCAGCTTGCGCCACTTGTTGCCGGGCAGGTCCGGATGGATGAGATCGTCCCGTTTGAGCAGCAGGCGCACCCCGTGCCGCGCGAAGCGCTCGTCCTCCACCGGTTCCAGCGGGGAGGGCAGCCGGGGCCGGAGGGCGGCGAGGTCGAACACGTTCACCCCGCCATTCTCGCCGCCCCTGCACGGCAGGTTCACCCCGCCGTGGCCGGCGGGGCGGTCCGGTTCACGCGGACCGCGTCACTTGAGCCGTTCGGTGATCCGGGCGCGCATGGCGTTCATCGTGAAGCCCCGCGGGTCGATCTTCCCCGGCTGCCACTCCAGGTGCCCGATCACCGACCGGGCGTTCCACCCGTGGCGCCGGCAGACGGCGGCGGCCGCCTTCTCGATGGCCGCCAGCTGGACCGCCGGCCAGGGGTCAGCGCCGTCGCCGAGGTTCTCGCACTCGAATCCGTAGAAGTGCCGGTTCCCGTCCGTGTTCGCCTCGTCGTCGGGAGGGAGTGCCTTCTCGGCGATGACGGCGCGCAGCACGTCGTCGTCGCCGAGTCCCGCGTGGTTGGCCCTGCCGTAGCCGACCAGGTGGACCTTGCCGTCCTTGGCGATGACGCCGTGGCACAGCGGACCGGGCAGGCCCGCGTAGCCGTCACGGCAGATGCGGACGGTGTCCGCGGTGCCCCTGGTGGCGGTGTGATGGATCATCACGCCGTGCACGGGCCCCCAGGGGCCTTTGTGGTTGCGGTTGTGGGTGCGCCAGGCACCGACCTGGACGACCGTCAGTCCCTCGTCGCGCAGTGCGTCGAGGAAGCTGTCCGCGGACATGGGTGGGGCCATGGCCGACTCCTTCACGGCTGGAAGTGCTCGTGTGCCGCTTCTACCCCAACCCCGGTGACCAGGCGATCCGTTCGAACGCTGTGCGAGCCGATCCGGCCAGTGCGCCGATCGGGCGGAAAACGCACGCCATGCCCGCGCGCATCCCGCTCTAGTCCCACTCATTTGTGTAATGGCGCATCCACGCAGCGTGCTGGAAGGCTCTTCGTCGCAGGTCAACCCATGATTGCGAAGGAGTCCCATGTCGGTTGGTTCGGTTGGTGACGAGGTGCGTGAGGGCGGCCAGGACGCGGCACTGCCACAGCAGAGTCTCGGTACGGCCGCCGCGCGGAACCTGGCGACCACCACCAAGTCGGCGCCCCAGATGCAGGAGATCACCTCCCGGTGGCTGCTGCGGATGCTGCCCTGGGTCCAGGTGCAGGGCGGTACGTACCGGGTGAACCGTCGGCTCAGCTACTCGGTGGGCGACGGGCGCGTCACCTTCGTCCAGACGGGCAGTCAGGTCGAGGTCATCCCGGCCGAGCTCGGCGAGCTGCCGCCCCTGCGGGGGTACGACGACGGGGCCGTGCTGCGCGAACTGGCCCAGCGCTGCCGGCAGGTGCGGTTCGCACCGGGCGACGTACTGGCGACGAAGGGCGAGGCGGCGGACCGGGTGTTCCTCCTCGCGCACGGCCGGGTGGAGCAGATCGCCACCGGTCCCTACGGCGACGAGGCCGTGCTCGGAGTCCTCGCCGACGGCTCGTACTTCGGTGACAGGTCGCTGGTCGACGGCGACGCCGTCTGGGAGTTCACCGCCCGGGCCGGCACCGCGTGCGTCGCGCTGGAGCTCACCCGGCAGGACGTGCTGATCCTCGCGGACCGCGCCGAATCCCTCGCAGGCCATCTCCAGTCCGTGGCGTCGATCCCCCACCAGCGGACCAACAAGTACGGGGAGGCCGCCATCGACCTCTCCGCCGGTCACGTCGGCGAGGCCGTCGTCCCGCACACGTACGTCGACTACGAGGCCGCCCCCCGCGAGTACGAACTGAGCGTCGCCCAGACCGTGCTGAAGGTCCACAGCCGGGTCGCGGACCTCTACAACCAGCCGATGAACCAGACCGAGCAGCAGTTGCGGCTGACGGTCGAGGCGCTGCGCGAGCGCCAGGAGGACGAGCTCGTCAACAACAAGCAGTTCGGGCTCCTGGCCAACTGCGACTATGGTCAGAGGTTGCAGCCCCACGACGGAGTGCCGGGGCCGGACGACATGGACGAGCTGCTGTCCCGGCGGCGCGGCTCCAAGCTCTTCCTCGCCCACCCCAGGGCCATCGCCGCCTTCGGCCGGGAGTGCAGCAGGCGGGGCGTCTACCCGGACACCGTCGACATCGGGGGGAGCCGCATCCCCGCCTGGCGCGGTGTACCGATCTTCCCGTGCAACAAGATCCCGATCTCGGACGCCCGGACCACCTCGATCATCTGCATGCGTACGGGCGAGGAGGACCAAGGGGTGGTCGGTCTGCACCAGACCGGCATCCCCGACGAGATCGAACCCAGCCTCTCCGTCCGCTTCATGGGCATCGACGAGCAGGCGATCATCTCCTACCTGGTCACGGCCTACTACTCGGCGGCGGTCCTGGTGCCGGACGCCCTCGGCGTGCTGGAGAACGTCGAGGTGAGCCGCTGGCGCTGACGCCCTCAGCCGCTCGTCCGGCGCCGATCCGGCGGGGCGGCCCGGCGCCGCCCCGCCCCACCCCCTTCAGCAGAGGACGTGACCGTGACCATGACCAGTCCGGACGCCGCCGCCACCGACGCCCATGAGGCGGCGCGGCTCCTGGAGCGCACCCGCAGTGCCGTCGACCCCCGGCTCCGGGACACCGTCGAGTCCCTTCCCGGGGCCATGCGCCGGGTCGCGATGTACCACTTCGGCTGGGAACACGCCGACGGCACGCCGGCGGCCGGGGCGGCGGGCAAGGCGATCCGGCCCGCCCTGGTGCTCGCCGCCGCCCGGGCACTCGGCGGGGAGCCGCAGCAGGCGGTGCGCGCGGCCGCGGCCGTCGAACTGGCGCACAACTTCACCCTGCTCCACGACGACGTGATCGACGAGGACGCGACCCGCAGGCACCGGCCCACCGCCTGGACGGTGTTCGGCACCCCGGACGCCATCGTCGCGGGTGACGCCATGCTGGCCCTGGCGCTGCGGCTGCTCGCGGAGGACCGGCACCCGGCCGCGGCGGGGGCCTCGGCCCGGCTCGCTGCCTGTGTGATCGAGCTCTGCGCCGGCCAGCAGGCCGACTGCGCCTTCGAGCACCGCGGGCCGAGGGAGGTCTCGCTGGACGAATGCCTCGCCATGGCGACGGCCAAGACCGGGGCGCTGCTGGGCTGTGCCTGTGCTCTCGGCGCGCTGTACGCGGGGGCGGGGGAGGAGGAGATCGCCGCGATGGACGCCTTCGGGCGGGAGGCGGGGCTGGCCTTCCAGCTGATCGACGACCTCATCGGCATCTGGGGCGACCCGGACCGCACGGGCAAGCCCGCCGGCGCCGATCTGGCCGCGCACAAGAAGTCCTTGCCGGTGGTGGCCGCGCTCGGCTCGGGCACCGAGGCGGGGGCGGAGCTCGCCGAACTGTACGCCGGGCCGATGGACGCCGGGGCGGTCGCCCGGGCGGCCGACGCGGTGGAGCGGGCCGGCGGCCGGGACTGGGCGCAACTGCAGGCGGCGGACCGGATGGCCCGGGCCGTGCAGCAGCTGTCCCGTGCGGTGCCGGACCTCAAGGCGGCGGGGGACCTGCTCTCCCTGGCGGAGTTCGTCACGCGCCGCAGCCGCTGAGCGCGGGCGGCCGTGCGCGACACCGTCGGCAACTCTAGTATCGCAGCGGCCGGTTGACGATCGCGGAGAGGTGGCCCGGGCATGGGCGTACGGATACGGCAGGCGGGGGAGCGGGACCGCGGCACGGTGGTGCGGCTGCTCGACGAGGCGTTCATGCACGACCCGGTCAGCAGCTGGGTCTTCCCCGACGAGGCCCACCGCCGCCGGGTGCACGGGGTCTTCCTCGGGGTCTTCCTCGACATCGCCCTCGCCGAGGGGCGGGTCGACATGACCGAGGACGGAACCGCCGCCGCGCTCTGGCTCCAGGTTCCCGCGGAGGCGCCCGAGGAGGAGGACGACACCCCCGCCCGGATGCGGGAGATCGCCGATCCCGGCAACGAGCGGGCCGAACTCGTCGGCCGGCTGACCGGTGCCGTCCATCCGCAGGGCAGGGCGCACGAGTATCTGCTGCTGGTCGCCGTCTCCCCGGACCGGCAGGGCGAAGGGCTCGGCACGGCCCTGCTCGCGCCCGCCCTGGAGCGGTGCGACAGGGAGGGGCTGCCCGCCTATCTGGAGGCGAGCAGTGCCCGCAGCACCCGTCTCTACGAGCGGCTCGGCTTCGCTCTCACGGACCGCACCGTCCGGCTGCCCGACGGCCCGCTGATGTGGCCCATGTGGCGGGAGCCCGCCGCGCCGGGGCCCGGGGGCGCGAGTCGGGTCTCCGCTCTGTAGACGTCGGGGCCGCGGGCGCGGGGGGGGGGGCCGCCCCCGCCCCCCCCGCCGCCCGCCGCCCCCCCCGGGGGGGGGGGCCGGCCGCGGGGGGGGCCGCCCCCGGCGGCGCGCGGGC